>JAEZYZ010000118.1 GCA_023418705.1 Pseudomonadota bacterium | reverse complement strand
GGAGATCCGTCGCGGCCGTTGTGCCGATCACGAGCTCGATGGCTGCATTTGGCACATGCTGGCACATCGCGATCGCCTTTCTTTGACGTCTTATCCCGCTCTCCACGTCTGGCACACTAGATGCTTTCGATGACGGCCATGGCTCACCGCACAACTTCTCGATCCTTGCGCCGCTCCACCCTCTCCACCAGCGCATTGAGGTTTGCGCTGCTGACATCGCTCGGGGCCGCAGCGAGCGCGTGCGGGATGGTGGATGAGCCAAGCGAAGGATCCGGCGACGCTGCAGGAACTGCCGGCGCCGCTGGAAGCGACGGAACGGTAGCAACTGCGGGAACTCCCGGCGCCGCTGGAAGCGGCGGAACGGCAGGAAGCGCAGGAACGGCAGGAAGCGCAGGCGTATTTGCGAACCAAGACTTCGGAAACTGTACGGATCCGACGCCGTATGTGCACGACCAGGACACGGGCGTCGTCGTTTGCGCCGAGGGCTACGTGCACCGCCTGGAGCAGACCGCGTGTTCGTCGTCCCTCCCACGTGAAGGGATGACGGGGGCCGAGGCCGGGCAGTGTGAATACGACAGCGATTGTGCCGGCGAATACGCCTTTTGCGAATCTTATTTGTCGACCTTTCCGGGATCGATGCCGGAATCGGAGTGCACGAGTGGGTGCCTGCAGGATTCACACTGTCCGACGGGCTTCGTCTGCGTCTGTGGTGATCCCATTGGACGATGTTGGCCAACGGTCGACGGCTGCGCCACGGACGCAGATTGCAGCGGGGGCGCGCTGTGCGTCGGGAACTACGTGCCACGAAACCCCTGCTTCGGCAGTTCGCTCGAGTTCGCCTGCCAAACGCCCAGCGACGAGTGCTCCACGCGGGACGATTGCGACCCATCGCAGCATTGCGAACCCACTAGCGAGGGACGGCGCTGCGTTGCATCGAGCTCTTGCGGGCGCCCGTTCCTGGTTCAGCAGTGCGAACGCACGGCGACCCTGGCTCACCGGGAGGATTGGGGCGCGGGAGTGCCAGAACCACGAGTCGCTGGCTTGACGGCCGCGGCGCGCCAAGCCCTGGCCGATCACTTTACGCGCATCGCGCTCATGGAGCACGCCTCGATCGCGGCGTTCGCACGCTTTTCGCTCGAGCTTCTCGCGCTCGGCGCGCCCGCAGATCTGGTCGAAGCGTCCAATGCCGCAATGGTGGACGAGACGCGGCACGCGCGCTTGGGCTTCTCCCTCGCCAGTCACTACGCCGGGGTCCCGGTCGGACCGGGCGCGCTCGACCTGAACGGAGCGCTGGACGGGCGGACTACGGAGGACTTTCTGCGCACGCTCGTCTTGGAAGGTTGTATCGGTGAGACGCGCGCCGCGCTGGAAGCGAGCCACGCCCTCAGCACCTGCAAGGATCCCATCGTGGCCGAGATCCTCGCGGAGATCGCAGAGGACGAGGCGCGGCACGCAGAGCTCGCGTGGCGAACCCTGCAATGGTTGCTCGCGCAGCGACCCGCGCTGCGGAAGGTCGTCGAGCAGACACTGCAGGACGCTCTCGCCGCTGTTGCGCAAGCGCCGAGCGTGGCGCATGGCGACCTGCCGAACGCCGGCCTGGCGCACGAGCTGGCCGCGCACGGCGTGCTCCCAGCGGAGCTCCAGGACGCCCTTCATTCCGAGGTGCTGCGCGAGGTCGTCGAGCCGTGCGTCAACGCCGTCTTCGCGGCGCTCCCCGCCTCCGCAGCCCAGACTGCGGCGCCGCGCTCTGGCGCGCTGGCGGCGTGACGGGCTGCGGAGCTAGGCCAGCTCCAGCTCCTGGAGCACGCCGCAGTCGGGCATCGCACCGAAGCCATCCACGGGGTCGCCCATGATGTGGTGCAGTGAGCAGCCGAGGCGATGGTGGGGCTGGGAGTCTGCGTCCACGACGTAGCCCGTCCGCTTCAGGCGTCCGGCGGCGCCACCCAAGAGCACGATCGGCAGGTTGTCGGTGCCATGCGGGCCCGTCGCGATCTCGTTGCCCCACACGACCAGAGAGTTGTCGAGCGCGGTGGCTCCGTCCGCCTGCGGAATGGCGGCGAGCCGCTGGCCGAGGTCCGTCACCAGCTCGGTGTAGTACTTGCCCACGTCGTCTCCGAAATCAGCGCCGAGCAAGTCGCTCACGACGCCCGCGTACTCGCGAACCGACAGGCGCCTCAGCCGGCGGCTCGTCAGGCCATCGCCGCACTCGGCTGGGTCCCTGGCCCCCTCGCCGCCGGAAGCAGCCCCGCCGCTCGCTGCATGGGCGCCTCCCGTGCCTCCCCCACCCGAAGAGCTCGCCCCGCCGCTCGATGGCGGGGCATCGTCCGAATGGTGTCCCCCTCCCTCGATGGTGCCGGAGCAGCCGATGCTCACGGCTGCGAGGAACACGCCGACTACGCGCGTCCGATGTCGAGAAGGTAGCGGTCGTGACACCATGCTGAATCTCCCAAGCTCCATCGATCCCACGTCCCGGATGCGCGCGGAGCGAGTGCGTCTTTGGATAGGGACCCGTGATGGATCTTCAGACGGGTCAACAATCGCCAGACCGCGGAGATAATCCATCTGCAGCGAAACTGTCGGCGGGCACTGCACCGGCCCGGGGAGGGGCGAAGCAAAACTCGGCACCAGTGGCACCGCCAGCGCGAGACAACTCTCGTCGACGCCCTGAACGCGACGCCTTCTGCCTCACTGGAGCAAACGACCACGCTTGGCGTGAGTCGGTCAGGTGACGGAGTGCAGCAACAGGCCTTGGAACGCGCCTGACGCGTCGAGGCACGCTGCTTGCTCCGGGAGCTACTCCCGGAAACCCCGATGTCCGGGGGACAGGAGGAGAGCTCCGAATGACAGAGCGACGTTCGATCATCCGCCCGTTGCTGGTCGCCGCGACGTTCACGGCCATGGCGTCGCTAGCGGACCCGGCCCGTGCCGACGTCGTGGTTGGCGGTGACCTCGACTACGCTTTTCCCCTCGATTCACCCGCGGAATCGGGCCCCGGCTTCGGCCTGCGCCTCGGCAACCGGACGCGGCTTCCGGCGCTTGTGTTGGCGCCGGAGCTCGCCTTCACCTATCACAGCCTGTCCGGTGATTTCGGACCGAACGTCTACCGAGGCGTCGGTGGGCTGCGTTTGGCGATCGGCGAGATCCTGCGGCCCGGCATCTTCGGTCACTTGGGCGTCGGACACCTTTCTGCCGACTTCGCCGGCCGAGACGTCTCGCACACGGCGTTCACGTACGACGCCGGCGCTTTTCTGGAGCTCACCCTGTTGCCGCTCCTCAACCTTGGCATCCACGGAGCGTACAACTCGCTGACGGGCGACGCCGATCTGCAATGGATCACTGCCGGCCTCCATGTCGACCTGGTATTCTAAGGATTGCCTCTTTTCTGGGCACTTCCGGTCATCGTTGGTGTCCTGGTCGACGGCGGCCCCTCGCGGAGGTCGAAGCGTTCAAGGTATCGTCGATCCAAACTCGGATGGATGCCGTCTCCCGTCGCAACACCTCCGCGCTGCCGAAGCCGTGAGCCATCACGACCGCCCCCTGACAGCGCCCCATCAGGTGAATGGCTAGCTCTCGAGCCTTCGGCGATGAGCTGACGCACTCGGAGAATTGGGCCTGCGCGAAGTCGACGATGCGCTCCAAGACGGCAAACGCTTCGCCTTGAAGCTCGCGCTGGGCCTTGCCAAGCTCCGTCAGAAGCGATCCCATGGGACAGCCGTAGCGGGTCAGGTGGTCTTCATCGTGGACCAACATGTCCACGATGCGATGCAGCCGTTCGCGCGGCGACCCGAGAGACCTCCGCCAGTCCTCGAGCTGTGCCTCGACGTCGAGCCGACGCGCCTCCACCACCGCGCGCAAGACGTCATCCTTGCTGCGGAAGTGATAGTAGAAGTTTCCCTTCGGGATGCCCGACGCTTGTGCCAGATCCCCGAGGGACGTCGGGCCGTAGCCATTTTCGTAGAAGAGCCAACGTGCCACTTCCACGATCTTCTTGCGGTTCGGGTTGTCGAGCTTGGAGTCCGTTCGCCCTGCCATCAGCCCTCCTCGAGCTTCGGAGTCACCTCGTTGGCGAGCCGCGGGACGACCTTCCGGTCGTCGATGTCCTGCACCTGATGCTGGACGGACGACTTCCAGTCGACGCGCGGCTGAAAGCCCCACCGCGGCCAAGAACTGCGATCTTCGCGACACTCCTCGGACAGGAAAACGATCGACCGGGTCAAGAGCGGGCGCGTCCTCGAGAACCGAGCGAAGAGCTCCGCGAGGTATCCGAAACGAAAAGCCGTCCCGTAGGACACGCTGAAGGCGGGCAGCGGGATGCGGAACGTAGCGTGCAAGTAGTTGACGACGTCGAAGAAGGTTGCCACCTCGGGTCCGGTCGCGTCGAGCGCCTGAAACGGCGCGTCTGGTGGCGCGAAGGCGGCGGCCGCGAACGCCCGGCCAACGTCTGCCCCATCGATCATCGGCAACGGAGCCGCCCCGCCGTCGATCCACGGGACGAGTCGTCGGCGCAATCGCGGGACCAGCACCGGAAGAATGCCCACGTCTTGCCGGGCGCCCGTGAACGTCCCGAAGCGTAGGGCGATCATCGATGTTCGCTCGGACGCCAGCGCCTTCATCCTGGCCTCGAGCGCTAGCAAATTCCCCAGGTGCGGCCAGACCTGCTCGACCGACTCGCGCACGGAACGAAACCGAGAGTGCGGGACGTTCTTCACCGCGAGCGCGCTCGTGAGCACGACCCGTCGAACCCGCGCCCGTGCGGCAGCGTCGATCGCGCCAAGGAGCGGCGCACGGTACAAGGACTTCGACGCTGTCGAGTGCCCGTAGAGCGCGCTCCACGCCGCGGCCAAGCACACGACGTCCACGTCCGCGAAGAGTCCGTCCGTGTAGGCTCGATCTCGAAGGTCACCGATCCGGGCCTCGGCCTGGAACCGGAGGGGCAAGCGCGCTCTATCCCGACACGCCGCGATCACATGAGCATCTTCCCGCGCGCCCAGCTCCTCCAGTGCGTGTCTTCCAACGAAGCCGGTCGCGCCGACCACCAAGATGCGAGTTTTCCGCCGTTCGCTCATCTTGCATTTATACAGACAGACGACCGTCTGTCAAGGCGCGAGCCTTTCTGCGGGCGGGCAGGTCACCGCGAGCCTGTGCTTAGCGTGAAGCGACCGCTTCCCGGGCTACTCCGATACGCTCGGCGCTCGAGCGGCGGCCGCCTGCCAGAACAGGCGAGCGGAGGCGAGCCAGAGCGCGATGAAGCAGCTGCTGAGGATGCAGGCGCGGCCGCATCCGGCGACCAGAGCGATGCCCAAGCCGATGCCTGCGCGAGCGCGGTCGCGATCAGCGCCCGTCCCATTGCCGAAGGTCTGAAGCGCCCCATCACAGCGCCGGTGACACCGACGGCCAGCACGCCCCAAATACCAGTTGGCCGGATGATCTTCACTCCCGATGATGCCAACGGCCAGGTTCACCCAGACCAAAAGGACCGCGGCGGCAAGCGCCGTGCCCACCGCGAGGTGGTAGGCCTTGTTGCCCGCCATCCTCGTAAAGGGCGCACGCGCCGAACAGCATCGCCCCGAAAACCAGGAAATCGAAGGTCGTCCAGGCGACCTCCGCCGTGAACTGCATCGCGACCAAAGGGAGCAGCAGGACGAGCCCTGCTCCGCCCCACAGGGTCGGGACCGCCGGGTAAGCCCACCGCCTGCCGCGATTTCTCGTGGTTTCTGCCATCGCTTGGCGCGCCTCCACGTGCCAGAAGGAACGCAACACGGGCGTTTGGAAGGCGCGTGAGAGCCCCATGGAGTTTTGTGGAGAAGCCCATGATGGCGCGGAAGGCGGAGCGGCGGTCCGAGCTCGCCGCCGCTCCACGACAACCGGACGTGTGGGTCTAGTCTTTACAGTTTCGATACCAGGCTGCTCGTTTGCCGTCCGCACCTCGATACTGATGAATCGGCGTCTTCGCGTCGAAGCCGTAGGCGTCCTCTTCCATGATGATGGACCGGTACTGGTAGCCGCCGTCGACGTACTGGTCAGCGTACTCCCGCGCGAAGCCGTCGCGCCCCAAATGGTCGTACTGGCAAACGTGGACCATCTCGTGCCTCAATAGCTCATTGGAACGCTTCCCCTTTTTGACCACGATCAAGTCGTTGCCGTAGGTGGTCGCGCTCGCCTTGTGGCTGAACGCACCCGTCATACCGGCCAATTCGCGGATACGCACCTTGTTGAGGAGGCGCTCGGGGAACCACGCCTTCAAGTATGCCTTCTCGCTGGCCGTCAAGGGTTTACCGTACTTGTAGTTCATGTTGTGATGGTCGCGGATGTACCGACGGAAGATGTTTCGGTACGTGTCGCGCTTGAGCCAGCCCGCGCCGCGACCGTACGACTTCTTCGCGTCGATGTCGCCGGGCTTCCGGCACGTCGCCCCGTCGTTCGTGTAGCCAGCTGGGCAGTTCTCCCAGCACACCGGCCCGACGCCGTTGTACCCGGCCTTGCACTTCGGGTAGCAGAGGGCACCGTCCTTCTCTTCATTGCTGCCGCACGCGCTGAGCGGCTTGCCCGCGGTGCGCGTGTAGCTCTTCTTCTGGCAAGACACGCCGATGTCCTTCATGCCCGATGGGCAATCGGGACTGCAGATGCAGCAGCCGGTGTTGTGAAAGCCTTCGCGGCACTTCTGATACCAGAGCCCCGCGTTTTTTTCGCACTTGCCCTTCCCGTACTTCTTCTCGCAGCCCCGCTTTGCCTTGCCCACGCCGCGGCCGTAGGCCTTCGGCTTGCCGCAGTAGGCTCCGTCGTTGCGAAACCCACTCGGACAGTTCTGCCAGCAGACCGGGCCAACACCGTTGTAGCCGGCTTTGCATTTCGGATAGCAGAGCGCGCCGTCCTTTTCTTCGCCGGGGGCGCAGCCCATCGGTCGTCCGGCGCCGCGACCGTAGCTCTTCTTTTCCTTGACCTCCACCGGCTTGCGGCAGGTGGCGCCGTCATTCTTGTAGCCTGCTGGGCATTTCTCCCAACAGACGGGTCCCTGGCCGTTGTATCCGGAGCGGCAGTTTTTGTAGCACAGCAAGCCGTCCTGCTCCGCGCCCGACCAACACTGCGAAAGGCCAGCACTGCGCGGCGTGACGCGCTTGGGAGCCCGGCTGGCGGCAACGACATAGGTATCGCGCGCAGCGTTGGCTGACACCTTGGTGCCGGTCGCCAGCCGGCATTCGTCCGTGTCCGCGGCGTGATCGACCGCGGCGCAAGCGAAGGCGCTTTCACTCAAACACGCCGCCAAGCAATCCGTCAGCGCGGTGTTCTTCAGGGTCTTTTTGATGCTGCCCGATAGTTGGTGACCCGCACGAATATCGAAGACGTCCGAGTCCTCGGCCCCAGCGGCGGGCTGGCTGAAGAGGGCCAAAATGGCTGCTGCGATCAGCGCGACGCACGTGACGTCGAACAGGGCCCGGCCGGCGACCCGCGCGCTGCCAGTCAGTCGTGGCCGTGGGGGTCCAGGTGGATCGGTCGCTTGATTCGTCATTCGATACCTCCGCAGTTAAGCGAGCAATGGTGGTGAGGGTCGCCCCATTACCCCGGCGCGGTGTAGTTGGGCAAGCGTTGTGGCGACGCAAATTCTGACAATGCGGGCCGGTCGCGTCCGCGCGCTGTTTGGCTGACGCCGCCGACCCGCTGGCACGTCGAGCTCGAGCCCGGCTGCTCGAGTTCGAGCGCAAGGAGGACCACGCCGACGGGCGGGCGAGCTTTTTGGGGCCAAAGGCTTTCGAGGTGAAGCTTTGCGAAGCCCCCAGGCTCTAACGCGGCATGATCCACGAACAGAACTGCGACACACCGCGAGGTGGTGTCGCCAAGAAAACCGGTCGGCTCCGCGTGCGCGGAGGCGTTTTTACCTTGTTTGGAGCGCTTGCGTTGGCTTCGAGCTTCGGGTGCTCTGCCGAGCCGGAGGACAGCGTCGGCAGAACGCGTCAGCACCTGACGGTCGCGGACGCCTTGAGCTTCGACGATGCCGCCCACTGGACCTCCTCCGGCGGGAGTCATTCCCCTTCCGCGCTCGGCACGGAGGGCTCCGGAAGCATCCAGGTCACGGCCGGCTATTACACCACCCTTGCCGCAACTCAACTGACGACACCCACCGTGATCGGCGACACTTTCTCGTTCGACCTCCGTGCGGCGCAAAGCCCGGGTTGGGGCGAGGTCCGCGTGGTCGCCTCGTCGAATTCTCGGGGTTTCTGGCACCAGCTGGGCAGCGTTTCGGCTTCGACACTCTCCGGCGGAACCTTCGACACCATCGAGCTGAGCCTTTCCGCCCAAGCGAAACAAGACCTGGCGCAAAGCTACTCGGACCTGAAGCTCGAGTTCATCTTCAACGGTCCTCCAGGCAGCTACTTGATCGACAACGGCAGCTTCGGCGAGCCGGGCACGTGTGAGGGCTGCGGCGAAGACACCTGCAGCGACGGCTTCCTCAACGGCAACGAGACCACGGTGGACTGCGGTGGCGCGTGTGGTCCCTGCGGCGCCGCCGAGGCAGGCATCGTATGGTACGACAAGTTCACCGACGGTCTAGGAAACTGGACCTCCACGGGGTTCTCGGCGGCCGACCTCGTCCACGACGACGACTACGCCGAGTCCGGCTCCGGAATCCCGGCGGCGACGGCGGAGGGTGCCGCGATCCTGACGTCGCCACCCATCGATCTCAGCACGACGGGCTCCTACCCCTTGCTGCGATTCCATCGCCTGCTCGATGCCTCGACCCCCGGCGCGGCGCTCCTTCAGGTCAGCCAGGGCGGAAACTGGGTGACCGTGCGCGATCTGGGCGCCGAAGGCGCGGCCGACGACAAGTGGCGCACCGAGTTCGTTCAATTGAGCCCCTACGGCTCGATGACGAACTTTCAGTTCCGCTTCGTGCTCGACGGGTCTCAAACCGCCTTTCAGCTCGACGACGTGAGCATCACTCGGCGAGACTTGGTCGACGGTAGTCGCATCCATCCGAAGTCCTTCTTGCATGCTCCCGGGATCATTTCCCAGGCAACCGCCCTCTCGTGGCTCTGGCGCATCGATGACACGGCGAGCTGGAAACCCGCGCGCAAGGGTCCGTTCGACGACAACAGCTGGCCGCTACCGGCTGGCCAGGATGACCCGGTCACCCTCTTTGCGGAGGCGACCTTCCAAATCGACACCACCGAAGAGCTGAGCGACCTCGTCCTCTGGGCTCGCTGGGACGACGCCATCGAAGTCACTGTGAACAACACCCCAGTGTTCACCGACGGCAGCTATTCCCCCGGGTTTCAAATGATCGCCCTGGGCGCAAGCGGCCTCCAGTACGGGAACAACACGATCCAAGTTTCCGTCCAGGACTTCGTCGGCGCCCGCTTCTTCGATTTGGGCATTCTGCGCAATCCGCAAAGAGCCTTCCCGGAAGCCGTCAACCCGCCCGAGCTGGCCAGCGGCGGCTCGGATCCGCTCGCGGGCTTTGCCGACGCCGTCAAGAACTGGGCCATTACCCGTGATGCGCCCGGCGTTGCCTTCGCCGTGTTCAAGAACGGAAACATGGTCGTCGAGGGCGCCTACGGTTACCAGGACAAGGCGCAGACCATTCCCCTTCAATACAATCCGGTGATGCGCCTGGCGAGCGCCGACAAGTCCTACACGATCGCCGCTGCAGCTCAGCTCATCGCCGAAGGGCAGGACCCGAACGGATTCCGGCTGAAGAACGGTGACCCTCTCACTCGCAACACGCTGGTTTTTCCCACGTTGCGGACCCTCTACGGCTTCGACGCGGATCCGAACCAAGCCGGAGCCTTCGTCGATCAGGTCACCGTGGGGCACTTGATGGATCACACCTCTCACGTGATCAACTTCGCGGAGGGCGGCGTTGGCGACTTCCACTCGGTGGTGGGAACGAGCCGCGGCCGCACGACCCGTCACGACAACGCCCTCTACATCCATCAGCGAGGTTGCGCGAACGCCCCCGGTTCTCCCGGTGACGGCTACAACAATGGCGGCTACATGCTGCTTCGGTACTTCATCGACGAGATCACCGAAAATGGTCTTCAAGACTACCTGCAGCAGGCGGTGCAGACCGACGTGTTCATCGATCACGAAGCACTGCTGGGTCGTCACTCGAGCGAGCCCTGGTACGAAACGAACGGGACGCCCTACGATCGCTGGATCAACCTGGAGCACTACACCGGGCTAGCGGCCACGCCGCGATCGCTGGCGGAGCTGGCCACCAAGTACCACCTGCAAACCGGCGCCATGGCCCCCAACGGCGGCGTCACTCAGGGAGATTGCGTCGAGCGCAACGGCGGCATGGCGGGAAGCACCGCTTGGGCCGGGCAGTGCCCGGGCAACTTCACCTACGCCTTCATCGTCAACGGCGGACAGGAGCAGGGCTCTTACGAGGACCTTCGCTTCATTCTGAGGGAATACGACGCATCCCTGTCGCCAGCCGACTACCAGTAAACGACAAGACCTGTCGCCAACAAAGGTCCCCGAGCCCGCCGCGATCACATCGCAGGCGGGCTCGCTTTTTCGGCGCATCCCGAGCAGACGTAGGCGTATTGCATCGCTCCACGACGGTTCCTCGGGCTCGAGGCGTCGGTGAGCCAGGTCATCCGTTGATGCTCGCTCAGCACGCCAGGGCGTCACACCACCATTGCAAAGCACCGCCGGCGCCGGGTTCACAACGACAGAAGTAGCTGCATTGGACGAGGTTGTGGCACTCGAGCTCGACGGACGCGCAAGCGAGCCCGTCCAGCTCCTTGCAATCACTGACCGTCACTCCTTCGGGAGCGCACACACCGCCCGTTTCGACAGCTATCGATCCGGCAGGGCAAGCGACGAGCATTCCAGAGTCGTCGCAGACGCGGGGAGTTCGCAAGCCGGTCGAGTGACAGCAGTCGGTCGTCGCGCCCCAGACGCAGCTGTTCGCGGGGCATTCCGTGTGCGGCGAGGTGCCCGCCGGGCAATGCCAAACGCCATCGGTACACTCCGGCTGCTTCCCTTCTACAGGAGAGCTGAAGCAGTCTACGCACGAGGGCGGCGGCTCACCTTCACAGACGGCGGCACGAGCGCCTGCGGCGCCTTCCGAGGCATCCGTTTCATCGCCACAGGCGGCGATCATGGCGCTCGCCCCCAAACACAAGATCACCATAACGCTGAACCGCATGTCGTTGCTCCTGGCCGATGGATGGATGGATGGATGGATGCACGCACGCTAGCAAGAGTGATGCCAGGCCGTGCTGCGGTCAAAACCCGCGCTATTGCCTGCCGCTCTCGAGCCGGACTTCCCGAAGATGGTCACAACGGTGATCAGATCTGGTCAGGGATGTGCCGGTCCGGACCGGCTTCACCCAAGGTCCCTCTGGGTGATCGCTGCCGGGTTTGACCGACCCAATGCGGAAGCACATGGCGAAGTTCAACCGGTGGCAGCGGGTGCGCTGGAATACTCCGCAGAGCCAGACACAAGGCGTGTCGTCGAACGCCGACGCGGGATTTCCAGTTCGACAGGCAGAAGTTCACGGTCGTGGCTGGGACCGGTGACTCCGCTCCGGGTCGACGAGACCGAACAGCGGGCGAGCGCGCACGATTGGAGCGCGCTCGGACGTGCGTTGCGGCTCGACCCTACGGTCGCCATCGTCAGCGCCGTCGTGCACGCCCCCCCCTACGGGACGGTCACAACACCGTCACGATGCCGGCGGGGAAGAGCGGAATATGATGTCCCATCGGGTCGATGCGCTGCGCCTTGTGAAAGCCTTCCGGATGGCCGCCACACCCGTACAGGTCACACGTTGCGTATTCCGCGCAGGTGCTGCCGCCAAAGCGGCGGACGAAAGCCTCGCTGAAGCCCACGACGTGCATTCCGACCACCCTGCCGTGCTGGAACAACGGCGATCCGCTCGCTCCGCCCATCGAGTCCACGTTGTGCATGAAGCGCTGCGCGTTGAAAATTCCCATTTGCCACCCGACGCCGGACTTCAGGGGCAAGCCAGTGTGGTGGGCGAGGTTCACGAGCTGGCTATCTTGCTCCGGAGGCGTGGTATAGCGCACCGGAAGGACCGGACGATTTCGAACGGGCCGATCTAATTTGCAAAGCGCCCAGTCGCTGCCGCTGTCGCTGCCGATGTGGGCCGACACGCACTCGTAGACGTCCAAGGCCGGCACCTCCGTGACTTCATTGCCGCCGTCGGCGTCCGCGAAGAAGCCGAACACGAACTTTGAGCCTTGGGGCTTGCAGTGCCGAGCCGTCAAAATGGTATCGGGGGCGACGAGCATCCCCGTGCACGCAGCGCCGGACTGTTGCCCATAGAATCGCACGTCCGGACACAGGTGTGCGAGCCGCTCGACGCGATCCGTCTCCGGATCCCAGTCATGATCGTCCCAGACGGGGGCCTCGACCCAGGGCGCGGTGGGCAGCGTACAGGTCGCCCCCGAGCAGGGAACGTCCCAGAACTGCGCCGCGACCGAACGCGCCAGGCGCTGGTCGTATCGGCTCATGTCGCCGAAGTCGTGGCGAGAGTCGCCGCCGAAGATCGTTGGCTGCTCGCTGACGTCGACCGTTTCATCGACGTTGACCGCGCAGCCCGCGACTGCCCAGACCGCCGCCACACTAGCGGCTATCAGGTACTTTTCGTAGCTCATGCATCATCTCCCGAACGCACGTACGCGCAGCTCGTCTCGAAGTGGGCACGAGCGCCCGACCGCTGCTGGCGCATTGTCGTCCGCGCACCGCGCCCACTCCAACGCTCAGTCCTGCAGGCGAAGGTAGTGGGCCTTGCAGGAGCCCGTGTTGTTGTTGCTGCCGACGCGGAGCGACTTGCCCGAGAGCTGGGCAGCGGTGGCGAGCCGAATCCACTCGGACCACAGGGCGTGCCCCGATTGGTGGATCGAAATCGTCGCACTCGAGCTCCCACAAAAGCTACCGCTGTAGCCACTATGGAACGTGATCTCTAGCTCTCTGCCGCTACCCTGCGAGTCGTTGGCATTGTCCTTGACGTTCACCATCGAAACGGTGCCCGTGCGCACCCACGAGGCCGCCCACGCGGCCGCTGCCACGAGCGCCGCCGCCGCTAGGGTCGTGGCGGCGACCAACTGCCGAAGCTGATTCCTTTTCATCTCAACGAAGCCTTTCTGTGGGCAAAATGAGCCGTCCGTGCACGGACTACCCGGGAACGAACGCACCAATGCACCACTCGACCGACCTTGGTCAACGATCGGTGGCAGGGCGCGCGGAGATCTGACGATGCGCTTCCAAGACTCCGTCGAACACGGGCCGTCTCGTTGCCGCACGCCCGCTGCGTGGGCGGGCCATGGAGTTTTCGTGCAGGAGCTGATATCGTCGCGGGATGCGGTCGTGCCGGGAGTTGGCGATGGTTCTCCAGCGACCGTGGACATCACGGTGACTTGAACGAGGCTCGTTCGTGGCAGGCATCGCGCTCGGGGGGCCGTCCAGCTGGAAACGTAGCGTAGCCGTTTTGATCGGGTTGCAGGCGGTCACCTCCATCACCGCGGTGGTGCTGGCCACGGTGAACGGACTGGCAGGGCTCGCGCTCGCCACCGATCGGCGGCTCGCAACGCTGCCGGTCACGGCCTACGTGCTCGGCGGTGCGCTGAGCACGTTCGGGGCTTCGCTCCTGATGGCACGCACCGGGCGGCGCGCCGCCTTTGCGATCGGCATCCTGTGCGGCATCAGCGGCGCGCTTCTGTGCGCGTACGCCGCGCACGTCGAAGAGTTCTGGCTGCTGTGCGTCGGCTCCCTGATCGTCGGTGTTTACGGTGCCTTCAGCCAGTACCATCGCTTCGCCGCCGCCGACCTTGCGCCCCCCGAGTTCTTGAGCCGCGCCATCTCGCTCGTGCTCGCCGCGGGCGTCGTGGGCGCCGTGGTCGGTCCCGAGAGCACCAAGTGGACGAAAGATCTCACGGGGATGCCGTTCGTGGGCGCGTACCTGTCGCTCGCCGCGATCGGGCTCTTGGCGCTGGGACTGGTGACTCGCCTGCGGATCCACGACACCGAACGGCACGCCCGCGCCCACGATTGGAGGGCCCTCAGGCGTGCGCTGCGGCAGCTCGACGTCGCGGTCGCCATCGTCAGCGCCGTCGTGGGGTACGCGGTGATGCTGTTCTTGATGACCGCCACGCCGCTCGCCATGCAGCATCAGCGGCACCCCTTCGATGACACGGCCCTGGTCATCGAGTGGCATGTGCTCGGCATGTTCGCGCCCGCCTTCGTGACGGGATCGATCATCCGCCGCCTTGGAGAGCTCCGCGTCATCGTGACCGGGGCGGTGTTGATGCTGCTGTGCGCGGTCATCAACTTGATCGGCGTCAGCGTGGCTCACTTCTGGAGCGCGTTGCTCCTGCTGGGCGTGGGATGGAATTTCATGTTCGTGGGTGGCACGACCCTGCTCGCTCGGGCGTCGGACCCCGAACACAAGGCGATCGTGCAAGGCGCCAACGAGGTCCTGATCTATGTCGCCAACGCGATCGCCAGTTTGACCGCGGGCGTCTTGTTACACCGTGTCGGGTGGCAAGCCATGAATCGAGTGTCGGTGCCGTTCTTGCTCGCGGCCATCGCCCTGTGCGTCCTGTTGGCGTTGCGACGGCAGCCGGGCGTGGCCCCAAGGGAGAGCGGCGGCGCGTGAAGACTTTTCGGGCGGGCTCGGGCTCCGCCGCGACCGCGGGTTTTCGATGCAACTCGCGCCCTCGCTGGAGCGATCCGTTGCCTCGCTCGATACGACCGAGAAAGCCGTCGCTCTCAGTCGAACACGACCGTCTTGTTGCCGTACACCAGCACGCGGTCGTGCAGGTGCCAACGAACGGCGCGGGCGAGCACCATCTTCTCGAGGTCGCGGCCTTTGCGCGCGAGATCTTCGACGGAGTCGCGGTGGGAGCAGCGCACGACGTCTTGCTCGATGATGGGGCCCTGGTCGAGGTCGCGGGTGGCGTAGTGGGCGGTGGCGCCGATCAGCTTGACGCCGCGCTGGTACGCTTGGTGGTAGGGCTTGCCGCCGACGAAGGCCGGCAAGAACGAGTGGTGGATGTTGATGATGGCGCCCGCGTGCTGGTCGACGAAGCGCTGGCTGAGCACCTGCATGTAGCGCGCCAGCACGACCAGATCGATCCGGTGCTCCGAGAGGAGGCGGAGCTGCTCGTCCTCGGCCGCCTCTTTGGTCTCCGCGGTGACAGGGACGTGCCGGAAGGCGATCTCGAACTTCTCGGCGACGGGGGCGGCGTCGGGGTGGTTGCTGACGATCAGCGGGATGTCGCAGGGCAGCTCGCCGGCGCGGTGCCGCCACAGCAGGTCGAACAGACAATGGTCGAACTTGGAGACGAAAATCGCGACACGTTTTCTGTGCCCGGCCTCGTGGAGCTGCCAGGACATGTGGAACCGCTCCGCGACCTCGGCGATGGCGCGACCGAGGGACTGGCGATCGGTGAGCAGCTCGGAGGTATCGAACCGAATGCGCTGAAAAAACTGCTGAGCCACCGGGTCGGTGTGCTGGTCGGAGTCGAGGATGTTGGCGCCGTGGCCGTACAGGACCTGGGCCAGCGCCGCGACGATACCGCGGCGATCGGGACAGGAGACGAGCAAGGTGGCGAGGGGCTCGGACGCAGTCAGCGACATCCTGGCACTATAGCCCGGGCCTTCGCCGCCGGCCTAGCGGGTTTGCCGCGCGTTTTGGCAGCTCGCGCGGTGTTCGAATTCCCCGAACGTGGCTAAATAGCCACATGCCGACTTGGCAGGAGACGAACTTCGACGGGCTGGTCGGGCCCACCCACCAGTATGCGGGCCTCAGCCCGGGGAACCTGGCGAGCATCCGCCACGCCGGCAGCATCGGCAACCCACGCGCCGCAGCGCTGCAGGGGCTCGAGAAGATGCGCTTCGTCGCCAGCCTGGGGGTCTCTCAAGCGGTGCTGCCGCCCGCGGCGCGTCCGGACCTTGCCACGCTGCGGCGGCTTGGATTTACCGGGACGGATGCGGCGGTCGTCGCACAGGCGCTCCGCATCGATCCGGGGCTCTTGCGTTTGTGCAGCAGCGCGTCGTCGATGTGGACGGCGAACGCCGCGACGGTGGCGCCCTCTTCCGATACCCAGGACGGGCGACTGCACCTGGTCGTGGCGAACCTGACCAGCATGTTCCACCGCAGCCTGGAGGCGACGCACACCGAGCGCGTACTCCGGACGATCTTCGCCGACGCGCAGCACTTCGAGGTGCACGCGCCCCTGCCGGGCGCGCAGCACTTCAGCGATGAGGGGGCCGCCAACCACAGCCGCTTCGAGAGCGCGGGCGGCACGCTGCACTTGTTCGGGTGGGGACGAGAGAGCTTCGGCGCCGTGGCGGGCCCAAAGCGGCACCCGGCACGCCAGACGCTCGAGGCGAGCCGCGCGGTGGCCCGGTCGTGCCAGCTACCGGACACCGTCAGCCTGTTCTGGCAGCAGTCCCCCGAAGGCATCGACGCCGGCGCCTTTCACAGCGACGTACTAGCGGTCGCCCATCGGAACTTCTTCATGCTGCACGAGCTGGCGTTCGTCGAGACGGGCAAGCTCATGGACGAGCTGCGGCGCCGGCTCGGCGGCGATCTCGTGTGCTCGCTCGCCCGCGCTGATGAGCTGCCGGTGGCGGACGCCGTCGCCGCTTACCCGTTCAACTCACAGATCGTGAGCCTGCCCTCCGGCGACCTGGCGATCGTGGCGCCCAAGGAGGCGCAGCAGAACGCCTCCGCGGCGCGTTTCCTCGAGCGGGTGGTGTCGGAAAACAACCCGGTGAGCGCCGTGCACTACATCGACGTGAACGCGTCGATGAACAACGGCGGCGGTCCCGCGTGCCTGCGCCTCCGCGTCGCGATGAACGCCGAGGAGCGCCACGCGCTTTCGGGCCGCGTGCTCCTCGACGACGCGCTCCACGCCGAGCTCCGGCGCTGGGTGGAGCGCTTTTATCGCGACCGCGTCGACGTCGCCGATCTGGCCGACCCCGAGCTGCTCGACGAGGTGCACACGGCCCTCGACGAGCTGACCCGGCTGCTCGGTTTGGGGAGCCTCTACGACTTTCAGCGCAGCGGCGCCGCCCAAGGCGGCCAGCGCTGACCTTCGCCAAAACCGCGAAGCCCGGTGTCGTCCCGCCGAACGCCCGGACCACGGGTTCAGTCGAACGGCAATTCTACACCCCGGGGTGGCAGATAATGTCCCCTGCTGGGCTGGCTGGATTAGGGCTAGTCGGTACGAGGTGATCCCTCCGCGCATCGTAGGACCCGTCCTCGTCGTCATCATGATCAGCGCGCTCGGGAGCGGCTGCGGGAGCGACGAGGGTGACGGCTCGAGCGCCGGCGGCGCTACGGGCAGCGGCGGCTCGGGGCCGAGCGGCTCCGGCGGGGCAGCGGCGTCGGCGACCACCGGCGGCGCGGGTCCCGTCGGTAGTGGTGGCGCCTCGACGGGGGGCAGCTCGACCGGCGGCGCCTCGACCGGCGGCACGTCCGCGGGCGGTGCTTCCACCGGCGGTGCTTCCACCGGCGGCGCCGCGGGCGGTAGCGGTGGCGAGGCGACGGGCGGTGCTTCCACCGGCGGCGCCGC
>JAEZYZ010000061.1 GCA_023418705.1 Pseudomonadota bacterium | reverse complement strand
ATGGTGGCATGCCCGCTGGTGGCGGGGCAGGGGCGCCGAGCGGCGGCAGTGGCGGCAGCGCCGGCAGCGACCCAGCAGAGAGCTGGTCCTTGCGCTTGCGCTTCGACAAGACGGGCCAGAGCGTGGGCACGGGCGCCGTCGAGATCGAGCGCGACGGCGCGCTGGTCGCGTGCGGCGCCGACTGCGACACCCAGACGACGCACGCCGGCGACAGCGAGGTGACCCTCACGGTGCGGCCCGTGGGCAAGAGCGGCTATTGGTTCACCGGCTGGGAGGGCGACTGCAGCGGTCAGCAGGCGGTTTGCACGCTGACGATGGATCGAGCGCGATCGGTCACTGCGAAGTTCGCGGCCGTCAATTTCGCCTTCATCAGCAGCGAGAGCTTCACGGGCACCGAAGGCGCCGGTCTCGGCGCGCGGCCGTACGACGATCACTGCAACCGGCTCGCGACCGCGGCCGGCATCAACAACGGCGACGGTGACGCCTACACCGCGCTCTTGGCGGACGCCACCTCGACGCCCGCGCAGCGCTTGACCGGAGCGCGCGGTTGGATCCGCGTCGATGGTCAGCCGTTCATGGACGTATTTTCGGAGATGAACGTCATGAACGCGCTGAGCGTGACGGAGACGGGCAGCAGCGTGACGGGGCACGTGCGGACCCTCGTCTCGACGAAGCTCGTGCACTGCTCGAACTGGACCGACCCGAATGGCACGGTGGATTGGGGCGTTGCCACCGGCGGCCCCTCCCGCTGGCTCTCCGGTCCGCCTTCGGGAGCCAAGGAGTGTGGGGCAGCGCGTCAGATCTATTGCATGTCGAAGCGAGCCTCGGTGCCGATGAGCATCCCGCGGCGACCGGGCTCGAAGCTCATCTACCTGAGCAGCTCGGCGCTTCCGGTCGGGATCGTTACCCCGGACGAGCATTGTCAGGCGACCAAGCCCGCGGGCGCCGGGTCGGTGCAGGCGCTGCTCGCGCGGGACGGTCTGGCGGCGAGCGCGTTCCTGTCATCGACGGCCGAGTACGTGCGACCCGACGGCGTGCTGGTGGGGACCGGAGCCGAGCTCGCCGGCGGCGTCGTGCGCAGCGGTATCTGGCAGCAAGGCAACGGGACCTACGTGGCGCTCGGGCCGACGGCGTCCCCCGCGCTGACCGGCGCCGCCGCGCCGATCGAGGCCGGCAGCGCGGCGAGCACGGCCGAGGACTGGTCGAACCCCAGCGCGATGGCCGTGCGCGGCGCCGACTGGGGGGACGTCTCCCGCTGGTGGATGGAGGGCGTCAGCCTCGACGTCGGCGCGGGCGGAACGCATCGGATCTACTGCGTGGAGCAGTAGCCGGAACGGCCAGCGCAAGCGGCGCGCCGCGCCCGGTCGGCTCAGCCAAGCCGGGCGCGAGCCACCGCCAGCGCCTGCTCGATCACGTCCATCACCGAGACCCCCGCCCGGCGCGCCGCTTCGGCGCAGGCGTCGAACTCGGGCTTGAGGCGCGGCGGTCCGTGCGGTCCAGCGCTCACCTTGACGGCGATCGGGCCAAAGCTCGTCTCGACGCTGACGACCTGGCGTGGCCGTTCGCTCCGCGCGATCGGTGTCCGGCGCACGCCGATGGTGGTGGTCTCGCGCAGCAGGCACTCGGTGACGGCGGCCGCCAGCGGCTCCTCGCAGAGCGCGGAGATGGTCAGCGCCGGGCGCCCTTTTTTCATCGTGATGGGAGCGGCCCACGCATCGAGGGCTCCGGTCTCGAGCAGGGCGCCGATCGCGTGGGCCGTCAGCTCCCCCGTCATGTCGTCGACATTGGCCTCGAGCAAGACGTGGGTGAACGCCGTCGCCGGAGCAGGTGCCGTGCGACCGAGCACGGCGCGCAGCACGTTCGGCCGATCGGGCAGATCACGACTGCCGCGGCCCCAGCCGACCCGCTCGGGCGCGAAGCTCGGCCAACGCACGAACTCGGACGCAGCGGTAGCGACGATGGCCGCGCCGGTGGGGGTGACCAGCTCGGCGTCGACGCCGGCATCGTAGGTCGGCACGCCCCGCAGGCACAGGACGGTCGCTGGCGCCGGCAGCGGCAGCCTGCCGTGCCGGCAGTCGACGCTGCCGCGTCCGAGCGGCACCGGCGTCGCGACGACGCGCGCCCCGATGTGGCGGAGACAGGCCGCAGCGCCGACGATGTCGACGATGGCGTCCACGGCGCCGACCTCGTGAAAGTGCACCTCTTCGATGGGGACGCGGTGCACCTGGCTCTCGGCCTCGGCCAGACGCCGGAAGATCGCGCGCGCCAGCGCGCGAACGTCGGCGTCGAGCGGCGCGTGCTCGATCAACCGATCGATCTCGGCGTAGGTGCGCTCGGCGTGGCTGCCGCTCACCTCGACGTCGAAGTGCAGGGCCCCGATCGCGCCCGCGAGGCGCGCGCTGAGGCGCAGCTGCACCCCCTCGATCCCGAGCGCCTGCACCGCGCGTTCGACGACCGCCAGGGGCACGCCGAGGTCGATCAGGGCCGCCAGCGTCATATCCCCCGCGATGCCCCCCACCGTGTCGAGCAAGAGCACCTGACCCTGGCCGGCCCCGGCTGCCAGCGGCGCGCGGTGGGCCTCCGGATCGCGGCTGTGCCCGTGCCCGTGCCCGTGCCCGTGCCCGTGCCCATGCCCGTGCCCGTGCCCGTGCCCGTGACTCACGCCACACCTCGGTCGAGCCGCATCAAGCGTGCCACCGCCATGGCGGCGCCGAACCCGTTGTCGATGTTCACCACCGTCACCCCCGACGCGCAACCCGTGAGCATGCCCAACAGCGCCGTGAACCCGTCGAGCGCCGCGCCGTAGCCCACGCTCGTCGGCACCGCGATCACCGGCGTCGCCACCAGCCCGCCCACCACGCTCGGCAGGGCGCCCTCCATTCCGGCCACCACGATCGCCGCCGGAGCCCGTGCGATGACGTCCAGATCCTTCAAGACGCGGTGGATCCCAGCCACCCCGACGTCGAAGATACGGGTCGCCCCGATCCCGAACATCCGTAGCGACTCCAGCGCTTCTTCGGCGACCGGGATGTCGCTGGTCCCGGCCGTGACGACCGCGACGGGTTGGCCGGGCCGCGCCACGATCGGCGCGTGTTCGTAGGTCGCGACCCGGGCCGCGGGCGAGTACCGCAGCGCCGGGAGCAGCCCCAAGACCTGGGCCGCCGCCGGCTCCGCGAGGCGGGTGATGAGCACGTTCTGTCCGGCCGAAATCAGCTGCTCGGCCACGCCGGCGATCTGTTCGGGCGTCTTGCCGAGGCCGAAGACCACCTCCGGCATGCCGAGCCGCAGCGCGCGGTGGTGATCGACCCGGGCGTAGCCCAGGTCGGCAAAGGGCAACGCCCTGAGCTCCTCCAGCGCGGCGTCCACCTCGAGGGTGCCGCCGCGCAGGCGTTCGAGCAGCTGCCGTAGCCGGACGCTATCCATGCCCGCTTCTCTAGCATCGATTCAGCGCTCGCGGACGGAGGCCGGTGAGGCGATTGCCCTCGCCCCCGCCTCGTGGTCCATTGAGCGACGTGCCCGCTCCGCTAGGTCCGCTCGTCGGCTTCGTCCTCGGGACGCTGTTCGCCTGGATTGGCGCCGAGGAGCTGGCGCGCGGGGATCGTGGGCCCTGGAGCAGCCGGGTGCTCGTGATCGCCGGCTGCTTCGGCCTTTTGGTGCTGGCGCCCGTCTGCGGATTCTTTCTCGCGATCGCGCCAGACTGGTCCTTCTTCTATTTCGTTCGCCCCGAGCGGCTACCGCCAGGAGGGGATTTCGCCTTGGTCTTGGCGGCGGCCGGCAGCGTGCCGCTCGGGGTACTGGTCGCCGCCCCCAAGGTGCGCGACCACCGGCGAGCATCGGTCCTGAAGCTGCTCGCCGCGCCGGCCGTCGTGATTGTCGGCGTCGTCGCCGTGGCAGCGCCGCGGCTGGCGGTGAACGCGACCTACGGCCAGTTCCACAACGACTTCGGTGTCCGCCCGGTCGCCGGTACCGAGCTCGGCTACGCCGTGCTGTGGATGTTGTGCGTGCTCGCGCTGGCGACCTGCTGGACCGTGTACGGATTGCGCGCCCGAGGCCGGTCCGGGCAGAGTGATTGACGAACACCGCGCGCCGCTGCAGGGTGTCGGCCGTGGCGCACGACGAAGCTCAACAGCTGCTAGACTTGGCCGGCGACGTGGTGGCGCGTGCTCGCAAGGCCGGCGCGGAGGTCGCCGAAGCGAGCGCGCGCTCCGGTTGGGAGCTCTCGGCCCGGGTGCGGCTGGGGGAGCCGGAGCTCGTGGAAGAGGCCGGGCACCGCGGCTTGTCGCTGCGGGTGATCCAGGGCGGCCGTGTCGCGATGACGTCGACCAGCGATTTGAGCCCGGGCGGCATCGAACGCTGTGTGGCTGATGCCCTGATGCTGGCGCAGCTCAGCGAGCCCGATCCGTACGCTGGTCCAGCCGACCCGAGCGAGCTGTCGCACCCGCCGTATCCCGATCTGGAGGCGTTCGATCCTTCGGTCGCCAGCATCGACGCCGACGCCGCGATCGAGCGCGCCAAGCGCGCCGAGCGGGCCGCGCTCGACTACGACCCTCGCATCACCCTCAGTGAAGGCGCGAGCTTCTCTCGGACGGAGGGCACGTCGGCGCTGGTGCTCTCCAACGGCTTCTCTGGTGTGCAGCGGGGGTCGTATGCCTCGCTGGTCGTGTCCCCCGTCGTCGAGGACGAGGGCGGCAAGCGGCGGCGCGGCTACTACTGGACGGCGCGCCGCCACTTGGCGGAGCTCGAGGACGAGATCGCGGTGGGCGAAGAGGCGGCCCGTCGGACGCTGGCCAAGCTCGGTCCGCGCAAGGTGCCGACCTGCGAAGCGCCGGTCATCTTCGACCCCGACACCGCCCGCTCGATCATCGGGACGCTGGCGGGCTGCTTGGTGGGCGGCGCCATTTGGCGCAAATCGAGCTACCTGGTGGACCGCGAGGGCTCCTCGGTGGCAAGCCCGCTGGTCACGATCGTCGACGACCCCCTGTTGCCTCGCGCCCCTGGGTCCCGGCCCTTCGACGGCGAGGGCTTGGCGTCCCGGCGCAACGTCGTGGTCGAACAGGGCGAGCTGCGGACCTACCTGCTCGATTGCTACAGCGCCCGCAAGCTCGGCAGGACATCGACGGGCAGCGCGGCGCGCAGCGGGGGATCCATCGCCGCCAGCACGACCAACTTCATCTTGCAGCCCGGCGCGATCCCGCGCGACGAGCTCCTCGCCTCCACCCAGCGCGGCCTCTATGTGACGGAGATGATGGGCTTCGGCTTCAATGCCGTCACCGGGGATTTCTCCCGCGGCGCCGCCGGCTTCTGGATCGAGGACGGTAAGTTTGCCTATCCCGTCAGTGAGGTGACCATCTCGTCGAACCTCGACGCCATGTTGAAGGGCATCGATCGGATCGCCGACGATCTCGTGCTCAAGACGGCCACGGCGTCGCCCACGATCCGCGTGGCGAGCATGACGATCGGCGGGACCTGACCCCCGGCGCCGTCACCAGCGTCCAGAGCACTCGGCGCCGGACGGGCGGCGCGCCGTGACGCGCGGGTCAGAGCGCCCGGACCGCCACCTGCTCCCGCTCGGCGGCCTTCTCGGCGGCTTCGATGCTGGTCGAGATCAAGTCATCGTCCGACGCCAAGGCCGCCGCGTCGACCCCGAACAGGGAGAGCAACCAGCCGGGCGGCACCAGGCCCAAATCCTGCTCGCGCGAGAACAGGCGCGCGAGGTGCTCGGCGTACGCGCGCATCAGCTCGGTGAGCGGGATTTGGTCGAACTGGCGCGCCTTGGGCCGGCTCGCGATCGGCAACAGGCTCAGCGTGAGGAACAGGCCCAGGTAGAGCTTGCGCAGCCGCCTGCGCTCCGCGGAAGACCGGCGCTCGAGGATCTGCCGCAGGAAATGCACGTTCAGCGGCACGTGGAAGGCCTCGTCCCGGGTGAGGATCGTCAGCATCTGGCGCGCTGAGGGGTGGGAGACGCGGCGGAGCGCCAGCCGATAGGTCACCGACCCGATGGTCTCGAACATCAGGTTGGTGAGCACGATGCTCTCCATGCGCTTGGCCCGGCCGTACAGGCGGTAGAACACGCGCGTGACGCGCCCCATCGGCAAGACGGCGCCGCCGATGTACTCGAGAAACTGGGTGAGCAGCTCGCGATGCCAGCCCTCCTCGTCGCCGTACAGCTCGAGCACGCGCGCCAGATTCGGATCCCAACCGCGCACCTCTCCGGCGAGCTGGTGCGCCTGCGTGAGGCCCGACTCTTCGGCGCGGAAGGCCGCGTTGAAGAATTTGATCGCGGCCCGGCGCTCGGCGTCGTCTCGCCACGCGATCGGCTCCCGCAGGTCGAGGTACTCCTCGTTCATGCGTGCGCGCCGTCGCTCCAAGGTCGAGAGCCACCACGAGGTCGGACGCTGGGCGGCGGTGGGGCGAACGGGAGCGGTCATTGCAGCGGCAGAAGGCGGAACGTCAATCCTTGCGGATCGCGGCGATGAAGAAGCCGCCGAAGACCCGCAGCGGTGAGTCGCAGAGGGCCCACTCCGCGGAGCGGAGCAGGTTGCGCGCGACCGGGATCCTCATCATGCGCGCGGTGGGCGTCGCGATGCGCACCCCTCGGGAGGCGACGAGCCGGCAGCCGGGCGGCAGCATGCGACGAACGGCGAGCGGCGAGTCGTAGCGGGTGTAGACGTGGCCCTCGTGCTTGTCGTCGGCGACCCTGCCGGGCGGCGCGAGCCGCTTGACCACGCCGCGAATGCTGAAGGGGTTGTAAAACTCCGCGATCACCGTGCCGCCCGGGCGCGTCACGCGCGCCATCTCCCCGAGCGCCTTCTCGACCTCCGGGACGTGCGCGAGCACCTTGAAGGAGCAGGCGACGTCGAAGCTCGCGTCCTCGAAGGGCAGCGCGGTCGCCGACCCCTCGATCACCTGCAACCCGCGCTGGCGTGCTTTCTCGAGCATCCCCGGCGAAAGATCGACGCCCTTGGCCGAGCGCGCGAAGCGCGCGATGCGCTGCAGCACGAGCCCCGTCCCGCAGCCCACCTCGAGCACGTCCTTGCCCGCCCCGAACCGCCGCACGAAGTCGCTCTCCAGCGCATCGAGCAGCTCGTGGTAGCCCCCGGGGTCGTTTTCGCCACGCTGGTCCTCGTAACGAGCCGAAAAGGCGTCGTAATAGTCGCGGTTTTCTTCGAGGGTGCCGGAAGGATCCATGGTCATCGAGCCCGGCGACCTTTAGTCCGCGCGGCCCAGGAAGCAAGGCCGCACTGCGATCTGGCAAGAGGACGATGTTTTCGCTGTCAACATTGCCGGGGGGCCGAGGACGCGACGCCAAAGGCGGTGCTAGCGTCGGCCTCGGTGAAAGCCCAGGCCACAGCTCCGGTCGTCATCGGCTGGGCGGAGTACGTGGACATCGAGCCATGGGGCATCCAGTCCATCCGCGCGAAGGTCGACACCGGGGCGCGCAGCAGCGCGCTGCACGTGGAGAACATTCAGGAGATCGGCAAGGACTGGGTGCGGTTCGATGTTCGGCTGCACCGGCGCCACCGCGATCGGCGGGTGACCGTCGAGGCCCCCATCCTGCGCAAGGGCCGGGTTCGGCCGAGCAGCGGGCAGTCGCAGACGCGGATCTTCGTTGCGGCGACGGTGCGCATCGGCCCGGTCGAGCGGGAAATCGAGCT
The DNA here is from genome assembly GCA_023418705.1 of Pseudomonadota bacterium. Classification (GTDB taxonomy): domain Bacteria; phylum Myxococcota_A; class Polyangia; order Polyangiales; family Polyangiaceae; genus JAEZYZ01. The sequence goes on along the minus strand of JAEZYZ010000061.1, from coordinate 28,443 downwards.
TAGCCTGGTGGATCGCGAGAAGATGATCTTTCGGATGTTGATCGGCCGGACGGCGCTCGCACACCATTTTTTGGTAGACGTCAGCCGGCGCTACCTCTTGTCGGACGCGTCTCGCAAGCGGCGCCCGCGCAAGAAAAGAAGGTCGTCGAAGGTGGCAGTTCGGTGAATGGTCGAATGAAGATCGGAATATTGTCGCGCGCGCCGAGAGCCTACAGCACCCGCCGACTGCGCGAGGCGTGCATCAAGAAAGGCCACAACGTCAAGCTGCTGAACACGCTGCGGTTCAGCATGCTGGTCGAGTCGGGGCAGCCGGAGTTGTTCTTCAAGAACCGCCGCCTCAGCCGCTATGACGCGATCATCCCGCGCATCGGGGCATCGGTGACGATGTACGGGACGGCGGTCGTGCGACAGTTCGAGCAGATGGGGGTCTTCACCCTCAACTCATCGCAGGCGATCAGCGTGTCGCGCGACAAGCTCCGCTCGATCCAGATCCTCAGCCGTCACCACGTCGGCATCGTGCCGACCGCCTTCGTGCGGGACCGGCACTCGGTCCTGCCGGCGATCGAGCAGGTGGGGGGCGCCCCGGTGATCATCAAGCTGCTCGAAGGCACCCAGGGCATCGGCGTCATTTTGGCCGAGAACAACAAGGTCGCCGAGGCCATCATCGAGACGCTGCAGAGCGCCAAGCAGAACGTCCTGGTGCAGAAGTTCATCAAGGAGAGCAAGGGGCGCGACATGCGCGCCTTCGTCGTCGGGGACCGGGTGGTGGCGGCCATGCGACGCATCGCGACCGGGGAGGAGTTTCGCAGCAACGTGCACCGCGGCGGCCGCGCCGAAGCGGTGAACCTCGACCCCGCCTACGAGCGCATGGCGATCCACTCGGCGCAGATTTTGGGCCTGCGAGTCGCGGGTGTGGACATGCTGGAGGGGGTGGACGGCCCGCAGATCATGGAGGTGAACTCGTCGCCGGGCCTCGAGGGCATCGAGCGGGCGACGGGCGTGGACGTGGCGAGCGCCATCGTCGAGCTCTTGGAGGAGCAGGTCCTGTTTCCCGAGCTCGACCTCCGGCAGCGGCTGACCCTCAAGAGCGGGTACGGCGTGGCGGAGTTCATGGTGACCCCGCAGTCGGAGCTGGCGCGGCGGACGCTCGGGCAATCGGGGCTGCGCGATCGGGACGTGCAGGTGCTCAGCATCACCCGGGGCAGCGTCGTCATCCCGAACCCGCGGGGCGATCGCGAAATATTGCCAGGCGACTTGCTCCTGTGTTTTGGAAAACACATTACCTTGAAGAGCCTGATGCCATCGAAGCGCCGGCGCCGCCGGTCGAATGAACGCCCATCCGTCAAGCCGAGTGAGCATGACTGAGGCGGGGGTGTTCACGATCGGTGGCAAACGGATCAAGCTGGGGGAAAGCCGCGACATCGCGCTGAAGGTGAGTGAGACGTCGATGGGCGCGCCGGTCGCCGTCCCCGTCCGGGTGGTGCGCGGCCAGTCGCCAGGGCCGGCGGTCTTCGTGACCGGCGCCGTGCATGGGGACGAGCTGAACGGCACCGGCATCATCCGTGAGCTCATGTTCTCGAACCTGGAGCTGACGTCCGGCACCCTGGTGCTGGTGCCGGTGGTGAACGTCTTCGGCTTCGAGCGACACACCCGCTACCTGCCGGATCGGCGCGACCTGAACCGCTGCTTTCCCGGCGACGAGCGTGGCAACCTGGCCTTCCGCTTGGCGAGCGTGATCTTCCACGAGGTGGTGGGCCGCTGCAGCTACGGCATCGATTTGCACACGGCCGCCCAGCGCCGCACGAATTTCCCGCACGTTCGGGCGGATCTGAGCATCCCCGAGGTGGCGGAGCTGGCGCGCTGGTTCGGCTGCGAGGTGATCGCCGATCGGAAGGGGGACGAGCGGTCGCTCCGCCAGGTCGCGTGCGACAATGGCTGCTTCACCATCATCCTCGAAGCGGGTGAGGCGCTCAAGATCGAGCCCGGCACGGTGGAGCTCGGCGTCCGCGGCGTGAAGAACGTGCTCAAACGCCTGAAGATGCTGAAGGGCAAACCGGTACGACCCGTCTATCAGACCACCGTCAAGCGCAGCGTCTGGGTGCGGGCGCAATGGGGTGGGCTCCTGCGCTTTCACGTGGCCCCCGGCTCGATGGTGGAGAAGGACGCGGTGCTGGCGACCTGCGACGGTTTTTTTCGCGAGGAGAGCCCGAGCGTCCTGGCGCCGGTCAGCGGCATCGTCCTCGGCATGACGACCCTGCCGATCGTGCGCCCTGGGGAGCCCATCTGTCACATCGGCATCTCGTCCAAGCCGCTGGCACAAATCCGCGAGGAGATCGCGCGCGCTCCCCGCGCGCTGCACCGCCAGGTCCAGGCGCAGCTGGCGGCGGACATCCGGGTGGTGGAGCCGCCCGCGCGCCCGTCGGCCCGGCGCTCCGAGCGGTCGCTGGAGCGCGGCTCGGAGCGCCCAGGCGAGCGCGAGGATTGATTCACGGGTTCGGGACGTCGAAATGGAGCGGCGGGGGCTCGTCGGCGACGAGGTACTCGAACTGAGCGCGGAACTCGTCCAGGCTGATGCCGGCGGTGGCGGCAAACTTGGCGAGCTCGTGCGGATCTTCGAAGTCGTCGCGCCGAAGCCGGATCATGTAGCGGCGCGCGATCTTGTAGTGTTCGGTGTTGATGTCCACCATCCGCACCCGCGTCTTGCCGGTCTCCGGATCCAGCATCTGATCGAACGGGATCGGCTCGAACTTGCCATTTTGCATGGTGATCATGGCGTCGTGCCCGCCTTCCAGCAGGTACTTGGACGCGCAGTAGCCGAGGTCGCGCGTGTACTCCATGTCGAAGGGGATGGGATCGGTGCAACGCAGCTCGTACCCGATATTTTTTGCGACGATCGTGGTCTTGATGCCGAACTCGCGCAGGCGTTTTTGGACGGCCGCCTTGAGGATCTCTCCGAAGTTCACCTCCGCGATCCGCAGGTTGTCGTGGGCGTCGCGTTCGACGCCGCTCCCGGTCAGCGCGGCGAGCTCTTCCGGGTCGAGGTGCTCGACCAGGCCCTCGGCCAGCACCGCGGTGCCGTCGGGCCGACCGTAGGCGAGCCGCTTGATGATGGCGCCCGCCATGATGTCGACGATCGTGCGGAAGGGGATGGACTTGCCGGAGAACTCCTCGGGGATGATCGTCAGGGTGGCGCCGGAGGCCTTCCCGATGCCGAGCGCCAGGTGCCCCGCTTTGCGGCCCATCGCGACCACGAAGTACCAGCGCGAGGTGGTGCGGGCGTCGACCTGAAGGTCTTGCACGATCCTCACGCCGACGTGACGCGCCGTCTGAAAGCCGAAGGTCGGGATCCCGTGGGGCAGGGCCAAATCGTTGTCGATCGTCTTGGGGACGTGCACGACGCGGATCTGTCCTTTGGCGAACTGCGCCAGCTTGCTGGCGGACAGCGCCGTGTCATCGCCGCCGATCGTGATGAGCTTGTCGACGTTGAGGCGCAGCAGCCCGTTGACGGTGTTCTCCAGGTGGGCGGGCTGCCTCGTGGGGTTCGCCCGGGAGATGCCGATGAACGATCCGCCGCGGAAATGGATGCGGGTGACGTTGCGGATCGTCAGCGGGGTCGTGTGCGAGATGTCGCCCTGCATGATCCACTGAAAGCCGTCGTTGAGGCCGACGACCTCGATGCCAGAGAGCACGGCGCGGATGGTGGCCGCACCGATGACGCTGTTGATGCCGGGGGCAGGGCCCCCGGCCGCGAGGATCGCGAGCTTGTGGGGAATCATGGCGCCCTCAGCTTACACCCGCCCCGCGGATCAGCAGCCGCCGTGCCCTGGCGCCCGCCGCGACGGCGACCCGGTCAGGGGCGGCACACCCGAAATAGCGCGAAGGGGCGAGCTTTTGGGCCCGCCCCTTCGGGGGGTGCTCCGGAGACGCCCTTTCGAAGTATTCCGCGTGGCGATGCCAGCGAACGGCGTCGAGGAGCTTGGCAATTGGCCTGTCGGTGTCCCGACCTGCTTTTGGGCAAAGCCCGATGTGATGTCGTGGCACGTCCTGGCGGGGATCGGGTCTGGCACGAGCGAGCGGTCAGTGGTGGGGGCGCTTGCCGATGCCCGAGTCTGGGCCGGCCAAGGCCTGCTTGCCGTGCGGTGCCGAGCGCCGATCGCGCTCGAACGCTGCCTTCACTGCCTGATTGCTTTCCCGGCCTCCTTCGGTAGCCCGGCTAACTCCGAAGAGTCCCGTGGCGTTGCGTCATCTGGTCGCCCAGATTTTGCCCTTGTCGGTGAGTTTCGCTGTCGCGAGGCCGGCCGCCGAAGCCGCCGGTCTCAAACACCAAGGTGATCGCACGGGACCCGACTGCCAAGGGCAAAGTCCGCGCGGCGCCGACGATTTTCGCCGTCCGGCGGGCGACGGGGCGCGGGGCCCATGGTAAGGGCGAGGCACCGCTCGCCACGAAAAAAAGACCAGCGAGAGCGCCGACCCGCGAGCAAAGGAAGGGCCTTTTCGATCTGGCAAACCGATCGGCCCTCGAGCACTACAATGGCAACGATGAACGACGAATTCAGGCAGCGCCGCCAGCGGGTCCTCGAGGCCATCGACCCGGGGGTGCTGGTCGTCTTTGCGGCGCCGACCCACATCCGCAACAACGACGTCGAGCACGAGTATCGCCAGGACTCCGACTTTTTCTACCTGAGCGGCTTCGACGAGCCGGAAAGCGTGCTGGTGCTCAGCTCGCGATCGGAGCAGCCGTATACCTTGTTCGTCCGGCCGCGTGACCCGGAGCGGGAGCAGTGGGACGGGCTTCGCGCAGGGCTCGAGGGGGCGGTTCGCGACTTCGGCGCCGATGCGGCGGTCTCGATCGAGGAGCTCGCCGGCAAGCTGCCGGAGCTGCTCCGGGACGTGCCGCGGCTGTTCTACCGCCTGGGGTTCGACCGGGCCGCGGACGAGCGGGTGCTCGACGCGCTCGCGCGACTCCGGCGGCGAGCCAAGACGGGGATCGGCGCGCCGACGAGCATCGTCGACCCCTCGACCGTCGTTCACGAGCTGCGTGCCGTGAAGAGCACGGCCGAGCTCGATCTGATGCGCCGCGCGATCGCCATCACGGCCGAGGCCCACCTCGAGGCCATGGCCCGCTGCCGCCCCGGGATGTACGAGTACGAAATCGAGGCGGTGTTGCGGGCCGTGTTCCGCAAGCACGGCTCGGAGCGGCCGGCCTACGAACCCATCGTCGGTTCAGGGCCGAACGCCACCATCCTGCACCACCGTCGCAACGATCGGCAGATGCTGGACGGAGAGCTCCTCCTGATCGACGCAGGCTGTGAGTACGGCTACTACGCGTCGGATGTTACGCGCACGTTCCCCATCAACGGCCGGTTCACGCCAGCGCAGCGCAGGTTGTACGAGCTCGTGCTCGAAGCGCACGCGGCGAGCGTGTCCGCGACGCGGGCTGGCGTGACGCTGAACGAGATCCATGACGCGGCCGTCGCGGTGATCGCTCCCGGCCTGTGCGAGCTCGGTCTGATCGAGGGCCCCGCCGAGGTCGCCATCGCCGAGGAGCGCTACAAGCGGTATTTCATGCACAAGACCAGCCACTACCTGGGGATGGATGTGCACGACGTCGGGGCCTACTTCGTGGACGGCGCTCCGCGCCGGCTCGAGCCGGGGATGGTGATCACGATCGAGCCGGGCATCTACGTGCCCGCCGACGCGACCGGGGCTGCCGAGGCCTACCGCGGTATCGGGATCCGCATCGAGGACGACGTCCTGGTGACCGACGGGGGCCGGGAGGTGCTCAGCGCTGAGATCCCGCGGCAGGTCGCCGACATCGAACACGCTTGCGCTCGCTGATCGCGGCATGGGCGGGCTGCGTACTTGCTTGCTGCATCGAACGTTGCGACCGGTTGCCGCCGCGGTCGCGATGTCGCCTTCGATCGCCGGGGCGGTGGATGTGGAGCCCGTCGCCCCGGCGGCCGAAACCGCCGCCGAGCCCGCTGCCGCCGCGGAGCCCGCTGCCGCCGCGGAGCCCGCTGCCCTCGCGGAGCCCGCTGCCGCCGAGCTGCCGCGGTTGCCGGAGCGGCGCTGGCCCTACCTCCACGGGTTCGGCGCGCTCTCGGTCGGCCGCGGACTGCGCTTCAACAACCCCTACCGGCTGCAGACGCCGCTCGGCGATGAGCCCGAATCGCTCTCGCTGTCGGCCACCTATCTCAGCATCCTGGCCGGCGCTGCCTTGGGCGATCCCGACGGGTTGCAGCACGGGCTCTCGTTCGATCTCGCCGTCGCTCTTGACGGGATCCCCCAGGAGGTCCTGACCCCTTCGTACGTGATGTTGCGCCGCCTCCCACCTCGAATGTGGATCTGGGGGCGCGCGGGCACGCCCGTCGTCCTCGAGCCGGATTTGAACCTTGGGCTCGAGGCGGGGGCTGGCGCCGCCTGGCTCGTTCGAGCCGGGATCGGACTCACAGCGGAGCTGATCGGCAGTATCTTCTACGGAGCCGCCACGTTGGACCGTCCCGTCACCGTCATCCCGATGCTGTCGTTGCAGGTCGGGGTGCGAGCCGACTACGAAATGTTGCCATGACTGCCCCGACCCCGCCGCCGGACCCGCACGCCGGGCCGCCGCCTCTCAGAAGGCTGCTGCTCGCTGCGGCGGTGGCGCTTTTGTGCCTCGCGCCGACCCCCGGCGACATCGGTGGCTGCGGGCAAGAGGTGCAGGAGCTCGACCCCGAGCTGTTCTTCGAGCACAAACGAAACATCGATTGCGACCGCTGCCAGGAGTGTTCGCTCGCGACCGCGCCGTGCACGAGCGCCTGTGCGTCGCCGTCGACCGGCGCCTTTCCCGAAGACTGCGTGCCCTTGGTCCATGACGGGGAGGTCTGCCTGCGGGCGCTGCTGGATGCCTCGTGCAGCGAGTACCTCGAGTACATGCGGGAGGTGAACCCGAAGGCGCCGTCCGAGTGCAACTTCTGTCCCCCGGACCGCGCGCCATGAGGCGGCCGCCGACGCGGGGGCTCTGGGCGGCGCTGGTCGCCGCCGGCTGCGCCGCCACGTCCCAGGTGACGGCGCCGGTCGACGATTATCAAGCCTACCGCCAGGTTCGCTTGGCGACGTCGGCCGAGCAGCGCCTGGCGGCGAGCTGGCGCTACTTGAGGGCTCACCCGAACGGGCAATGGCAGGGCGAGGTCGCCGCCTGGTTCCAGTCCGCGGAGCGCAGCTTCCGGGACGCGGCCCGAGACCGGCCGGACCTGCTGCAGCGCTACCTCGCGCTGATGCCAGACGCGCCCGCGGCGCGCGAGGTCGAGCAGCGGCTCGAGGAGCTGAAGCTCGCGTCGGCGTATCGCAAGCAGCGGGAGGCGGAGTTCGCGGCCAAGGCCAGGCAGTTCGAGGCGGAGCTGCAACGAGCGGCCGAGGATCGGAAGGAGCTGCTCCGATGGGTGGCTCGGTGGGTCCAGCGTCTGTCGAGCATCGACGCTTGGGGTGAGCCGCTCGAAGCGCTCCCTCCCAGCCTGCTCGAGGCGCTGGCCGCCGAGGGCGCCAGCTGTGGGCAACAGGGCTGCGCTGCGCGGGTCACGCGGGCCTACGCGGTCCCCTACGAGCGCCGCCTGATCGCACGGCAAGCCACGGCCGACCTGTTGCTGCGGGTCGATGGGGGGCAGGTCGTCGGGGCGGAGCTCGGGGGGCCGGCGTTGTTCAGCCGCATCGGCGAGGCCGCACAGGTGCGCGGCGACCGGTTCGACGACGCGCAGGCCCGCGCCGAGGCGATCGGCCACGTCGTGCAGCTGTTGCAGTCGGCGTTGTACGGCCGGCTGCGAGCGCCGGAGTGCGCTCGCGAAGCGGTGAGCCCGGTGGTGCTGCACTGGGAGTGCGGCGGGATCTCCGTCCAGGCCGTCGCGAGCGAGCAGCCGACGGGCAACGACCGCGTCCTGTTCACGCGGGCCGCCCCGCCGTCAAACCCGTAGGCGCAGGGCCGAAGGGCGCAGGGACGCTCGGAGCGGCAGCTGACCGGGGGTCTCCCCGTCCAGATCGATCAGCACCCGCTCGCGCGTCGAGAACGCTCGCGCTTCGACCACCGTCCCGCGGGTGACCTCGACCCCCGAGACCCGCACGTGCGTGCCCTTGTAGATGTGGCCCGTCAGCATCAGCGTCCGGAGCCGGTTCAGGTCACCAATGGCGACGACGTCGAACCGTCCGTCGGAGGGATCCGCAGCCGGAGCGATCATCATCCCACCCCCGAAGTAGCGCCCGTTGGCCACCGCGACGTTGACGATCGGGCCCTCGTAGAACGGGGCGCCGTCGACGGTGACCTGGGTACGGGCGTTTCGGTACACGAGCAGCGCGCGCACGGCGCCGAACAGAAAGGCGCTGCGTCCCCCCATCCATTTGGGTCCGTCGTTCACGATGCGATCGGTCAAGCCGCCGAGCCCGAAGCTCATGACGTTGACGAACGCGCGCCGCAACGGCCGCTGTCCGCCCAAGAGCTCCAAGACGCCCAGGTCGATCGGACGGGGCGTGCCCTCCACGAGGCGCGCGACGCTGGCCTGCACGCTGCCGGTCAGGCCGAAGCTCTTGCGGAAGTCGCCCCCGGTCCCCGCCGGGATCAGGCCGAGCTCGGGCCCGGGTTTGGGCCGTCCCTCGGGGTCCAGGTAGCCCTGCACCACCTCGTTGAGCGTGCCGTCCCCCCCGACGACGGCGAGGCAATCGACGCCGTCGTCGCGGGCGCGGGCCCCCATGGTCTCCGCCTCACGCGGTCGCGTCGTCTGCACGACATCGTGCGGAATACCCCGCCGCTGAAGCTCGCCGACGACCTCCGGGATTTTCCGCAGGGCCGCTCCCGCGCCGGCCTTTGGGTTCACCAGAACGCGAATTTTCATGGTCTCTTGGCGCCGCTCCGGGCGAGGGGTCGCCCCTGGCGGGCGGTGCGGGAGCTTACACTGCGAGCGCTCGGAGCGCTCGGCCTCGACACCCCGCGGCCGCGGGACTGACTTGACGGCACAAGCCCGACCTATATCGTGGACCCACACCCCCGCGCCGCAGGCCCGGGGGCGCTTCCGGTAGAGGAAAAAAGGAATGTCTCAAGAGGATGCAAGCAAGCTCTTCGTCGCTGGCTTGCCGGATTCGATCAACGAAGAAGTGCTCCGCCAACTTTTCGAAGCTACGGGTGGAACCGTCGTCAACGTGAGCTTGCCGAAAGACCGCGCCACGGGCAGGCCGCGCGGGTTTGGATTCGTGACGCTGGCGAGCCCGGAGCAGGCCCAGAGCGCGCGCGGCGAGCTCGACGGCTCCCTACAAGCAGGGCGCCCGATTTCCGTGCGCCCCTTCCAAGCAGAGCCGCCCAGGCGATCGGAGGGGCGTTCCGACGCCGGGCCAAGCCCGAGCTCGAGCTCCGAGGATCGAACCGTCTACGTGGGCAACTTGCCTTACGATATTTCGCAGGACGAAGTTCAGGCGTTGTTCGCAGACAACGGGGCGGGACCGGTGGCGCGTGTGCACTTACCGGTTGGGCAGGACGGGCGTCCTCGCGGCTTCGGCTTCGTGACCTTGTCGACGGCTGAGGCGGCGAGCGCAGCCGTCACCGCGCTCCGCAACGTGGAGGTGCGGGGCCGGCGGTTGATGATCAACATCGCCAACCCGCGGGGCTCGGGCCCCAGCGATCGTTCCCCCCGCCCTGATCGGCCGCGTCCCCCCCGTCGGGACGAGTCGGGCGAGGCGCTGGAACCGCGCGGTGAGCGCTTCGCTCCGTCCGAGCCCATGCCTGACCCGAGGATGTTCGGGGGCGGGGGTGGCGAGGAGTCGCTCGAGGGCCGGCGCGCGCGTCCTGGAAAGAAAGAGAAGAAGAAGGCGAAGAAGGGCAAGGGCGAGCGCCAGACGGCCGCTGAAAAGCGGTCGCGGGGTGGGGGGGCTAGCTGGCAAAAGTGGACCGACTGGGACGAGGACTGACGCGTCCGCGCTTATTGACAGCACGCCCGCCGATCCCGGGCGGAGGCTCCGTTTTGGCTGCGCGCGGGTGCTCACGTACTTCAGTACGCTGCGCGCCCGTGCTCGCCAAAGCCTCGCCTGCGCCCGGGCTTGGCGGGCGGTTCGACAGGAGGGATCTTGCCGACTGGGACGAGGACTGACGATTGATTTTTCACGCGGCTGCTATCGGGTCGGGTCAGGCGTCCGTCGCGGGTTGAACGCAGCGCGGCGCCGGCCTCGCCGGTGGTCGTGTGGGCGATTGGGTCTCGGTGGCGGATCGTGATCTGCTCGTGCCAAGGACCTCGAGGGTGTGACAGCCGCGCCGGCGGAGCCGTCGCGGCGGTCGAGTTTGGGCGTGGCTCTCGGTGGCGAGGGCGGAGGCGCCGTTTTGGCTGCGCGCGGGTGCTCACGTGTGCGAGCACGCCGCGCGGCTGCGCGGCGCGGCTGTGCGGCTCGCGTGGTTGGTTTTCGAACGGATCGGCTCGCTGAATCTTTCAGTGACGGTGAAGTGAGATCCTTCTGCGAAGGCGTCCTGCCGAATACTCTATTGAAAAATCATGCACTTAGAGCGATGTTCGGCATTGGAGCCCGGCACTGGTCAGTTGCCCAGGCTGGCAACCAGGCCCGATTGCGCCATTATCCGGGCGCGTGCTAACAAGGGCGCCCGCTGGGCCAGGAAATCCCCCCGGCGAACGCCCCGGTAGGGTCGCGGATGGTCCGCTGGCCTTGCGTCGTGACCCGTTTGAGAGAACGCGATGATTTTCGACTGGCTATATGGCCTGTTTTCGAACGATCTAGCCATCGATCTGGGCACGGCCACGACCCTCATCTACGTGAAGGGCAAGGGCATCGTCAGCTGCGAGCCTTCGGTCGTCGCGGTGCAGCGCGACGCGCGGGGTGACAAGAAGGTCCTCGCGGTCGGGCGCGAAGCCAAAGAGATGCTCGGTCGGACCCCTGGCAACATCCAGGCGATCCGCCCGCTTCGGGACGGCGTCATCGCCGATTTCGAGATCACCGAGGCGATGCTGCGCTACTTCATCGCTCGGGCTCACAATCGCCGGACGCTGGTCAAGCCGCGCATCATCATCTGCGTCCCGTTCGGCATCACGGAGGTCGAGAAACGGGCCGTGAAGGAGAGCGCCGAGAGCGCCGGCGCCCGCGAGGTCTATCTGATCGAGGAGCCGATGGCCGCGGCCATCGGCGCGGGCCTCCCCCTCCCCGAGCCGCGCGGCAACATGGTCGTCGACATCGGGGGGGGCACGACCGAAGTGGCCGTCATCTCGCTCGCGGGGATCGTCTACTCGCAGAGCGTGCGCGTCGGTGGCGACAAGATGGATGAAGCCATCCAGTCGTACATGAAGCGCAAGTACAACCTGGCGATCGGGGAGCAAACCGCTGAGCGCATCAAGGCGAGCATCGGCAACGCGTACCCGCTCGATCAGCAGATCACGATGGAGGTCAAGGGGCGCGACATGGTGGCCGGCGTGCCGAAGACCGTCGCCATCAACTCCGACGAGATCCGCGAGGCCTTGGCCGAGCCGATCAACGCCATCGTGGAGGCCGCCCTTCTGGCCTTGGAGCGCACGCCGCCCGAGCTGGCAGCAGACATCGTCGACAAGGGCGTGGTGCTCACGGGTGGCGGCGCGTTGCTCAAGAACATGGATGTGTTGCTGCGCGAGGAGACCGGCTTGCCGGTCATGGTCTGCGACGACCCGATCAGCGCCGTGGTGCTGGGCAGCGGCAAGACGCTCGATCACATCGAGCTGTTGAAGGAAGTAACCATCGGCTAAACGCCGGCGGGGGCTCGTCACGTGGGCTCGTTCAAACGATATCGGGATACAGCGCTGGTCGTGCTGCTGTTGGCGGTGCCGTTTTTCTTCCTGAGGGCCAGCGTCCGCAACCCAGAGGAGATGAACCAGGTCGATCGCCTGGTGATGCGCCTGGCCGCCCCCGTCCAGTACGTGTCCGCCGCGCTCGCCCGGCAAATCTCGAGCCTGTTTGGCAGGTACGTCTATTTGGTGGACGTCAAGGAAGACAACAACCGCCTGGCCTACGAGAACGCTCGCATGCGCGCGAAGGTGCGCGAGCTTCGCGCGGCGGAGGCCGAAAATGTGCGCCTCCGACGCCTGCTCGGCCTGCGTGACACGATCCCGAACGAGACCGTCAGCGCGCTCGTCCTGGCCAAGGACACCACCGAGTATTTTCGCGTCGCTCACCTGACGCTCGATCGCCCTGGGGTGGCGCTCCGGCCGAACATGCCGGTCCTCTCCCTGGATGGCACCGTGGGGACGGTCTTGCGCGTCGCGGGCGACACCGTCGACGTTCAGCTCACCGTCGACAGCGGCTTCGGCGTGGACGTGGTGGTCGAACGGACGGGCGCCCGCGGCTTCGTGCGGGGCAGCGGGGACCGCAGCAAATACGTCGTCCGCGTGGAGTACGTGCAGCGCACCGACGAGGTGGACGTCGGCGACCTGCTCTTGACGAGCGGCGTCGGGTGCCGCTTCCCGAAAGGAATTCCGGTGGCACGGGTCAGCAAGGTGACCCGGCGTGATTTCGGCATCTATCAGACCGTCGAAGCCGAGCCCACGGTGGATTTCTCGCGGCTGGAAGAGGTCTTGATCGTGCTCACGGATACCAAGGATTGCACCGCCGCGCAGCCGCGAACGCGGGCCAAGCGGTAGTGAGCCCATCATGCGAAACGCGGCATTCCTCGTCGTCGGCGTCTTGCTGATCCTGATCCAGGGCAACCTGCAGCGGGCCCTGGCGCCGATCGACGTGTTGGGGCTCAGCCCGGACCTGGTGTTGCCGTTGATCGTGTTCTTGGGAGTGCACGAGCCGTCGACAGCGCGGGGCGCGTTGCTGGCGTTCGCGTTCGGCTATGCGTTCGATATCCTCGCCGGCGCACCGATGTGGCTGTTCCGCTTCGTCGCCGTGGCGATCTGGTGGCTGTCGCGGGTGGCCGGGGTGCGGCTGACGGCGCAAACGGTGCTGACGCGCGTGTCATTGGCGTTCGTGTTTTCGTTGGTGCAAAGCGCGATGATCTTGATCCTGTTGGCGATCTTTGGGGACGACACGCGGCGGCCCGTGGAGATCGGCGCGGTCGTGTTGCCGCACGCGCTGGCCACGGCAGCCTGCGCGCCCGTCATCTTCGCCTTGGCTCAAAAGCTCCACCAGGCGAACACCCCGCTGCACGGCGCGCGGGAGGCGGTGGCGCGCTGAGCTCGGCGAAGCGCCCGGCCGACGACGACCATGCAGTCTCTGGTTCAGCGCTCCGACGTGGGGGAGTTCCGGCGACGGTACCGCTGGATGGTGGTGTTCGTCCTGTGTTTGTTCTCCGTGTTGATCGGTCGGCTCGTCCAGCTGCAGCTGATCGAGGGGGACGTCCACCGGGCGCAGGCGCGCCGCAACATCATCGGCGAGATCCCGCAGGCCACGTCGCGCGGGGTGATCCGCGACGCCTTCGGCAAGGTGCTCGCGGCCAACCGTCCCTCCTACAACGTGTACGTGGTGCCCGGCATCATCGACATGGACAGCACGTGGCCCAAGGTCTCGGAGCTGATGCGGCTCGATCCTGCCGAGAAGAAGGAGCTCGAGCAGCGCATCGTGGAGCTGCGGGCCAACGAGCGGAAGCGGGACCAGCAAATCCTGCTGAAGGTGGACGTCGATCGTGACGTCGTCGCGGCCCTCGAGACGCACGAGTCGGCGCTCAGGGGAGTGGAGGTGTCGCCGGTGCCCGTGCGCTACTACCCCCACGGCGAGCTCGCGGCGCACCTCGTCGGTTACATGCGCGAGGTGGACGCAGACACGCTCGCGGAGCTCGAGGGGCGCGGCTACCGCTCCGGCGATCGGCTCGGGGCAGTGGGCGTCGAACGGCGCTGGGAGAGCTACCTGCGCGGCCAGCGCGGTTTCCAGCGGGTGGTGCGCGGCATCAAGCGCCGGCACGACAAGGAAGAGATCGAAGCCAAGTACCTGACCGAGCCGCGGCGTATGGAGCCGGTCCCGGGCCGGGACATCTCGCTCACCATCGATATCGACCTGGTCCGGTCGATCGAACGCGCGATGCGCGGCCAGCTCGCCGGCGCGGTCGTCGTGGTGGACGTCCGCACGGGGCGGTTGCTCGCCGCGCTGTCCAAGCCCAGCTTCGATCCGAACGTCGTCTCCGGGGGCAGCGGCAAACAAGCCGTGCGCGAGGCGTTCCGGCGGCTCTACTCCGATCCTTTGAAGCCGACGCTCGATAAAACCACGTCGGCGGCGTACCCGCCGGGTTCGACCTACAAACCGTTCGCGGCGCTGGCGGCGCTCGCCGGGGGGATCGTCACGCCCAAGAGCGAGGTCGACTGTCGGGGGGGCTACGAATACGGACGTCGCTACTTTCGCTGCACGGGGGTGCACCGGCACGTCGATCTGCACGAGGCGATCGTCCAATCCTGCAACACCTACTTCTACTCCATGGGCGAGCACATCCACATCGACCAGTTGGCGGAGGTCGGGATGGCTTTCGGCTTCGGGGTGAAGACGGGCATCGGGATCAACCCGGAGTCGCGCGGCCGCATGCCGACCCGCAGCTGGTACACCCGCCGCTACAAGGGGGCGTTCCGTGGCGGCTTCACGCTGCTCGCGGCCATCGGCCAGGGCGCCACGACCGTCACGGTGATGCAGCTGGCGCTGGCGTACGCCGCGCTGGCCAACGGCGGCACGGTGTATCAACCGCAGGTGGTCCGCAGCATCGAGACCAGCGATGGCACGATCGTGCAGGAGTTCCCGCCCCGCGTTCGTCGGGTGCTGGACGTCGACCCCGAGCAGCTCGGCCTGATCAAGGACGCGCTGACCGAGGTGGTGACCGATCGCGATGGCACCGCCTATGAAGAGAGCCTGCCGGGCGTCGACATGGCGGGCAAGACCGGGACGGCGCAGGTGAGCCACGTCACCCCGAAGGGCGTCGACCCCAAGCGGGTCTGGTATTTCAACCGCGACCATGCCTGGTTCGCCGGCTACGCACCGGCGAAGGCGCCGGAGATCGCCTTCGTCGTCCTGATCGAGCACGGGGGTGGGGGTGGCAAGAACGCGGTGCCGGTGGCGGCGCGCGTCGTGCGGGACTGGCAGCGGATGAAGGAGACTCGGCTGACCGCGCGCGCTTCGGCGCAGACCAAGGCCACCTCGGGGGGGCCCTGATGCGCACGGATCGGATCACCTTCCGCAGCGGCCCGATGATCGACATGCCGCTCTTGTTGGGCATCGTCCTGGTGGCGACGCTCGGGATCGTCAACCTGTACAGCGCCACGAGCGTCTACATCGACGCGGGGCAGCGCGCCGGCCTCGCGGACATCTATGTCTCGCAGGTGTACTGGATCGTGGTCGGTGGTCTGTTGGCGATCCTCGCGGCGGCGGTGGACTACCGCCACCTCGAACGGCTGGCGTACGTGCTGTACCTGGTCGGGATCGTCAGCTTGCTGACGGTCTTGGTGCTCGGCGCCGACATCCGGGGATCGTCGCGCTGGATCCAGCTCGGTGGCTTCACCTTCCAGCCGAGCGAGTTCATGAAGATTTTCCTGATCCTCGTGATCGCGAAGCACCTGCACAACGATCCGAAGACGGAGCCGCGCACGCTCCTGGACTTGGCCCCGCCGATCGGTCTGGCGGCCTTGCCCACGGCGCTGGTCATGATGCAGCCCGACCTGGGCACGTCGATCGTGTACCTTTTGACCACGGCCAGCATCCTGGCGATGACGAAGATCCGCCGTCGAAGCCTGATGTGGCTCGCGCTGGTGGGGGGCGTCGGCGTTCCGTTCGCCTACAAATACCTGCTCCACGACTACCAGCGCGCCCGCATCACCAGCTTCCTGGACCCCGAGGGCGACAAAACGGGTGCTGGTTGGCACGCCTTTCAATCGAAGACGGCCATCGGCAATGGGCAGATCTGGGGCGAGGGGTTCATGCAAGGCACGCAGAACCAGTTCGGCTTCTTGCCGGACCAGCACTCGGACTTCCCATTCGCGGTGTTCGCCGAAGACTGGGGGTTCGTCGGCGGCGTGGTCTTGATCGCGACCTATGCCTTCCTGTGCGTCTGGGCAGTGAACGTCGCCGCGCAGGCCAAGGACCGGTTCGGCGCGGCGCTCGCGATCGGCGTCGGGGCGTTGGTCTTCTGGCACACGATCGCCAACATGGGCATGGCGCTCGGGCTCTTGCCGGTCGTCGGCATCACGCTGCCGCTCTTCTCCTACGGCGGGTCGAGCGTGGTGACGATCCTGGTGAGCCTCGGTCTATTGATGAACGTGTCGATGCGCCGTTGACCACACGGGCTCCACTGTTCTCGTTCGATGAACGATCTCCGCCAGGCGTCGCGTCAGTCGAGCTTGAACAGGTCGTCCAGATCGTCTCGCGTGAGGCGCTTGCCGCCGCCGGCGTCTTCGCTGAGCACCGCTGAGACCAGGCCCTTCTTCTTCTCCTTGAGCTCGAGGATCTTCTCCTCGATGGTCCCGGCGGCGACGAGTCGATAGACCGTGACGACGCGCTTTTGCCCGATGCGGTGGGCGCGATCGGACGCCTGGTCTTCGACGGCCGGGTTCCACCACGGGTCGAAGTGGATGACCGTGTCGGCCGCGGTGAGGTTGAGACCAGAGCCGCCGGCCTTCAGGCTGATGAGGAACACTGGGATCGTCGGATCGGTCTGGAAGCGCTCGACCCGCTCGGCGCGATCGGTCGTGCTGCCGTCGAGGTATTCGTAGCGGATCTTGTCTTCATCGAGCGCGTCCTTGATGAGCTTCAGCATCGAGACGAACTGGCTGAAGATGAGCACCTTGTGCCCGCCGGAGTCCACCTCCTCCACCAGCTCGCGCAGCGCCGTGAGCTTGCCGCTGTCGTCGTGGCTGAACTCGCGCGGGAGCCCCAGGAGCCGCGGGTCGCAGGCGGCTTGCCGGAGCTTGGTGAGCCCGGCCAGGATGTGGAGCTGGCTCTTGGCGACGCCGACCCGTTCGACCTCGCCCATGACCTGCGCCCGGACCTCGCGCAGCACCTGGAGATAGATCGCGCGCTGGTCGGGCACCAAGTCGACGATTTTGTCGACCTCGAGCTTCGCCGGGAGGTCCTTGGCGACCTCGAGCTTGGTGCGCCGGAGGATGAAGGGATGGATCGTGGCGCGCAGCCGGGCGGCCTGCTTCGAGTCGCCCTGGTCGATCGGGCGGGCGAACCGTTCTTCGAAGCGCTGCAGCGGCCCGAGCAGGCCGGGGCTGACGAACTCGAAAATCGACCAGATCTCCGACAGCCTGTTTTCGATCGGCGTTCCGGTCAGCGCCAGGCGGTGCTCGGCGCCGAGCTCCCGAGCGGCCTGCGCGGTGGCGCTGAGCGGGTTCTTGATGGCCTGCGCTTCGTCCAAGATGGCGTAGTCGAGGCGCAGCTTCTTCAGCAGATCGATGTCCCGGCGCAAGAGCGCGTAGCTCGTGATGATGACGTTGGCGCTCTCGAGCTCGTCCTTTTGCTCCTTGCGGCCCGCGCCGTGCCACAGCGCCGTCGTCAAGGACGGACCGAAGCGCTCGATCTCCCGCACCCAGTTGGTGACGACGCTGGTCGGCGCGACGATCAGGGCGCGCAGGGGCTTGGCCTTCTTGTCCTGCTTGAGCGTCAGCAAGAGCGCGATCGTCTGGATGGTCTTGCCGAGACCCATGTCGTCGGCGAGCACCCCGCCGGAGCCGATCTCATGGATGAAGCGCAGCCAGGCGAGCCCCTGCTCCTGGTAGGGGCGCAGGGTCGCCTTCAGGCCACGCGGCTTCTTGACCGCTTTGATCTCGTCGATCGAGGCAAGCTTCTGGAACAGCTGTTTGGTCGCTGGGGCGACGCTCGCCGTCTGCGCGTGCTGCAAGAGCTCCTGCACCCGCCCGGCCTGCGACAGCGGGAGCTTGCCGGCCTTGCTCTGAGACGCCAAAAGCTCGATCTCGCGATCGATCATCGCCTGCACGCGCTCGGCGTCGATCTGGGCGAAGGAGTTGTCCGACAGGCGAACGAACTTCTTGCCTTCTCGCAGGCAGCGTTCGAGCTCGGCCCGGTCCACCCCGATGCCCTCGCTCTCGTAGCTGATCTTGACGCTGAGCCAGTCGACCCCGCTCGAGACGCGCGCGTTCATCGTGACCGGCGCGCCACGGACCTGGGTCCCGACCAAATCCTCCGGGACGTACAGGTCCCAGGTCTCCGGCAGCGATCCCACGCCCTCCGACCAAAACTGGATGGCCTGTTCGCCGCTCGCCACGAAGCTTTGACCGTCCTCCGCCGGGGTCAAGCCGAGATCGAGCAGCTGGTGGACCGCCTGCTGCTGCGCCACGATGTCGCAGCGGATGCACTTCGCCCGCTTCTGCCCCTCCTGAGGGGGCAAAATGATGACGGGCGGAGAGGTCCCGTCGGCGCGCACGTCGACCTCGACCTTTCCGTACGCCGCCTTCAACGAGACGACGCACTCGGTGAGCGTACCGGTGGCGCGCATCCGGAAGGTGGGCTCGAGGTCGATGACCTCGGCGACCTGAGACAGATCGGGCAGATCGGCGCCCACCTCGAGCGCGACCTTCGGCAGCCCGTAGGTGATCATGTGGATCAGCTCGGACGCCGGCTCGGCGATCGTCGGGCTGCGCAGCAGACGCCGCAGCGCCGCCGGCGAGACACGCGGATCGAGGGGTCGCGCGATCCCTTCGGTGGTGTCGATGTGCCAGCCGGGCCAGCCTTCGAACCAGCCGCCGCTCGTGAGCTGGAAACGCCGCCCGTCGCCCGGGCGCTCGAACGTGACCTTGGCGACGATGGTCTCGGCGCCCACCATCTCGAGGTCGAAGCGCGGCTTGAGCGGCTCTTCGGCGAAGCGGAGCTGCATCAGCGCCGGCTCGAGCAGAACGCGCCGGTTTTTCAGATAGGGCAAGAGCTCGGCCACGTCCTCGCCGCGGATGTCGACGGCCGGGTGGCGCGGATTGCCGCTCTCGAAGCGGGACAGCACGCGCAGGGCGTTGCGGTCGCCGCTCGGGGACAGCGCTTGCCAGGTGAGCGCGACGCTCGGCAGCATGGGCACGCGCGCGTCGGTGTCGAGGACCGTCACGGTGAGTCCGCCCTGGCGCACGTGCACCCGGAACTCGAGCCGCATCGCGCGCACCGCCCCCTCCGGCGGCAGCCACGCCCCGATGCCGGTCGGGCGCGCGCTGGCGTCCGGCGTGGGCGGCGCCTGGAGGCCCGGAGGTGCCACGTGCGGCTGCGGTTGAGCGCGGCGCCGACGGTCGCGGCGGCGGTTGCTCTTGTTCGGGTCCGCCTGGCTCGGTTGCTGGGTGGTGGGCGACTGCGCTTCGCGCCGCGGGAGCTGGGAGCGGGCCTGATTTCTCACGGTGATCAACAATGCGGCGACGTGCTTGCAGTGCTGCCCCGTCTTTTGAAACGCAGGACACGTGCAGTGGGAGGTGATGCCCTCGCCGCCCAGGCGAATCGCCACTTCGTAGGGGTCGGCGTCGGAGCCTTTGACGCGCCCGCGGGCGCTCGCGTCGTTCACGCCGACGTCCTCGACGACCTTGCGCTTTTCGTAGTCGAGACCGCGCAGGAAGGTTCGAGCGCCCAGCAGGCGTCGCAGGCCGCGATCAGAGAGGGTGGAGAGAGCGTCGGATAGTGACGACAAAGGTTCGTCCTCGAAGGTAAAGGTGCGGTTTCAGGACAGGAACGGCGCCAGGGCCAGAGCCGCGGCGGCCGCCGCCTTGACGTAGAGGTGAGAAGCAGGCGCCGCGGAGTTGCCGAGCAGGTCGCCGACGGCGTCGATGCTGACGGAGGCGGCGTACCCCGACGAGCTGCCCCGGACCGGGTGGGCGCGCCGCAGGGCGAGCAGCGCCGCGCGTGCCCCCTCCAGTCCGAGCGCCGCGCTGAGACTGGTCACGGCAGCGACGGCGACGAACGCCGTCAATCCCTCGATCGGGACGGACGGTCCGGCAGACCGATACAGCAGCCGCAGGCCGATGCCAAGCAGCGCGGGGATGGAAATTGCGACCAGGGCCGTCGGCAGCGCCCGCTCGAGGGCGCTCTTGGCGGCGACGTCCAGGCAGGCGCGGTAGCTGGGGCTGAACTCCTCCGGCACCTGGGCCAGGCCGGCGCTGCGCGGAAACCCGCGCAGCTGGCGCTCGACCTCGAGGGCGACGCCGCGGGCGCCGCGCGCCGACCGGCGCATCGCCCCTCCGGCGTAGGCCAGCGCGACGGCCGCGCCGAGCCCTCCACACCAGATAACCACCGGGTGGGAGGGATCCATCCCGGCGGAGGGTGCGGAGAGCAGAGGCAGCGCCGCGGCGCACAGCAGCGCCGAGAGGGCGCCCACCAGGACCAAGAAGGTGTGCGCCACGACCGCGGTCGAAGCCCCCACCTCATCGAGCCGCTGCGAACGCCGCTCGGCGTCGCCGTCCAACTCCTCGGAGCTCATGCGCCGAAGACCGCGTGCACAATCGGTGATGGGACCGAGCGCCGCGACGGCGAGCAGGTAGGGCGCCGCGGCCAAGCCCGTCATCAACGCGAGCAAGCTGCCGAGCAGCCCGCCACCCGCGAGACCCGCGAGCTCGCCGAGCCGGAACGCGCCGATCGCTGCGGCGCCGACCAGCGCGACCGAGATCACGCTGCCCTGGAGCCCGAGGCCCAGGCCCTGCGCCAACGCCGAGACGTCGGCGACGCGCAGCGCGTCGAGGAGATCTTTGACCGACGCGGAGCGGCGGCCCTTGTGGAGCCGCCCGAGATGCGCGGCCGCGGTCGTCGCGGCCAGACCGAGCGCGCCCGCGCCGACGAACGGCAGCCAGAGGGTAGGGCCGAGCAGCCAGTACGCCGCCCCCGCGAGCCCACCGAGACAGATCACCGACGAGGTGAGCTGTCCCCGCAACAAGGCCGCCGCAGCGCCGGTCTGCTCGCCCGCCCGCACCACGAAGGCGCCGAACCCCGTCGCGATCAGGCCGAACGTGCGCACGAGCAGCGGCAGCGCGAGCAGCGCGAGCACGCTGGTCACGCCGGCGCGGTTCGCCTCGAACAGCGCGCTGCCGATCACGATCGCGGCGACGTTCGCGCAGGTGGCGGCGACCAGCAGGTCCAGGCCGCGTGCGCCCGCGCCGAGGTGATCGCCGGAGAGCTCGGAGACCACCGCCGGGTTGCGCCGATCGTCTTGGTCGAGACCGGCGTCGCGCTCACCGGCGATGTCGCCGCCGACGTCGCTGGCGGTGTGGAAGGTGGTGCCGGCGCCGTGCAGGATGAGCGCGCCGGTCCCCGCGCCCAGAGCGACCGAAGGCATCAGGCGCGCTACCTGAGAGGCCAGGGCTCCCGCTGCATCCGGGCCGAGTGCGAAGCCGCCCTTGATGGCGTACACCAGGCCGAACACGCAGCAGACCGTCAGCAGGCTCAGCGTCTCCACCAGCAAGGCCACGGCGGTGCCGGCCCGGATGGAAACCGTCAGCGCCCGGTCGACGCTGATGCGGGCTCCCGGAATCACCCGCAGCGCCGCTCCGAGGCCGATGCGCGCCGACAGGTGCGCCACCGCCGAGCTGCTCACCGCGCCGACCGCGACCCCCACCGCCGCCCAGAACCCGGCTTCGAAGGGCGACAGGCCCGTGCCGCGCCAGGCGAGGCCGTGGCCAAGCAGCAAGGTCAACGCGACCGGGCCGGTCGCCAGCGCTACGAGCCGATGTTCCCGGCCGAGCAGACCAAAGGCGGCGCGCTCCAGCGCCGCTCCGACCCGGCGCGCCTCCGCCGAGCCACCATCGCGCGCGAACAGCCAGCGCACGAGCGCCACCGCGAGCGCTAGCCCAATGCAATTGATCCCGAGGATCAGCCCCAGTTCGGTCACGACGGCACTCGAGCTCCGACAGCCGCGGCTTGTGCCCGCGAGGAGCGCGTGAGCTCCCGCACGAGGCTTCACCGACGGCCGGTCAGGCCGCTACCCGGGGTCACTTCCGAACCGTCAGCGTCAGGCTCAAACCGACTGCCCGCGACGACCAGCGGGTGGTCGGGGGGCAAGAACGCTGCTGCCGGGACGCTCCCCCTGAGGAGCGACGAGCCAATGATGAAAGGTTCAGTAGCATGGCCCCGGTCCGCGGGGCAAGGCATGATCGGCCGCCAGGATCGCGGGCCGCCGCCGGTCGCGGCGGCCATGGGGCAGCTAGTGCCTGGAAATCTCAGCCCTTTTTGGACTGGATGACCATCAAATGGTATTTCGAGAACTCGTTCTGTCCCAGGGTGAACAGAACCTCCATGAGCAAGCGGTAGGGCGTCGACTGATCGGCGACGATGATCGCTTCGGAGCCGGAGGGGTCCAGACCCTTGGCTTGCCGGACCAGCTTGTCGGTCTTGCGCGCCGCCTGTAGCGCGTTGCCGAGCGGCACGATGTACACGTCGTTCGGGCCGGTCCGCTTGAAGCGCGCCCCCACGCCGGACTGCGCCAACGACTCGCGGCTGGGCAAGCTCAAGATCTGCTCGTCGCCGACCAGGATCTGCGACTTCGAGATGGTGACCACGACGCCCTCCTGCGACGGGGGCGTCTGAATCATCGCCGTCGGCAACCGCAAGTCCTCGCTCTGCGGGATCGACGCGCTCGACTCACCGAGGCTCTTCAACAAGAAGACCAAGATGATGGTCATGATGTCGAGCATCGCGGTGATGTTGAGGAAGTTGATCTCCGGCTCGATGGCATTTCGCCGGATGGCTTTACGCAGCTCGGCCTTGTACCTCGCGGGCGAAGCCTTCGGCTGCACGGCGGCGCTCGGCGGTCCGTTGTCTGTCATTTCGGCATTCCGAAGTTCACGTCGGGGAAGAGATCTTCTCCGTCCGGAGTGTCACGCACGGCGTCGATGACGCCGATCACGACCTGGTACTCCGTACCCGGATTGGCGCTGAGGATGACCTGGCTTTCGTCTCGAAAGTCGGGCGAGGCGTTCTTGAGCTTCATCGCGCAGCGGGTGAGCGCGTCGTAGTCGTACTTGCCGCTGCGCTTCGGGATGGCGATGCCCGGGCCAACCCCGTCGCAGCCAGGCGCGACGTTGCCCCCAGAAGCCTTGATCGAGAAACCGTCATTCACGATCAGGACGGTCAAGTTGAGCGCCTCGGACTCGATGGTGGAGCGCACGCCCGCGCCGCGGCTCGACGGCGGCGTGGTCTCGATACTCGCCGTGAAGGTGACGGCGACCGTGGCGAGCACGAAGATCAGGATGTTGACGATGATGTCGAGGAAGGGAACGATGTTGAGTTCGCCGCCTTCCTCGTCCGGCGCAAGCTCGCGAGGGACGCTGAGCCGGCGGACCTTCGCCCGCTGAGCCGCGCTGAGCTGGGAGTTTGCTTCGCCTGCAGCCATGGTGATGGAGGGCCGCGGCTCGGATCAGTACTGACCCGGGCGCTGTTGGATCGTGAGCAGGTTGAACGTCCGCTCCATCGTGGTCTCGAGATCGTGCTGAATCGCCTTGGCGCGGGTGTGCAGGATGATGTGCGTGATCATGCAAAACACCGCGATGCCGAGACCGAGCGCGGTGTTGTACATCGCTTCGGCGATACCGTTGGACAACATGCGCTGCTTGTCGGCTTGCGAGAGCCCCGGCGCCGCGATCGCGGCGAAGGTGGCGATCAGACCGCTGACGGTGCCGAGCAGCCCGATCAGCGTCGCGATGTTCGCCAGCGACCAGAGGGCTCCGACGCGCTTCTCCGCTTGCGGCTTCAGCTCGGAGAGCTTCTCGCTCAACGCTGCGTCGATCTCGTCCGGGCCTTTGTTGGCGTGCGTGAGGCCGGCCTTGACGAGCTGCAGAATCGGATAATCGCTCGCCTCGCAAAGCTTGATGGCGCGATCGATATTTCCGGCGCTGACGAGCTTGCGGACTTGCGCGAAAAACTCTTTTGAATTCACACGGTAGCGGGTCAGCTGGAAGATGAAGCGCTCCACCACGATCGTCAGCACGATGGCCGAGCAGATCAGGTTCATGACCATGAAGGTCGGATTGTGTTTGAACGCTTCGACGAGCTGGCTCGATCCAGTGCCGGGAGTTTGTGCTGCGATGAGCAGGAGCTGCATTCGGCTTATCCCTCTTTCTCAGGACTTACACGACCTCAGTTTGTGCGCACGCCGCGTGACGGTCGCGCATAGTCAGGGCGGACTATAGCCGCCGGGGTGTACCCCGCGCAAGCGCGGTGCATGCAACCGTATCTCCTCGATGTACCCCGAGTTTTTTGAGCGATCGGCGGGCCTGATCCGCTAGCCTCGAAGTGCGCGACGCCACGGGCGGCGTTCCGACCATCGGGGGGTGCTCGAGCTTTGGGCGAATCGAAGCGCGGGCGCGCATTGGCCGGCCAACCGCTGGCCGATTGGCCGAGGCGGAATGTGGTTTTTTGTCGCATGTCCAAGGACGATCAGCGCGGGCGAGCTCGACCCTGCGGGCCCGCTGCTTCACACCTCGGATATGTAAGCGCCACGACGACCGATACCATCATGTCGCCGCCGCTCATCGCAGCGCTCCGGCGCGGACGGGCGAGGGGCGTTGCCGCTGGCGCAGAGGTCGCGCCCGCTCGCAGCGTCGAGTTGGTGTCGATCGCCAGGGGCGATCGGGCGCGCCGGCGGGCGGCAGGCGGACGGTGGCGGGCACCCGCCCGATGCGGAGCCCTCTCGCATCGCGTCCCGGCTCGAGCACCGGTCATCGACGGGCCTCGTCGGTCGCCGAGCGCGCGAGGAGATTTGCCCCCGGCAGGGGGTGGACCGGGCCTTGGTCATCTCACGGCGCGCGGGATCTCGGCTCAACGCCCGGCCGAGCGCGCGATCGCAAACGGAACAGATCCCGTCTCGCGGCGGCCGTTCATGATGAGCGGCGCCGGCTTGCGCGCGCTCGGGCAACGCCCCGAGCCTCGACCGCCCCGAGGCCTCCGTCGCCGGCGCGCGAGGCGCTTCAAGGCGCATCAAGAGGCGCGAAAATCCCGGCGATTTCTGTAACTTTCTGGTGAAGCTCGAACATTTCCAGTGAACCCAATGTCTCTTGACTGTCCGGGGTCTGCTTCAGCAAGATGTGCCGGTCCGACTCCGCCGCGCGGCGGAAAAACCAACCCTTTAGTCGGGGGACGGGCAAAGACGGTTCAGGCACTCGGGTCCAAAGGCTACTCGGGTGCTGGGTCCATACCGAGCAAGAAAAATCCGGAAGGTAATCAGCAATGTCTAAAGCGTGGCATCATTTTCAGGCCGGTGGTTGGGCAATGTGGCTCATCCTGTTTTGGCTCGTCTGCTCGATCGCAGTCATCGCCGAACGGTCGGTCTATCTGTTTGGAGCATCGATCAATAAGGACGTCTTTCTGGCCACGATGCAAAAGTGCATCTTGGCTGGCGATGTCGCCAAGGCCGTGAAGATGTGCTCGGCTGCCAACGCCCCGCTCGCCCGCATCGTGCAGGCCGGCCTGGTGAAGGTGAACCGCCCCGACGAGGAAGTTCAGGCGGCCATGGATGAGGCGGCCCTGCGCGAGATGCCGAAGATCAACAAGCGGACCGGCTTTTTGGCGTTGTTCGCCAACCTGGCCATGCTCTGCGGGTTGTTCGGCACCATCGTCGGTCTGATCAAGGCGTTCGGCGCGGTCGGTGGTGAGTCGATCGATCCGAGCCAGAAGGCGCGCATCCTGGCGGAAGGTATCTCCGAGGCCATGAACTGCACCGCCTTCGGGCTGCTCGCCGCGATCGTCGCGCTGATGGGCTTCGCGTTCCTGAACGGCAAGACGCAGTCGCTCGAAGACGACATCAACGAAGCTTCGGTCCAGGTGTTGAACCTGGTGGTGGCCAACCGTCAGAAGGTCAACCTGCAGGGCCTCGATCAGGCGGCTGCCTGATCCGTCCTTTGCGACCCAGAACCCGGACTGCAGAATCGGCGGGCTTCGCGCATCAACCCGTGGAGCCCGCCTGCTCGGTCCTCCAGTACTTGACGAATTGAGGCTAGAGATATGGCGGGTATTGACGTTGGCGGCGGTCACGGTGGAAAGCGCTCCACCAACCACGAAATCCCTCTGATCCCCTTCATCGACTTTTTGCTCTGCCTGGTCGCCTTCTTGCTGGTGACCGCCGTCTGGTCGCAGATGGCTCGCATCAACGCGGACGCCCGAGTTCCCGGACCGCCGCGCGACGAAGAGCAGCAGGAGCAGAAGCCCGAGAAGCAGCTGCACGTGGAAATGAGGGGCGAGCGCAAGTTTCAGCTCGTGTGGAAGGAAGGCAGCACCGTCATCAACACCATCGACATCGACAAGAAGCAGGTGCCGATCGGTGATCAGGGCGACTACAAGTACCCGGAGCTCGCCAAGAAGATCGAACAGGAGTGGAAGCAGAACGGCTCACACCGTGCGGCGACCGACAAGAAGTTCGATCAAGCCGTGCTTCACACCGACAACACCACGCCGTTCTCCGACATCATCGCCGTCATCGACGCCATCTACAGTCCCCAGCGTGACTATGCGTTCGGCGGCAAGACGGAGCAGGTTCCGGCCTTCAACGTGACCTTCGCGGTCAACTGAGAACACCATGTCCCAGAAGGCTCTCTCTCGATTCCATCAGCCGATCAGCGTGCCGGGCCGCCGCCTGCTGCACCACGTTCCGCTGAAGTTCGTCCAGAAGAAGGTGGCCGGTGGCGGTGGCCGATCGGTCAATCAGGAAATCCCCCTGATCCCCTTCATCGACTTCCTCCTGTGCATCGTCCTGTTCCTTCTCGCCAGCTTCTCCGCGACCGGTGAGCTTCCGATCGACAAGAACGTGAAGCTGCCCAAGGCCGAGAACGTGATGGACATGGTCGAGGCGCCGATGGTGGCCATCACCGGGACGCAAATCCTGGTCGACGGTGCACCCGCCGGGAGCACGCGCGCCATCGAAGAGGCCAACCGCCTCCAGAAGGTCGACGAACTCTTCAACATCCTCAAGAACAAGCGGGAGCTTTGGAAGCAGATCAACCCCGGCAAAGACTTCCCGGGCGTCGTGATCCTCCAGGTCGACCGCAAGGTGCCCGCGCTGGTCGTCAAGAGCGTGTTCCAGACCTCGGCTTTCGCCGGCTACCCCAACGTGAGCTTCATGGTGGGACGGCTCGGCGACGGCAGCGGCGGCGGCGAGCACTGAGCGCCTTCGTCTCCTGAAGGTCGCGGAAAAGCAAAGGACCCGGCTGCGCGAGCGGTCGGGTCCTTGTGCGTTGCGTCGTGGATTTTTCCGCATCGCCTGGCAGACTGGGCGCGCCGAAGGGGCCGCGCCGGGTGGGCGCGGGCACCGAGAGAGGTTGACGTCGATTGGCTATTCGCAACCGTGCTGCTGTCGAGGGCCGCGAGCGGGGCCTGCCGTCGCTGAACGCGTCGCGCCTCGAGCGGCGCCGAGCGATCATTCTTGGGCGCGTCCGGGTGCGCGGCATGCCGCCGCACTTCTGGCTGTGGACGATGGCCCTGCTCGGCGCGTTCGGCGTGATCTATTGGAAAGTCGCGCAGGGGCGGCTCGAGGACGCGAAGGCGGCGGTGATGGCCAAGCAGCGGGCCGTGGCCGCGAGCCTCGGCCCGAAGCTGCTGCCGTTCCGAGACGCTGTGGAAGGACGCGTTCGGGAGCTGGCCGGTCCTTGGACGGCCGACTTCGTCGCCCCGTCGACGGATGTCGACGCCGTGGCGAAGGCACCCGGGGTGTACCTGAGATTGCGGCTCGCGAACGCCAGCAGCCCGGCGTCGATCCGCGAGGCGGCGAGCCATTCTCTGCACGACGGGTTCACCTCCTGCTTCTTCGTGCGCCCAGCGCGCGACCCACGGCAGGGAGCCGCCTGTCGGGCCTCGGCGGATTGTGAGCCCGGGCACCTCTGCAACGAGTGGAACGTCTGCAACAAGCCGGTGGAGCCGTACAACCTGCGGCTCGCCTACCGAGCGTTGCGGGTGCTCTCTTCGGACTGGACCGACGAGCTGCACGCCGCCGAGAGCGAGCTCGGGGTCAACGGCTACGAGCGGGACCTAGAAGGCGTGACCCGCACCGACGTGCCGATCGCCATCGACGTGTTCACCCGCGCCAAGTACCTGACGGTCGTGCTCGACGAGGAGCCGAAGCAGGGGCTCCCCCCGCCCATCGGCGACGAGGGCGACGAAACCGCCGAGGAGCGCCTGCAGCGGGTGCCGCACGCGGCGCGGGTCGGCATCTGGCGGCTCGGCGACGGGCAGCTCTTGGCCAAGCTGCGGCTCGAAGCGGCCGGGGAGCTGCTGCCCATCAGCGGCCAGCAGCCGAAAGATCCCGAGGCGCTCGCCGCCGCACGGCGCCAGGCCAACAGCTGCGCGCTGGCCGTCTCCGCGAAGCGCGCGCTCTCCCCGGCCGCCGCCGGGGCCGCGGCTCCCGCGGCCTCGGACCCCGCTGCTCCTTGACGTGGCCGCGCGTCAGGCGCCGTAGCCGCCGCCGCCCGGGGTCTCGATGCGCAGCCGATCGCCCGGGTCGAGGCGGAGTCGGCACTTGGCCGGGAGCAGCTGGCCGTTGAGCAGATTGCGCCCGGTCGCGGCGGCGCTGCCGCCCTGCAGTCCGTACGG
>JAEZYZ010000047.1 GCA_023418705.1 Pseudomonadota bacterium | reverse complement strand
CCCCCCCCCCCCCGCACCCGGCCACCGGCGCTGGGCCGGCACGACGGGGAGAAAAATTTGACAATCAGCCCTCGATTTTTGTGAACCGATCTCGGGCGGGCGCGACATAGACGCGCTGTAGATGAAGACGTTCGCATCCATCCCTGGCTTTTTGGCGGGCGCGGTCGCGCTCTTCGGGCTCACGCAGAACATGGCCTGCGACTCACCGCGCGAGTGTGGCGAAGGTGGCAGGGTCTGCCTGGAAGACGAAGCCGCCGGGTCCTCTGGATCGACGGGGCGGGCACCTACCGTCGTGCCCTCCGGGACGCCGGGAGATCTGCCGCCACCGGACATGGCGCCCGCCGACTCCCCGGTAGCGTTGCACGGCGCGTTGCAGGTGGTCGACGGTGAGCTGCGGGACGCAGCCGGCGAGCCCGTGCAGCTCGAAGGCGTCTCCAGCATGTGGCTGAACTGGGAGAACGACGGCTACGCCGAGAGCGCCGCTGCTCTCGAGTGGATGCGGCAAAACTGGCAGATCGAGGTGATCCGCGCGGCCATGGGGGTGGACGCCTCCGGCGCCTACCTGCAGAGCCCCGCCAAGGCCGAACGCCAGGTGCGAACGATCGTCGAGAACGCCATCGACCTGGGTCTGTACGTGATCATCGACTGGCACGACCACGAAGCGCTCGACCACCAACCCGAGGCCGAGGCGTTCTTCGCGGCGATGGCGCGAGACTACGGCGAGTACCCCAACGTGCTCTACGAGCCCTTCAACGAACCGCTCAAGGTCGACTGGTCCGGCGCTCTCAAACCCTATCACGAGGCGGTGCTCGCCCAGATCCGCAGCGCCGATCCGGACAACGTGGTCATCCTCGGCACACCGAACTGGTCCCAGGACGTCGACAAGGCCGCGCGGGATCCCGTCGAGGGGACGAACCTGATGTACACCTTGCATTTCTACGCTTGCACGCACACGGCCTGGCTGCGAAGCCGTGCCGATGGCGCGCTGGCGGCCGGCCTCCCCTTGTTCGTGACCGAGTGGGGTGCAACCCACGCGGACGGTGGCCTGGACGGGATCGTGTGTGAGCCGGAAGCAGAGCTCTGGCACGAGTGGATGGCGGAGAAGAACGTCTCCTGGACCGCTTGGAAGCTCGACGGCTGCACGGATTCGAGCTGCCTGCTCAAACAAGGGACCCCGGTGGCAGGCGGCTGGACGGACGAGTGGCTCAACGGCCACGGCGCGTTCGTCCGAGATCAGCTGGCCAACTGAGAGGCACGCTTGCGAAGCACTGCTGGATAGGAGCGGGGCTTTCACACGAGCGGGGCCGCGACCGTGCTGATCGGGTCCGGGACTGGATCGGTCGGGGGCCGGGTCCGGGACCGGATTTGTCGGGGCCGGAAACCGGAAACCGGGACCGACTTTCGGAGCCGGATCCCGGACGCGGTCATCGGACCCGGACGCGGTCATCGGCCCCGGACGCGGTCATCGGCCCCGGACGCCGTCATCGCTCGGTCCCGCCGACTCATCCGAGCTCGTACTCACGCTCCACGATCGCCGCGACCTCCGGCCCCTTCAGGTACGGCGCGATCCAGCGGACGCGCTGATCCTGCCAGCTTGGGTTCGGACGGCGCCAGTGACCGCGCACCCAGAAGCGCTTGATGATCGTGGTGCCGGTGCCACCGGGTGGCCGTGGCGAACCGTCGGGCGCTTCGGCTCCGATGCGGATGCGCCCCGGCAGGTAGTAGACCCCGTCCCCGCTCAGGGTCGCATGCTTCGGGGTGAGGCCCCGCGGCGCCGGCTCGCGCCACTCCTCGCGGTACTCGACGCTCGTCGTGTACAGCACGGCGTTGACGACCAGCCTCAACAGGTCCGCCATCTCGGGCTCCCAGAACAGCTCGTCGGTGGACCCCTCGGGGTGGCTGTCGAGGATCTCGTCGAGGTTCCGCTTGCCGTCCGTCAGCACGCTGCGGCTGATCATGTACGGCCACTCATCGTCATAGGCGTCGGCGAGAAAGACGAACTCGAAACCGGCCGCCACGTCGTCGCGCGACGGGAACGCATACACGGTCAGCGTGCGGTACGGCGCACGCCGCGTCGTGTGCCGGTCGATCAACGTCTGTGCGATCTCGAGGGTCGGTCCATCGTTGAAGACGAAGGCGCACGCGTCGAACGGCAACCGGAGCACGTCTCCGGGGACATCCAGGTTCGTCCGGTGAAGCGCCTGCGCAAGCTCCGGGCTGACCCAGAACGTCTTCTTCCCGGCTACGGCGTGGTTCACGGCCGCGGCGAGGTGCGTGCAGAACTGCTGGGCCTCGAGCGCTGCGTCCTCGTGCGACCAACCATGGAGCTGCCGCACGAGGGCGTAGCGGTCCCGGAGCATCGAGTCGACGAGCGGATGTTCGAAGTCCTGCTCGGACACCTGCCGCCGCAGCGCGCCCGCGGCGGTGCGCAAGCGCTCCGTCAAGACCGCCGCCGCGTCACGAAATGCCGGAATTTGCAGCATCGACTCGTGGCCGAGCCGGGGCGGATGGCGGTCGAGGCGCTTCAGCTTCTGTTGACGCTTGCGCCACTGCTTATCGGCACGAGGCTTCTTGGCCATCAGCTCGCGAGCTCCTTCCTGAGCGCTGCCAGCTGCTTACGATGGACAATTTCCCGGGAAAAGAGGGACTTCTTCTTTCGAAGACGGAGCACGTAGGGGCTGCCGCGCCGCAGGGTCGTATGGCTGACGGGCAGACCGTTCGAATCGAGGATACCGTGCACGTGCGCTCGCCGGTCCTTGGCGAGCGGCCAGTCGAGACTTACGTCACGTGAACGAAGGAAGCGCCCTAGCTCGACGCAATCCGCGCATCCGCACCGGACGCCGTGCTCGATGGACCAGTTGTCGGGCTCTCGAAGCGGCGCGCCGAGTAGCGCATCGAGCTCTTGCAGCGTCCTCTGGAGGAGCTGTGAGCCGGTCACGTGCTCCCGGAGCTCCGGCCCGCGAGCGATCAGGGCCCGAAGCACTGCCAGCCGCAGCGCCAGAGGCAGCTTCGACGACGTCCCGGCGAGCCACTTCAGCTCGCGACGCACCAGCTTCTCGCCTCCCGTCACGACCGCGGCCGCCAGCACGTGTGCGACGGCCTGCGCCTCCTCCTCGAACCCGGAGAGATCGAGCCAGGCACTCGACCTCTCGCGCGCCGCTTCGCAGTGCTCCCTCGCACGCCGCGCCTCGCGCTCGATGAGCCACGCCGAAAGCTCCCGGCAGGCACGCCGATCGCTCGCGATCAGTCCGGCGCAGACCTCCCGGAGGTGCCGCAACCACGGTCGCCCGGCCCAGTCGCGCGCATCCGTCCACTTGTCGAGCAGCTGCTTGCCCCAGTCGAGCCCATACTTTTCGACGAGCGCCACGAGCCCTCTCCGAGGCCCGGCGCTCCCCAAACGCTCCGCGCCGACGGGCTCGACGAGCCGGGCTGCGGCTTCCCCGTCGCCCAGGCGGAGCGCGAGGTCCATCACCTTGGCGAAGAACCCGGCGCCCTCCACCTGGGTGGCGCACCTCCTCCAGTCCGGGAGAAGTTGCTGCACCTTCGACTCAAGCTCCTCGGCGCGCTCTGGTGGCAGCTTCAAGAGCTCGTCGACGGCCCATTCGGGAGCTCCTTCGGCGCGGAGCAAGAAGGCGTGCGCGGTCGGCCACATGACCAGTGCGGCGCGGTGATACCAGCGATCGACGGTATTGCCGTAGTTCCCTTGCCACCCCTCGTGCTGGCTCTCGAAGGGCGCCATGTCGCGGCTCGGCTTCGTGAAGCTGAGCTCTGCGCGATCGACGTCGGCCTTGATGCCACCCGACCGTCCATCGATGCCAACGAAGTGGCGGAGCTCGATCGTGCTGTCCTGCAGATCGATGAGCTCGTAGTCGTCCGGATCGCGCTCGTCTTCGACGAAATCCCGGTAGCGGCGACGCCCCCAGAAACCGTCGTAAGGGTAGTCGCCATCGCAGCTCCAGGTCTCGTGGACGTCCGCGAGCGCGAGGAAGCACTCGCAGTCGAGGGCCTCAGCGACCGCCCTCAGAGCAGCGACGCGCGGCCGATCGGCGCCTTTGAGCCGATCCCACGACAAACTCCGCTCGGTGTATTCGTGATCGAGCAGGTACACCAGTCGGCGCGGCGCTCTCGGCTCTCTCGAAGGATAGGGTTGGGCAATGGGGGTCTCGAAATGGTGGGCGATCCGCCTGCGAAGCTCCTCCACCTGCCGTGCATCCATCGAGATCTCCGAGGCACAGGGCCCACTCTCGAGCCGCAGGTGGTACGTCAGCGCAACGCGGTGCCCGCTCTTGATCGGCTCGATCTCGTGCTGGGTGTCTGCGTAAAACGCGATCAAGGACAGGTCCGTGTCCTGATGCTTCAGACGGCGAAACACCTTGCGCTCGCCCTGGTGCGTGACGGTGAACGAGCCCCCGGTGTACTTCGAGGGAAGCACGACGACGAGCGAGCCCACCATGTCGTCCGATCGTTCCGAGTCCTGGTGCGGCTTGAAGAACTGCCCCCGATCATAGAGCAGGAGCTTGTCGAACACCGGCTCGAGGCGGCACCCCTCGGGGATCCCGAGCTCTCGCTGCACCTCCCGAAGGTGCGCGGCGAGGACCTCCTTCCAGGGGCGCGCCGCGATCTTGACGCGGCTCTTGGGGATCTCCCACGTGCTGCGGACGGACGCGTCGAACAAAGTCGCGTCGCGCAGCCCGAAGGGGGCGGGACGAGCGACGCGGCGCAGCTTGTCGGCCATGGCCTCGGAGATGGGGCCTCGGAGGCGACCCACTCCCTTCACCTCGACCTCGAGATCGTCCATCGACGCCCGCAGGCGTGTCGCGAAGCTGCCGGGGGGTTGGAGCTCGGTGAGCAAGTCGGCGATGGTCGTGGTCATGGGTCGCGATCCAACAACGAAGTCAGCGCGCAACTCAACCGACTTCTCTCATGCCGCCCCGCAAGCGCCTTCGCCGTGCTCACACGAGCCCACGCGAGCACAGCGGCCAAGCTCATCGGAGCAGGTTTAAGGCCCCCCACGACTTGGCCCCCGGGCATGTGGGACATCCGCGGCCTGCTGGTCACTCGCGACGACGTGAGGCTCGCCGGACTGGGCATCGGCAGGTCCGGGCTCACCGAGGTGCGCCCGGGGGAGACCATCGTCCTCGATCCATTCGTGTTCGAGATGTACCTGCACCGGCTAACATGGACGGTTTCCAAAGCCGGGACGCCGTCGACGTGTGAAGCCGTGGGCGCCAGCCAGGTAAAGATCAGCTGGCTCAACGAGAGCGCGCTGAGCGTCATCAAGCCATGCAGCGCGGGCACGACCGATCTGCTGGTATTTCAAGGCATGCGAACCTTGCTCGACGCCGAGCTGCTCGACAGCTCCGGCCGCGCCCTCGCCACCTGGGAGCTCCGCCCCTGGGAGCTGGCCGGCAGCGGCGATCAACCGCCTCCGATCATCGTCCTCGACGTTCCATAAGCGCAGCCGCGGGGTTGGGCCAGCGCCGATACCCCACGGCTACAGAGCAGGAAAAGTGCCCGGCCGACCGCTTGCGCTCGGCCTTCGCACCTCTGTGCTACAGGGCGCGGCGCGGTCACGTCACAACCAAGGGCCGTCCGGATCGATGGGCAGCGGGCGAATGGCTTCGTTCCGGGTGCCGCCGCCTGCGATGAGCGAGGGGTCGACGGGGGAGCGGTCGGGGCTCAGCGCGCCGACGTCGTGGCTGTTCGAGACGATGCGCAGGTGCGGGAAGACGACGTCGGTGAGCCCGGTGCGGACGGCGGTCATGAGCGTGCCGCCGAGGTGCGGCGGGGTGGCTTCGACGCCGAGGGTGATGGGGCCGCTGCCGGCCCGGATGAGCACGTAGCCACCGAAGTTCTGCAGGGTCCACGCGAACGCCTTCTGGAGGCGCTGGGCCTGGCTGGATCCCGAGTAGGCGAGCTCGTCGATGTTGGTGTCGCGGTCGAGGACCATCATCGTGCCCATCGGGTTCTGGCCGGAGTAGCTCGAGGCAGCGTCGCCGTCCTGGTACGAGGCAGGCCAGATCTGCCCCACCTGCAGCTTGGAGTTCGGCAGCCCGAGCTTGAGGGCGTGGCGGATCGCGGTGTGGTCGCCGTCCAAGGCGGCGTCGATCTCCCAGCGGCGTACGTAGCCCTGCGACATCGAGACGCCGGAGGCGATCGCGCCGTAGCCCATACCGTGACCGCGGAGGTCGGAATACGAGAGGTTGGTGGTGAGGATCTTCGTGCCGCCGGTGACCCGATAGAACTTGTGCATCTCGATCGACAAGGTCCCGGCCGGATAGGTCTGGGTCGAGATGAGCTCGTTCGAGGCGTCGTAGCGCTGCAGCGTCACCTCTGGCTGCACGACGATGACCTTACGGTCGGTGTTCGAGGTGCTCTGCCAGGTGGCGTCGGCCGGGATGCGAACGCCGGTGTAGCGGCCCTCGAAGGCCCCCTGCCCTGACGTCCCGCCGGTCTCGTCGTTGCCGAGCTCCGACCACCCGCTGGGCAGGTTGGCGCGCTTCTCGATCTCCATGAGCGGATCGGCGTCGGTGGCGAGGTAGATGGGATCGGTCCAGTTGTTGTAGTTCAGGTTGAAACCGGACCCGGAGAAGGTGGACGTGTGGCGTGAGGCGTCGGTCGGCACGTAGACCGCGCCGCTGCCTACGGGCGTGTTCCAGAACGACTCGTGGTGGAAGGGGTGCCGCCACGGGGGCTCGCTGCGGAACGGCCCAGGCTGACCTGCGGCCCCCGCGGCTCCCGCGGCTGCGACGCCAGCGACGCCTCCGATACCTCCGGTTCCCGGGGCTCCTCCGGCACCTCCGGATCCCGCGACGCCTCCGTCTCCTGCGGCTCCCGCGAGGCCGGCGGTTCCGCCGCCGCCCGGTCCATGAGCACCACCCTGGCCAGCGATCCCGCTGGCACCGGCGCTGCCGTCGCCGCCCGCGTGCCCGCCGGAGCCGGGAGCGCCACCCGTCATGTCATTTTCGCCGCTGGAGTCACCACAGGCCGCCACCCAGGCCATCCCCCCAAGGAGCATGAGCAAGCGTCCCAGCGTCGACTTCATGGCGTACCTCATGGACGCACACGATACCTGGCGGGGCCGCGGGCCTCAAACAGGACGCGAAGGCATGCCCCGAGACGCTCCGATACGCCCGAGGGCCCGCGCGATCGTCTCTCGCGCGGGCCCTGTTCTTCGATCGGCTAGGAGAGGCCTGATCGACGGGTGCTCACGGGATTGGAGGGGGCAAGGGGCACTGGCACGTCAGAGAGGCAGGATCACACTCGTGGTCTTGCACCGTATCGCTCGGCCCGCCCAAACCGACGCAATCGGCGTCCGACTGGCAGGGCCTAGGCGGGATGGCCTCGGTGCAGAACCTGTCGACTGGATCGTCGAGGTCGATGCAGGCGCTGGTGTCGTACTCCAGGCAACTGGAGCCACAGCTCACGGGACCAACGCCCTGAGAGAGGGCCGCGCAGTCGATGCTGGAGGCGACTTCGCCATCGCACAGCTCGTGGGGCTCTTGAGTGCCGTTGCCGCAGCAGTCCGATTGAATGCACAGGGGATTGCGTGCGGCGTCGCAGTAGCCCAGCAAGTATTGGGTGCCGACGCGGTTCGCCCAGGACTCGTAGTTGTCGATGTTTCGGACGGCGACGTCAGGGAGCTGGACCGCCAAATTGTGGGCGACGGTTTCGCCGTAGCACCCGCCGCTGCAGAGATCGTTGCTGTCCTGGTGGCGGTCGCGCAAAAGTCCGAGATCGTTGCTGTGCCAGTGGAGGGACTCGTGAAGGATCACGCCCGCCTGAAAGATGAGGAGCTCCTCGTCGGAGTGGTCGAACTGATCGAAGAAGACGGGGCAGAACTCCAGGCTGGCGTACGGATAGCGCGCCACGACGCCAGCGGCCGTGCCGGTCCCCGGTTGCGCGTAGAACGCGTGGGCGTGGGTGTGCCAGCCTAACACGTGATTGGCCCCGCACGGGTTGGTGCCGTAGTGGAAGAGCAAGGCCGCAGGGTTGAAGAGAGCCAAGGCCGCGATCCGCCACCCGCGCAGGCTATGCCAGCATTGGAGGCGGAGCCTGCCGTAGGCATCACCGCCGCCGCCGTGGAGCCGGTCTCGGAGAATGCGCGCGGTTTGTGCCACCGCCTCCACCCGGTCACGATCGAAGTCACCAAACCACCACGCCAGGGAATAACGAGCAGCGCCGCGCGTCCACATCTCTTCTGCCGCTGCGGCGTGACCGGCGTTCAAGGCGCTCAGCACCTCCCCCACTTGTTGCTCCATACGCCAAACGAGAAAAGCGGCGTGGTCGGCAGCTTCGTAGAGCTGCATTTGCTCCGCGACGGAGCAGTTCTCGCGGCCACCATATCCGACGTCGAGCTGCAACAGTCGGTCGGGGCGATCGCAGGCGTTCAGGCGCATGTCGACGCCGGGAAGCGGGGTGCCGGGGCCGGTGCCAGGGACGAAGCTTGCTTCGCCCGCGTGCGTGACGACCCCGAAGAGGCCGTCTTGCAAGGTTCGCAGGTCCGCGTTCGCTCGAAACCAATCGTCGGCGGCTTCCTCCGTCGGATTCTGGAGCAAGATCTCGACCAGCTCGGAGGCATCCTCGCTAAAGCCCTTGCAGGCCTGCGCCAGCGCCGCCGCGTCCACGCCCGGCTCGCCAGCCATGTCGCTGAAGTCGCACGGATCGCGCTCTGTCCGGGGGAAGCTGTCGTCGCACTCGCAGGTGGTCGGGTTGCACTCGAAGGCCTCCTCCTCCGTCAAGAGGACGCGCTCGAAGTTGCGGACGACGACGCCGAGCGCCTGAAGCTCGGTCTCCGGGACGGGCGTGATGAGGGTATCGTACCCGTCACCGCCGTCGAGGATTTCGCCGGCTTCGAGCTGGCAGGTGGACATGACGAGCACGTAGTCGTCGCCGCCGTCCCCGTAGGTTTCGTCACGCCCCGCGCCGGGCAGCAGCCGATCGCCGCCGGGACCTCCGAAGAGGACATCGTCCCCGCCCTGCCCCACCAGCGCATCGTCGCCGTCCGCGCCAGCCAGGCGGTCGTCTCCGGGGCCGCCTTCGACGTGGTCGTCATAGTTGGAGCCGGTGACTTTGTCTGCACCGTCTCCGGAGAACACGCTGGCCGCGCCCTTCCCGCCCAGGTTGATGACGTCGTCCTCGGGGCCCGTCTGCACGAACTCGTCCTCGGACGGAGCGCTGGGTCCCAAGGTCAAGTTGTCCACGTACAGCGTGCCGTGCGCGGGGTCGACATTGAAGGCAAGCGTGAAGCGCAGGTCGGCGTAGGAGCCGCTGCCGAGGGCCTGGCGGATCGCTTCGGGGACGACGAACTCGACGCGAGTGAAGCGGCCCCTGGGAGCGCCCTCGAACGAGCGGATCCCAAGGTATTGGTTGTGGATGCCGGCGGAGGGCGCTTCGACGTATAGCTGGGTATCTCCAGCCCAGAAGGGGTTGTTCTGCACTTCCGGCAGGAACACGTCGTAGCCCACCACCTCGGGGACAGCGCCGCTGCCCGTCGCCAGCGGCGTCACGTTCCGGATGGCGACATATCCCGCGCCTGGCACCGCCAGCGATGCAGAACCCTGGCTGGCCTCGCCGTTCGAGGCGAGGACGCCACTGCCCGAGGTGATGGCCCAGTCCGCGGGGTCCTCGAACCCCAGCACTCGCTCATCGTCCGACGCAAGCGCTTGGCTGACGGTGGCCAGCTCGCCGCTGTCGTTCGCGGAGTTGCACCCCGACGCCGCCAGCAAGCTCACCTGGCACGCCAGAGCGGCGAAGGGCGCCCACCGGCGCCCCAGCCTTCGCACGAGGCCGAATAGTTGATCGCTACGTTCCAAGTTTTTCATCGTTCCGTTCACCTTCCGACGAAGTCGCTGCGGCGGCGCCAAAGCAAGAGCCCGGCCAGCGCCAGGAGCTAGCGTTTTGCGCAGCGGTCCCGGGTCGCTACGACGCGGGACTGAGCACGCGACGACTCAGGTTGGGCAGAGCAGCGCTCAATCGGGCAGCGAGTCCGTGAGCCTCCGGCCAGCGGCCGGCGCGACCGCATCACCGAGAAACCGCACCCTACTCGCGACGCACGAGCGAGACGTCCGTGGCTGCACAGAGAGGATGGTCGTCGATCACGCGGGACAACGTGGGCCCAGCAATCTGCAGGCCTTCATGGCGGAGCGTCAGCACCGAAACGTCGTCCGTTCGTTCATTGCCGCCGGTCGAGCCGGTAAGCCCTTCGGCGTCGTAAAACGCAAGTTGGCCATCTTTCTCCCGAAAGATCCCGTAGACGTCGAAGTCGGGACCCGAGGTATCTGCGCAGCTGACCGTGCTCTCTCCACCGAGGAAGCGACCGTTCGAGCAAAAGATCATGCAGAGCTCCGGCTCGCCATCGCTGGTGGACCACACACCGTACGGGCCCACATCTTCTGCGCCACCGCTCGGCCCCATGTTGGTCGAGGGCTCGCTCGAACCGTCGTCGCTGCAGCCCACGGAGAGCAGCGTCACCAGCAATGCGACGCCGAGGCGGCGCACCGCAGCACTGCTCCAACACACGGCATACGAACAGGAGACCGCTTCAAGTCTTCACCCATCCATGTCGATCGAGGTCGATTCGGATCGATTAAGCTTGACACGATTCGCTACCAAAGCTCCCGCTGGATCGGCGCCGCTGTCCGTAGAGCCCTGCTTGCCCGCCCAGCGGCGGCTCTAGCGGCTTTTCGTGAGCCATTCGACTCGCGAAGCGTCAGCGTGGCCGCGAGCTCGACAGCACGCATCCTCAGGGCATGAAAATCTAGGGTGTATAAGATCTCATGGAATCCTCATTGAGCTCTCTGTCCGATGACGATCTTCACGCTGCCGTGCGTCGGCTCACGGCGCGCTCCAACGTCACCCTCGCCGACCTGCTCGCGCACCTCGGAGAGGTGGAAGAGAGGGGCATCCATCGCGCCCGCGCTTGCGCGACCCTCTACGCCTACTGCCAATACGAGCTGCGCATGAGCGAGGACGCCGCCTTCCGTCGAGCCAAGGCGGCGCGCCTGGTGCACGAACACCCGGAGCTCCGGGGCATCGTCGCCCGGGGAGAGCTGCACCTCACCGGCCTCTTGATGATCGCGCCGTACCTGGGCGGCCCGCGCCACACCGAGGTGATCGAACGCGCGCGCTTCCGAGCGAAAAAGGAGATCGCGCGCCTGATCGCCGAGATCGACCCCAAGCCGGAGGTGCCGGCGCGCATCGAACCCGTCGCCCCCGCAGCTCCCCGGCGGATGCCGATGCATGCGATCGCGAAGGCCTTCGTCGGACCCGTGCGGAGCTTGCCCGAGGGGGATCGACCGGCGGATTGGATCGAGCCGCCGCCTCCTGCGAACG
>JAEZYZ010000040.1 GCA_023418705.1 Pseudomonadota bacterium | reverse complement strand
CCCCCACGCGCCCCCGACCGGGCGCGGCGGTGGGCGTGCGGGGGGGGAGCGCCAGGCCCCCTTTAAACCCCCATGCGCAGGATGGCGATGTCGTCGGCACCGTTGGAGGACACGGAGCCCGCGCTGCCGAAGCTGACGGTCCCGTTGAAGCGGGCCGCGGCCACCAAGGTGCCGGTCGTGACGCCGAAGCCA
This sequence comes from Pseudomonadota bacterium, assembly GCA_023418705.1. GTDB lineage: Bacteria > Myxococcota_A > Polyangia > Polyangiales > Polyangiaceae > JAEZYZ01. Next base: position 11,069 of record JAEZYZ010000040.1, on the reverse strand, counting down.
TAAATGGCATCGGTGCCAGTCGACCCATAGGTGGCTGACTGCTTTACGGCGCCGGACGTGCTGTGCATCCGCGCGATGAACATGTCGTAGCCACCGGCGCTCGTCACTTCGGTGCCGTCAGCGGTCAGGCCTGCCACCGTGGCGCTGAACAGGCCGCCGTTGACCAGATCTCCAGTCCCCGAATCGAAGCCCACGGCCATGCCGACATCCTGATCGACACCGCCAAACGTCTTGGCCCACTGCTGGGTGCCAGCTGAGTCCACCACCGCCGTGAAGACGTCGGTCGATCCGGCGGAGGTGACCGGACCAGCGCCGAAGTCCGCCGTCCCCTGGAAAAAGCCGGTCACCGCGACGCGGCCATCCGGGGCGATTGCAACGTCCGCCGCCTGGTCGCCAACCTTGCCGCCGAACTGCAGCGCCCACACCGGCGCGCCCGCCGCCGTCATCCGCAGCAGCAGGGCGTCGGTCTGTCCGGCGCTCGTCAGGACGGTGCTCCCGAAGGTGACGGTCCCGGCGAATCCGCCGGCAATCACCGGCTGGCTGTTGGAGTCGACCGCGATCTCGACCCCTTCGTCCTTCCCGGTGGACCCGTACTGGCGGCTCCAGACGTGCAAGCCGTTGCTCGTATAGTGAGCCACGACGATGTCGTAGTCGCCGGCGGAGGTGAAGGTCGACCCTCCGAAGCTCGCCGAGCCCTGGAAGGCGCCCGTGGTCACGACGTTGCCGTTGGGCAAGAACGCGACCCCCGTAAACTTCGCCACCTGCGTCGAGTCGCTGCCGCCGAAGACATGGCCCCAAAGGTAGTTGCCGTTGGCATCGTACTTCGCCAAAAAGGCACGATAGCCGTCCTGGTGGCTAGCGGTGCCGTCGCCGTTGAAGGCCCCTGCCATGTTGCCGACGACCGCGACGTTGCCCAGGCTGTCGACGGCCACGTCAACGTCGTGGTCGCCGTCGCCGAAGTTGCCGCCGAAGGAGCGGCTCCAGAGGTGGCCCCCGCCGCTGTCGAACTTGGCGACGAAGATGTCGGAAGCGCCGTTGGAGGTCATCGCCCCGCCGCCGAGGTTCAAAGTACCGTAAAAGCGCCCAGCGATCACGATGGTTCCGTCCGGTCGAACCACGGCCGACCGCACTAGGTCGCTGTCTGCTCCACCCAGGGCCAGCACGCCGGTCGCCACCGATCCGCAGGGGGAGCAACTACCGCCGCAATCGACGCCGGTCTCGTCACCGTCTTGCGCACCGTTGTTGCAGGTCGGCGCCTGACACATGTCCGTCGTGGATGGCAACCCGTAGCGACCACCGGTGTCGAGCGCGCAGACGAGGCCTGATGAGCAGTTCGAGTCAGCATCGCAATCGCCTTCGCCACTGCTGCACGGGCAACTGTTGGTGCACTTGTCGGGGTGACCGTTGGGCAAATCACACGCATCCGCGTCGCCGCATTCGGTGCCGCAGAACCCGCCGCAGTCGACCGCCGTCTCGCCGAGGTCGGTGTCCAGGACGCCGTTGGCGCAATGGGAGGGCACACACACGTCGTGGCCCACGGCGAAGCCGAACTTGGGCCCGTTGTCGTTCGCACAGATCAAGCCCGCCTCGCAATGCGAGTTGCGATCGCAGTCGCCTTCGCCGGACGCGCAAACGCAGGTGTTCGTGCACTTGTCGGCGTCGCCGTTGGGCAATCCGCACGGATCCACCACGGCGCCGCACTCCGTTCCGCAGACCCCACCGCAGTCGACCGTCGTTTCGCCGAGCGCCACGTCCCGAACACCATTGGTGCAGTGGGCGGGGACGCATACGTCGTGCCCCACGGTGAAGCCGAACTTTGGCCCGTTGTCGACGGCGCAGATCAGCCCTGCCGCACAGTTCGAGTCCCGATCGCAGTCACCCTCGCCCGAGGCGCAGATGCACGTGTTGGTGCACTTGTTCGGGTCGCCGTTGGGCAGGCTGCACATTGGCGGGGGGGGTTCCACGACGCCGCATTCGGTGCCGCAGGGGCCACCGCAATCGACGACGACCTCCCCCTGGGCGGCGTCCAGCACCTTGTTGCTGCAGTGCGCGGGGACGCACACGTCGGTTCCCTCGTCCATGCCGAACTTGGGCCCGTTGTCGGCGGTACACAACAGCCCCGGCTGGCAGTCGGTCGGACGATCGCAGTCCCCCTCACCCGAGGCACACTGACTTGCAGCCGAAGGGGCGCAATAGTCGGCGTCACCGTTCACGCCCCCCAAGCCCTTCCTGAGCTCGTTGCGGACAATGTCGGTTTCTTCGAGCGGGTCATCGGTGGAAAGGGCGCAAGCAACGAAGGCTCCCCCCAAGAGCGTCAGCAGCAGCTTACTCGTGGACTTGTTCGGTCTCATGCTCAAAACTTCCTGGTCTGGCGCTCCCCCCGTACGGGGCGCGGATTGGCCGACAAAACAGGGCCAGCGTGCCACCCGACTCCATCCTTCGCAACCCAAACTTTCTTAAGGCACTCAACGCGGTTTCGGCTTGTGACTCCGGGAAAGGCGCCGAGTCGCCCCAGAGCGGCGAGGTGCTTGGCGGCGCCTTCGTGACGGTTCTCCAAGCTCCAGGGTAATCCTCTGTGCGAGCGGGACGCTCCGGGCTAATAAACGCGCCGTGCCCACCCCGCATCGACCCCCAGGCCGTCCCGCCGCACACGAGACCGAGCCTTTCCGCATCCGGCGGACGTTTTGTGACCGCGCCACGGGAGCCGTAGCCGACAGCATCGACGCGTTGCCCGAAAGGAGGCGATCGCTCGACCCCGAGGGCGTCGCCGCCTTCTTGCATCTCGGCTACGTCCCTGGAACCGGCACCCTCTTTCAAAACGTCGACTGCTTGCCGGGAGGCTGCCAGGTTGACGTCGAACCGGGGCACTGGCAGGTCAGCTCCCGCCTCTCCGTCAGAAGCCTCGCGGAGCCGCTCGGCCTTCACCAGCTGGCGCGCGAAGAGCTCCTGAGCCGCGGCAGCGCAGTGCTCCAGCGGTGCATCGCGCGCGCGTTCGAGCGGGCGGAGAAGCCCATCGTCCTTCCGATCAGCGGAGGCCTCGACTCCCGCACGCTGCTTGCGGGCCTGATGGAGTGCACGGATGCAAGAAGCATCCACACCTACACTTACGGGCTCCCGGGGGCGCTGGACTTCGAGATCGGCTCTCTGGTCGCCAAGGCTGCCGGCACCCGACACACCGTGCTGGACCTGAGGCGGTTGACCTACACCGAGCAGGATCTGCTGACCACGGCTCGCTGGTCCGACAGCAACACCACCTTGCTCGAGCCGATGGTCTGGTGTGAGGTCGAGCGCCGCTTCGGCCGGTCATGCACGTACTTGCCCGGCTACACCGGTGACGGCCTGGGTGGGTCCTTCTACCAGCCGGCGCGGCGGAGCCGGACCGAAGCCGTGGAGTTCTTTCTGGCCTCCGAGCGGCGCCATTACACCTGGGACGAGAACGCCGAGGGGGCGCCAAGCGCGCGGCGCCTGGCCGCCACGGACACGAAATACGATGGATTGCTGTCGCACGAAGAAGCGATCTGGTTCGAGCACCATCCGGAACGCTACACGGCACATCACATCTTCATGAACGGCTTGCGCTACGAAGCGCCCTTCATGGACCTCGAGTTCGTTGCGTTCATGCTCGGCGTTCCCCCCCGCTACCGGCAGGGCAAGGTGCTCTTCGACGAGCTGGTGTCCAGCCGCTACGCTCGTCTATTCTCGCTGCCGACCCGCAATCAAGGGTATCGGCTCGCGCGCAAACCGCTCCACCACCTCGGCTGGACGATGACCCAGAGCTTGAAGAAGGTCGCGTTTAGAGTTTCGCCGCGGCACGTCGTGCATCCCGGCACCCCCTACGCGAACTTCCGCTTCGCCATGCTGGATCGCCCGGACGTCGCTCGCCTGGTACGGGATCACCTGCATGGTTTGGGGCAGCGAAAGCTACCCGGCATCGAGATGGCGCGGATCGAGCGCCTCTGGCATGAGCACGCCTCCGGCAAGAAGAACCACGCCGGCGCGCTCGTGCTGCTCGTATCCTTGGAGGCGGCCGCCCGTGCCCACTGCTGATCCGGCCCTCTCGACGGCCAAGCTGCCCGAGCGCCTGCGCGTCGTGCGGTTGGTTCCAGCGCTCGATTTCGGTGGTGTGGAGTCGCGCATCACGTTGCAGGCAGCGTTGCATTCCCGAAAGCTCTTCGATCTACGAGTCGCCACCCTGGGACGCGCGGGCAACGCGGCCGACGCCGTTCGCCAGAAGGGCGTCGGCGTGGACGTGCTGGAGCAGCCGGCCAGCGTGCGCAACGCTGGCACCACGTTGGCCCTCGCCCGCTATCTCAGGCGTGTGCGCCCTCACATCCTCCACTCGAGCATCGTCGAAGCGAACTTTCACGCCATCCTGGCGAGCCTCGGCGCGCGGCCTCGCGTTTTGATCACCGAGGAAGTCGGCGTGCCGAGCCACAAGGCCGCTGCCAGGCTCGCCTTCCGCCTACTCTACGCGCGCTGCCAGGCGGTCATCGGCGTCACCCAGGCGGTGTGCGACTACGTGACCCAGGTCGACGGCTGCGCTCCGGACCGCGTCCGCCTGGTCTACAACTGCGCCGGTCCCGACTACTTTCCCGAAAGGCCCGCCCCTCGCGCGCCGCGCGATCCGGGACGCCCGTTCCGCTTGCTCGCCGTCGGGCGCCTGGTGCCGGTGAAGAACCATGAGACGCTCTTGCGCGCCTTCGCCGTCGTAGCAAGGCGGCACCCTGACGTGCGTCTGGCCATCGCGGGGAGCGGTCCGCTGGAGGGGCAGCTACGTTCCATCTCGGAGTCGCTCGGTCTTCAGCGGCACGTCGAGTGGTTGGGTTTCCGCAGCGATGTGCGAGCGCTGCTTGCGACGGCCGACGCGTTCGTGCTCCCATCCCACTCCGAGGGGTGCAGCATCTCGCTCATCGAAGCCATGGCGACCGGCGTGCCAGCGCTCGGCTCGCGTGTGCCCGGGATCTTGGAAGTCTTGGGCCCGACCGCCCACGGCAACACGGCGCCAGCAGCAGACGTTGCAGCGTGGGTGAACCTTCTTGACCGGTTCGTGACTCTCGACGCTCGGGAGCTCGCGCAGATCGCAGAGCAGTCGCAGAGACGCGCTTACGAGCTGTTCTCCCCGAAGGCCTATGTCCGGCGTCTCGAGACATTGTACCGCGAGCTTTTCGCCCAATCCGGCCCAACGCCCCAGCATTGACCGGCCCACCGACCTCTGGCTTCCGGATGAAACACCGAGCCTGAATGTTTCTGCGGTCCGGAGCAACTTTCGGTATACGCCAGAGGGGCCGGTGCCGGCACCCGCATTCATGACTTCCATCTCCGCTTCGCAAAGCTCGCCGACTCCCGAAGGCTTGAGCCCGCTTCACGTGTGGCGCGCCGCGCGCAAGCACTGGCTGCTCGTCCTCTTCGTGACGGCTGCCGTGACGGCCGCCGCGGTGTTCTACGCGCTCGGCCACAAAACCATCTACCGATCGACGGCGACCCTGCTCATCGATCCTGACCCGCCACGCCCGCTCGGCAAAGACGTCGAGAAGGTGGTCGACTTCAACGCCTATTGGTCGAACAAGGAGTATTACGCGACCCAGCTCGAGGTCATCCGCAGCCGGCAGATCGCCTCGGAAGTGGTCCATCGCCTCGGGCTGCACCACGACGGCGGTTTCATCGAAAACCTGCCCCCCGGTGAAAAGAAGAAGACGGATGTCACCGTCGAGCGGGCGGCAGGGGTCCTGCGCTCCCGGCTAGCGGTAGAGCCGCAGTCGAAGACACGGCTCGTCGTCGTCAGCCTCGAAGACGCCGATCCTGAGCGCGCTCGACGCATTCTGACGGCGATCGTCGACGTCTATATCCAGCACAACCTGGATGAGATCGCGTCGTCCTCTGCCTCTGCGGGGCAATGGCTGCACGATCAGCTTCAGAAGCTCAAGGCCGAGCTCGAGAAAAGCGAGCTGTCCCTTCACCACTATAAGAAGGAAAAGAGCATCCTCTCCGTCTCCTACGACGACCAGTCGAACATGTTACGGGAGGAGATCACGCAGCTGAACGCCCGCATCACGACGGTGCGCGCGGAGCGTGAGAAGGTCTCGGCGCGCTACAAGGCGCTGAGCAGCGTCGACCTCGAGGATCCGGCGGAGCTGCCTACCGGCGAGCTCCTGGCCAGCCCCCTGCTCGACCAGCTACGCACCGAATACGTCGCTGCCAAGCGCGAGCGGGAACGACTCATCGCCAGCGGTAAGGGCGTCAATCACCCCGACGTGCAGTCTGCGTCGTCCTCGGTCGCGACATTACGGGACGCGCTGGTGGCGGAGCTTCGCAACATCCAGAACGGCGTCAAGAAGGACATGGACGCCCTCACGCACGAGGTCAACGGCCTGTCGAAGCTCTACGAGGCCGCGCAGCGCCGGGCGCTCGATCTGAACCTGCTCGAAATCGAGCACAATCGCCTCGAGCGCCTGAAGAACAACAACGAAAAGCTGTATTCCCTCGTGCTCGAACGCTCGAAGGAGAGTGATCTGGCTTCGTTGATGTCGGTCAACAACATCCGGGTGCTCGACGCGCCGCTTCGGGGGGCGCCGCAAGGGCTCGGCGTTCCGATTTTGAGCGCCGCGGGCCTGCTCGTGGGCCTGTTTCTGGGTCTCGCCGCGGCCGTCGGGCGAGAAATGCTGGATCGCAGCCTCAAGTCCGCCGAAGACCTCGAGCAGGAGCTCGCGCTGCCAGTCTTGGGCATGTTGCCGAAGGGCGACGGCAGCGACGATCGCCCCTACTATGGCAAGCGCCGCCGCACGCGGGTGCAGCAATCCGTCTCCGCCATCGAGCTGTCGGTCCACGAGCAGCCCCACAGCGTCATCGCGGAGGCCGCGCGCGCGATCCGCACGAACATCCTGTTCATGGCGCCCGACAGACCCTACCGGACGCTGTTGGTCACCAGCCCAGGGCCCGGCGACGGCAAGACCACCGTCGCTTGCTGGATCGCGATCGCGATGGCGCAAGCGGGCCATCGAGTCCTGCTCATCGACTGTGACCTACGAAAACCCCGCGTCCACAAAGTATTTCGCCCGAAAGAGCCGGTGGGCGTCACCGACGTGCTCTTCGAACGGTCGCTGCTCGACAAGGCGGACCTGTCGACGGTCGTGCCCAACCTGAGCGTCCTGCCCGCAGGTCCCCACGTGCCGAATCCAGCCGAGGTGCTGGGCAGCGACACCTTCAACGCCCTCTTGCGGGACCTGGGCAAGCGTTACGACCGCGTGATCATCGACAGCCCTCCCATCGCCGCCGTCACCGACGCCACCATCCTCTCCACGCGCGTCGATGGTACGGTGTTGGTCGTGCGCGCGTTCTCGACCGCCCGCGATCTGGCGCGGCGCGCCGCCCGAGCGGTGCGAGATGTCGGGGGGCAGCTGGTGGGCTCCGTCCTGAACGCCGCCGACGCCGGGACCCGCGGCGGCTACTACTACTATCAGGGCGCCTACTACGGCGATCCCGAGCGTGAGGACGCGGCGTGACGACGGTCCGCGCGGAGTAGCCCGATGGTCGAGCGAATCTGGCAGCGTCAGGGAGCCGCCGTGCGTCGTTCGCTGCGCACCTGCGTTGATCTGGCGCTCCTCTCCCTCGCCTACTGGGCAGCCTTTCTGCTGCGCTTCGACGGCGATCTTCCACTGCAAATGTGGAAGCGTCTGGTCTTCACTTGGCCCTACGTGGTCGCGCTAGAGTTCGCGGTGCTCAAGGCCTTCGCGGTCACCCGTTTCGCTTGGAGCTACGTTGGCCTGCGCGAAGCGACGCGCACGCTCTGGGCCGTCATGACCTCCGCAGCGCTGCTGTTGGCCGTGCGTGTGGCATCGGCGATGCTGAGCGCCGACTTCGGCCACGCGCAGTACGCCCTGGTGCCCGGTGGCGTCATCGCTGGCAACGCGGGCATCTCTTTCTTGCTCATCCTGGGTGCCCGCGCGCTCCGTCGCCTGTCCGTGGAGCACACGGCGGAGGCCCACCGAACCCGCGTCAACAAGGTCCCGACCATCCTGCTCGGCGCCGGCAAGGCCGGCGTGATGGTGGCCAAAGAGATCGCCGCTCACCCCGATCTGCCGATTCGGGCGGTCGCCTTTCTGGACGACGATCTAAACAAGAAGGGCAGCATCGTCCATGGGGTCCGCGTGTTCGGTGAGACGCGCCTACTGCCGGAGGTCGCCCGCCGCACCGGTGCCCGGCAAGCCATCATCTCGATGACGCATGCCAACGGCCAGGTCGTGCGACAGCTGCTCGAGCTGTGCGAGCGCGCTGGCGTGCAGGCCAAGATCATCCCCGGCATCTATCAGATCCTCGATGGCCGCGTGAACCTGTCACGCATCCGCGACGTGTCCATCGAGGACTTGCTCGGGCGTGAACAGGTTCAACTCGACGAAGCGCTCGTATCGCGGTTCATCGCTGGAAAACGCGTGGTGGTCACCGGCGCAGGCGGCTCGATCGGGTCGGAGCTCTGCCGCCAGCTCACCGGCTACAATCCGTCCGCTCTGATCCTGATCGAGCAAGCCGAACCCGCCCTCTTCGCCATTCATCACGAGCTCACGGGCGCGTGCCCTAACCTCATGATCGTGCCCTGCATCGGCGACGTCCTGGACGCTGACCGCATCCGCGCGCTCTTCACCGAGCACGCGCCGGCCGTCGTCTTCCACGCGGCAGCGCACAAACACGTTCCGATGATGGAGTGGAACCCCGGAGAGGCGATCAAAAACAACGTCTTCGGGACGAAGGTGATCGCCGACGCCGCGCACGAGCACGGGTGCGAGTCCTTCGTGATGATCAGCACCGACAAGGCCGTCAATCCCACGTCGATCATGGGGGCGACCAAGCGCGTCGCCGAGATGTACATCCAGGCGCTGTCCCAGGAATCGTCGACGAACTTCGTGGCGGTCCGCTTCGGCAACGTCTTGGGATCGGCCGGATCCGTGGTTCCGATCTTCAAGGCGCAGATCGCCCGTGGCGGCCCGGTCACCATCACCCACCCCGAAATGCTCCGCTACTTCATGACCATTCCGGAAGCGTGCCAGCTCGTCATGCAGGCGGGCGCCCTGGGTGACACGGGCCAGATCTTCGTGTTGGACATGGGTGAACCAGTAAGAATTGCCGATCTCGCTCGCGAGCTCATCCGCCTCAGCGGCTTCGAGCCCGACGTCGATATCCGAATTCAGGTCACCGGGCTCCGGCCGGGCGAGAAGCTCTTCGAGGAGCTCGCCTTCGACACCGAGCACATGGCACGCACCCGGCATCCAAAGATCTACATCGGCAAGCTCGCCCCCGTCTCGCGACGCTCCCTCGCCCCCCACCTCGACCGGCTGCGTGCCTGTGCGACAGCGACCGATCCGGAAGAGATCCGAAGGGCCCTGTCGCACGTCGTCCCGGAGATGCGCCCCTCCGCGGCGCCCCCTGCGCCCGCCGGCGAAATCGCCAGCGCGCTGCCGGTGCGGCCCGCGCTCGCCTGACCGACGGCAGCATCCCGCGCCGTCCGGGAGATTAGGCCGTTGCCTCACCCACCCGCCTGGCGGTAGGATGCGCCCCCGCTGGGAATCCGCAATGCTCGAGGGAGGCGCGACCGAGCGACGTAGGCGGGACTGGGAGTCGAGGGCCATGCGTGGGAGCGGATTTCGCCAGAAGTATGCGCGGGAGTGTGGACGCCTTGCGAGGAGGGAACGTGCCGGCGAACGGCGGCGAAGGCGGCAGACCCGCAACCCGCCGCAGATGCGCGGCAATCAGATGCATCTGCTTCCTCTGCAGACGCTTGAGCGTGAAGCAGAAGGGGCAAATCGCGGTCTCCCGGATTCAACATCAAGCCCAACGGCGGTGACTCGAATGAACACGTCGCGCGCAAGTGCAAGTCGGCTGGGACGGCCGAATTCACAGCTGGCCAGAACCGGTCGAGCGACGCTGGCGATTGCAATCGCTACACTGACGGCGACGATTGGTGCGTGCACCAAGGCCCCCCAGGGCGATGTGCATTTTCAGGTTGATGGGCCCGAGGAGCGCGCCGCTGAGTTGCCAAGTTCGCGGGAGGAGGACACTTCAGGAGCGGCGCCACCTACGGCGACCGCCGCTACAGCACGAGAACCTCATGCTAAACCGCAGACCACTCCGCGCTTCGAACCACAGGCGCTCAGTGAAGCTTGCTCGACGCAAAAGGCGACACAGTTGATCGTAGAAGAGGAGCATCATGGCGTTCCCGGCAACGTCGACGCGGCAGGCACGCAAGGTCACGAGTACGCTCCAGTAGATGCGATTCAAACTTTGTACACGCTTTTGGCTGGCCACGCCCGACCAGGGACATTTCAAGTTGAAGCTGCCGAGATTAGGTCCAATGGACCTCGGATCTCGATTACCGGGCGCGAAGGCCCAGTAGACATTGGGTTTTGGGAGAACCAGATCGAGATCGGTCGCCGACCCTTTACCGACCTGAAGACTATTTCCCTTTTCCACGCGCTCGAACGGGTGCTTGTCGGCCTCGAGCCAGCATGCCGGCACGAGGGAGTTCGCGGCAGTCGACTCCGCACACACGCCTATAAGGACTTCGTTCGAATCGAGTTTGGATATGGCGCCGTCGTTGTGCGCTTGGAAGCCGCATCGAACGGACCTAGCAATCCTGAACGGCTGTACGCTCTGCATGCGTTGGGATCAGAGAAGTCGCTCCTATGGGGCGAGCCACCGCCCGCTCCACCGGAGTAAGCGCGCGTGGCGAGCACTCGCCGAACAACCGGCAACATCTCCCGCCCGCAAACGTCCCAATCCATGGTCAACAAACGTCGGGCTGAAGTGGCGGCAGACCTTGAACCTCCAGCTGTACACGAGTCCGTGATGAATCCAAGACGTGCAATCGGTTGTTTGTTGTTGTTGGGTGGATGCGCGAGCAGCGCGGTACCCCGCGTCGAGATGGGCGGAGCGTAACCGGTGCGCCAACCCCATCTAGCGCCATGCAGCTCGTGCCTGCGATGACGCGGGCATGCGAAGACGACACAGTTCGGAGGACCGGGAGCGGTTTGTGGCAGAGCTCGAGCGTTCGGGCGATCCGGTGAGGCTCGTGGCCGAGCGAG
>JAEZYZ010000466.1 GCA_023418705.1 Pseudomonadota bacterium | reverse complement strand
CCGCCCGCCGCCGCGGTCGCCCGCGAAGCAGCGGTCGAGCCCGCACCGAAGGTCGAGCCCGCACCCAAGCCGATCGCACAGAGCGATGCTGGGGCCGCGGGCGGCGACGCCGGAACGCCGGAGAGCGCGCCAGCCCCGCCCGCGGCTTCGCCACCGGAGCGAGCAGCGACGGTGGTCGACGCCGCCAGCAAACGATCGGCCCCGCGCAAGCCGCCGGCAGCACCACGCGCGTCCCCGGCGCCCACCGCCACAGCGAACAAGAGCCGACCCGCCAGCGTGCCGACCTACAACCCCAGGAGGGACAGTCCACTATGACGACCGGGTTTTTCGAGCGGCGCTGCCGTCCCCTTCGGCCCTGGACGATGGGTTTGGTGCTCGCGCTCGCCCCGGCGCTTGCCCGGGCGCAGTCCGACGCGAACATGTCGCTCGCCTACTCGCTCTTCGAAGAAGGGCAGCGGCTGATGGCCGACAAGAAGTACCCCGAAGCCTGCGCCAAGTTCGCCGAGAGCTATCGGCTCTCCAACGGCACCGGGGCCCTGATCAACCTCGCCAGCTGCGAAGAGGCGCGCGGCCGATCCGCGACCGCGCTGGCGCACTACAAGGCGGCGCTGGTCGCGGCTCGCCGCGAGCAGCGCGAAGATCGCGCGAGGTTCAGCGAGGAGCGGATCGCCAGCCTGGAGCAACAGGTGTCTCGGGTTCGGCTGCTGCTGGCGGAGGGGGCGGACATCGAGGGGCTGGAGGTCCGGCTGGATGGCTACCGGCTGACTCCCGCCGCGCTGAACGTCCCGACGCCGCTCGACCCGGGCGTGCACATCGTGGTCGCGACGGCGCCCGCGCGACGACGCTGGGTCCAGCAGCTACAGGTTGCTGATCAACCCGGCGAGACGACCGTGACCATCCCGGTGCTCGAAGCCGACGATAGCGTGGCCCCCTCCGGCGCCAATCCTACGGCGCCGGCGCCCCCCGCACCCGCCGCCCACACGAGCCCCGCGCCATCGCCGGTCCTGCCGCCCCCCGCGCCGGCAGCCGAAGCAGACACGTCATCCAGCTACTTCACGGCGCCGATCGTGATCGCCGGGAGCTTGACCCTCGCGGTAGGGGCCGGGGCCGCGCTGACGGGGCTTCAGTACCTGGCCAAGCGGGACGACTTCGATGGGGCGAACGCCGCCCTGTCCGACGACCGCCACGACCTGCACGACGAGGCGCGCACGCTCGGTTGGGTCAGCCTTGGGCTGACGGGCGCCGCGGTCGTTGGCGCTGGCGTCACGACGTTTCTGATCGTCCAGCGAGCCAACGCCCGCTCCCCAGCGCGGGGGACGCTCGTCGCGCCGTGGGTCACGGCCGCCGCCGGCGGGCTGGTCGTCGGGGGCCATCTCTGAGCCCGACGCTGGAAGGAGCGCCCGCGCACCCTGGAGCCACCCATGTTTTCGACTCGACGACGCTTCGCGCTGCTGATGGTGAGCCTGAGCAGCGGCGGCTGCATGCTCATCGCGCCTCTGGACGACCCCGCCGCCGATACCGAGGCCAGCAGCGGCGGCAGCCACACGACGGCGGGCGGCGGCAGCGGCGGCAACCAAACCGGCGGAACGGGAGGCGATCCCACGGGCGGGGGAGGCGCGGGGAACGCTTCGGGCGGGGTCGCCGGCGGTGGAACCGGTGGCGTGGCCACCGGGGGTGCTGGCGGTGGCAGCGGAGGCAGCCCGAGCGGGGGCGGCGGCAGCGGTGGCAGCCCGAGCGGGGGTGGCGGAGCGGGCGGCAGCGGCGGGTCTACCCCGCCACCCAACCACTACTACACGAGCGGTGACTGGCACGGCTACGTCTGGACGAAAATTTTCCCGGACGCGGAGATGGCAGCGGCGGCCGAGCCGCCTCGGGAGGCGACGACGATCACCCCGTCCGAGCTCTCGGGAGCACCCGCCAATGGGCCTTACTGCGTGGCGGGTACGGTGCCCCAGGATCCGGACTATGTGAGCCACGCGACGCTGGGCTGGAACCTGAACCAGGGCTCCGGCGCAGCGGCGGAGCTCCTCACGGTGACACCGGCCCTGGCCGACCCGGCGAGCCTCGGCATCGACGTCGATGTAAAAAATGAGTCCACCGCGCCCTTGCGGCTCCAAATCGAAGGTCCGAGCGGCGATCCCGGAGACCGCTGGTGCGTGAACCTCACCGGTGTGACCGACCGGTTTCGGTGGGGTGACTTCAACACCGCCTGCTGGGACGGCTCGGGAGAGCCGTACGTCGGCACGCCGCTAACGTCCGTGATGCTCGTGGTCAACGCCAAAGCCGGAGCCGACGTGCCGTTCGATTTCTGCATGAACGCCATCTCGGAAGCGCGGCTGGCCCCCGAGGAAGTGACGATCACCCACAGCGGCGAGGGGACGCGTTTGGAGGACACCGGGGGCCTGCAAATCGGTGGCAACGTCCACGACTTCCATGACGACTACTCCACGGCGACGCTGACGGTCAGCGACACGGCGTGCTTGGCGGGACAAGTGGCGGCGGCGCCCACGCCGGGCGCCGATGGCTATTGGGGCGCTGGCCTCGGCTTCAACCTGAACCAGGCGGGCGCCGACGCGGAGCCCTACGACGCGCTGGTCCGGGGGCTCCGGGGGTTTCGGGTCCGTTTGACGGGCGCGGTGCCGGCAGGGACTCGCGTTGCGCTTCAGGATGCCGAGCAGACGGGCGCCGACGGCAAGAGCCATTTCATCGAGGTGCCGGCCGCGGGGGGCGAGTACGACCTGTTGCTCATTGGGCCCATCATGCAGGACGCCCGCCAGCGCGACTGGGTCCAGGATGGCCAGGATCTCGATCCCCGCCAGCTCATCGGCCTCGAAGTGAACGTGCCGCCCGGCACGTCGTCGGCGATCGACTTCGACTTCTGCGTCGAGTTCTCGGCGTTGAAGTAGGCGAGCAGCCCCGGCGGTATTTTCGGCGCAGGGCTCGGCGAATCCCCTCCCCAGGGACGGGCGCCAGCTAGTCAAGACGCCGAACCGGATGCAGACTGGCCGCATGTCGAGCGTCGTTGGTCGTCTCATGTCCTCGGTCGTCGTCCTTGGTTTGGTGGCGTGCTCGGGCAGCTCGAGCCCGCCGCCCGCGGCGGTCGTGCAGGACGGCTCGACGCCGCGTGGAGACGCGACGCCGCCCGGGCCGAGTCCGGCGCCGGCGGCACGCCCCTCCCTCTCCGAAGAGACCTGCCTCGAGCAAGGGGGGAGCGTGGTCGGAGACATCGGCGACGGCGCCGTCCACCGTCCGGAGTACGTGTGCCCGAGCGGACACCCGCCGCTCGGCAGTATCGTGGCGGGCGCGGGGGAGCCGATCGGGGTCGAAGGCGCGGTGTGCTGTCCGAAGTAGCGTGGCGTTTTCGCGCTGGCTTCACCCGGTCGTCAGGGTTGACCCCATGGACGAGGATTGCCATGTTCGACGGGCATGCGCGATCCGTTGCCGTCCAGCGGTGACCGCCGGGCGGCAACGGGAGTCCCCGGACTCGACGACGTCTTGAACGGCGGTTTGCCGAGCGACCGGCTCTACCTCGTCACCGGAACCCCAGGCGTTGGCAAGACGACGCTGGCGCTGATGTTCTTGCTCGAGGGACTCCGGCAGGGCGAGACGTGCATGTACATCACGCTGTCGGAGAGCGAGAGTGAGATCCGGCAGGTGGCAGCCTCCCACGGTTGGTCGCTCGACGGCTTGAAGCTGTTCGAGCTGTCGAGCGCGGAGCAGACGCTACGGCTGGAAGACGAGAACACGATTTACGCCACCGCCGACGTCGATTTGAAGGAAACGATGCGGCTCTTGCTGGACGAGGTCGCGCAAGCCCACCCCACCCGCGTCGTGTTCGACTCGATGGCAGAGGTGCGATTGCTGGCGCAGGCGCCGCTCCGCTATCGACGACAGCTGCTGAGCTTGAAGCAGTTCTTCGCCGGCAGGCGGTGCACCGTATTGCTGCTGGACGATCGCTCCGGAGCGACCGGCGACATCCAGGTGGAGAGTTTGGTGCACGGAGTGATCGGCCTCGAGCAAACCGCCATGGAATACGGCGCGGACCGGCGACGGCTGCGGGTCGCGAAGCTGCGCGGCTCCCGCTTTCGCAGCGGTCACCACGACTTCGTGATCGAGACCGGCGGGCTCAGAGTGTTCCCGCGGCTCGTCGCGGCGGAGCACCGGACGGATTTCGTCGCCGAGCCTCTGCCGAGCGGCATCGGCCGCCTCGACGCGCTGCTCGGGGGCGGGCTCGATCGGTCCACGGCGACGCTGATCATGGGTCCCGCGGGCTCCGGCAAGAGCGCGTTGGCCGTGAGCTTCGCCGCGGCGGCGGCCCGCCGGGGAGAGGTGGCGGCCTTGTTCGTGTTCGAGGAGCGCGTCGGCACCTTGCTCAGCCGCGCGCGCGCCCTCGGCAGCCCGCTGGACGAGCTGATCGAGCGAGGCCGCATCGTCTTGCACCAAGTCGACCCCGCGGAGCTCGCCCCGGACGAGTTCACGGCGCTCGTGCGTGACGCGGTCGAGAAGAAACACGCGCGGCTCGTCGTGATCGACAGCATCAACGGCTACTTCAACGCGATGCCGCAGGCACGCTATCTCACGCTGCAGATGCGCGAGCTCTTGGCGTACTTGGGCGAGCTCGGCGTGGCGTCGATCCTGACGATGGCCCAGACCGGCACGTTGGGGGCGAGCATGGGTTCGCCGGTCGACGTGAGCTATCTGGCCGACACTGTGGTGCTGCTGCGGTATTTCGAAGCTCAGGGCCGTCTGCGGAAGGCCATCTCCGTCATCAAGAAACGATCGGGGTACCACGAGGACACCATCCGAGAGCTCAGCTTCGGACGCGACGGCATCTCGTTGAGTCAACCCTTGACCGGAATGACCGGTATTCTGTTCGGGCTCCCGAGCTCCGGCGAGCCAGGGCCCGGCCCCTCGTCAGGGGCGTCGTGACCCCGCCCAAGCCGGCGGACTCGGAGACCGTCCTCATCCTGACCGCCACCGCCCGCGACGCCCGCCTGACGCTGGAGCTCTTGGAGCAGGCGGGCGTCCGCGGAGACGTGTGCCGAAACATCGGCGCGCTCTGCGAAGCCATCGCGTCCGGGGCGGGCGCGGTGCTGATGGCCGAGGAGGCGCTGGGAGCCGGATCCATCGCCCCGCTCACGGACGTGTTGCAGCGCCAGCCGCCTTGGTCGGACCTGCCGTTCGTGGTGGCCACCAATCCGACGAGCCAGGCGCCGTCTGCCGTCGCGGCCTTGGCGGAGGTCGCGACGGTGACCGTCCTCGATCGTCCGGTACGGGTGCGCAGCATGGTCGCCGCCGTGCAGGCCGCGTTGCGCGGGCGCAGGCGACAATACGCCGTGCGGCGTGCGATCGAATCGCGAGATCAGTTCCTGGCGATGCTGGGACACGAGCTGCGCAATCCGCTCGCCGCCATCCGCCTGGCGGGCGAGCTCCTGGGGCAGGGGGGGCACGAGGCCGAGCGGGACCGCCAGCTGGCGGTCATCGGTCGGCAGACCCTGCACCTCTCGCGCTTGGTCGATGACCTCTTGGACGTGGCGCGGGTGACGCACGGCAAGGTGCTGCTGCAGCGCGAGCTGCTGGACCTCAACGACGTCCTCCGCGCGTGCTTCGAGTCCGTGGAGGAGCCGGCCCGGCAGCGGTCGCTGGAGTACCGGTTCGAAGCGCCGGCCGAAGCCTTGCCCGTCTACGGCGACCGGGTGCGGCTGGAGCAGGTGTTCGGCAATCTGCTGACCAACGCCGTCAAGTACACGCCGGCGGGCGGTCGGGTGACCTTGCGGGCGGCTCGCGAGGACCACCAGGCGGTGGTGCAGGTGAGCGACGACGGCATCGGGATCTCACCGGAAATGGTCGAACAAATCTTCGACCTCTTCGTGCAGGCGGATCGTACCCTCGACCGCGCGTCGGGCGGGATGGGGCTCGGCCTCACGCTGGTGCAAAGCTTGGTGCGCTTGCACGGCGGGGAGGTGGTCGCCAAGAGCGGCGGCCTCGGCCACGGCAGCTGTTTCTCGGTCACGCTGCGCCTCGCGGACGAACGCCCGTCGGTTCAACCGGCGAGCGTTCCGGGCGCTGGCGCCAAGCCGTCGCTGCGGGTCGTGATCGTGGAGGACAACCAGGACATCCGCGAGCTTCAAGAGGCGCTGCTGCGGATGGAAGGGCACTGGGTCGCGAGCGCCGCAGATGGCCCGGAGGGCGTGGCGATGATCACTGGCGAGCGGCCCGACCTGGCGCTGATCGACCTCGGGTTGCCGGGCTACGATGGCTTCGAGGTCGCGCGGCGGGTGCGAGAGACCTGCGGGACCGGCATTCGCCTCGTGGCCGTCTCTGGCTATGGCCGCGTCGAAGACATCGAGCGCTCCACCGCCGCCGGATTCGACGCTCACCTGACGAAACCCGTGGGGCTCGACGAGCTGCGGGCGATGCTGTCGAGTTGACGTGGAGAGCTGGCGGGCGGGCGCTTTGCCGGCGTCGCTGCGAAGCGCTCGTGCGTGCTCCGTCCCCCTATCGTCAGAAATGACCAGCGCGTGGGTCTTGCGCTTGCGAGGCTCGCGCGCGCCTGCTTAGGGTGCCCCCGCATTCCATCACATTTTGGGTTAGGAGCGTCGATGAAGCGTATTTCAAGCGGGGGTTTCGTTCTATCGCTCGCGCTGGCGGGCTGCACGTTCGAGGTCGTGGAAGAGCTCCCGGCCGAGCAGGAGGGGGTCGCGCAGACCGATCAGGGCGTGCTCGCGGTCACGCCCGGCATCTACGCGCACCACCGCGTCGGGCTGCATGTCATCCGCATCGTGGCCGAGGAAGGCGAGTCCCCGCCGATTTCCCATGAACGGCTCGCGTCGCACGTTTCCACCGCGAACTGGGCCTACGCTCCAGCAAACACGCAGTTTTTCGTGGATCGCGTGGACGACGTGGTGATGCCGAACTTCACGCGCCAGCGAGCGTCCACGCTCTATACGTTCGCGAGCGTCGAGGACCAGCTCGAGCAACTCGGTCCCGTCGCGGGTCGGTGGGCGGCGTCCACCGAACGAGCCTCTCACGAGTGGCTCGAGTCCGCGAGCAACGCCGCCATGCCCTGGCGGGGCGCGAACTTCCGGGCCAACGTGTTCGTCGTCAAGCCCCGCCTGAACAGCGCGGGCAAGCCCTCTGGAAATGCAGACAACGGCGCCTCTCGGTCGAGCAACTACGTCTATTTGCGCAGCGACATCCAGGATGGCGTGAACGCCGCCGGAGTCAGCCACAACATGGCACACGAGCTCGGGCACCATCTGAACATGGTGCACCCGCACGGCAGCGGCGGCGTGGTGAGGTATCCGACGCCACCCGTCCCCGGCACACCGGAGTACCACCCGTGCAATTATTGGGACCTGGTCTACGTCGACAGCGGCCTCGACGAGACCCCCTTCTTCTTCTCCGGTCGGCAGCAGTGTGAGGAGTACCACCGGCGATACGACCTTGGGTACAAGAGCTTTGCGCTCAACGGTTCCTCGACCAAGTGTCCGGACAGCTGCGCCACGTCCGGGGCGAACTGCCCGGACCTGTGCTGGTTCGAGGCCAATACCTCGACCAACCGCCTGGGCATGTACATCGGTGGCAACAGGTATCTTGCGGGCAACAGTTATGGCGGCAAGCGCGTCTTGGACCCACTGTCGAAGGAGGTCCGCAACGGTCCCGATGGGACGATCGGCGAGTACGCCTACAACTTGATGACGTACTCACCCGTTTCCAGCTGGCTCAACGAGCGCTTTTTGTCGGAGTCTCAAATCGAGATCGTGCGCGACACCACGTTCAAGTTCCGGCACCTGTCGCAAACGACGTGTTTCGGCAGCACGCCCAAGGGCAACACGAGATGGACGCAGTACGCGAGCGACACGATCTACGTGGACGTCGATACCTCGTACTGCGGGCTCGGCGTCGACCGCAAGGACAAGGCGACCGGGACCCCGATCTACTTCGCCTCGCTCGGTGGGGACGCCAGCCACTGGGCAACGACGGGCGTCAGCTCGATCTACCAGGCGAGCGCCACGAAGTTTCGGGTCTACGTGCGGCGCGCGAACGTCACCCCCGAGTTCGCCAACCAGAACGGCTGGCACGTGAACTTCAGCGGCCACGACGCGAAGATGGCCGAGATCGAGGATCCACGCCACCGTCTCGAGTCGCTGTGCGTCGGCCGCACCGCGCTGGGGGCCACCGACTGGCGCCAGTACGGTAGCTCGGGCATCTACGTCGACGTCGACACCAGCCGCTGTGGTCTATCGTCGACGCCGGCCTACATCACGTCGCTCGGCGGCCAGAAAAATCACAGGGACACCGTCGGAGCGACCTCGGTGTACAGCGCCACGCCCACGGGCTTTCGGATCTTCGTGCGCAAGTCCGGGGTCACGCCCGCGTACGCCAACTCCAGGGACTGGCACATCAACTGGAAGGCCGTGCCGCTGAACCGCGCCGACAAGGGGTCGTGTGCCGGGACATCGACCACGAATTGGAAGGCATACGGCGACAACGGCGCCTACATCGACGTCAACACCAGCCACTGCGCGCACTTGGTGCCAAACGGCAGCACGCCGACCTTCTTCACCTCGTTGATCGGCGACGCGAGCCACTGGCAAGCGTCCGGGATGACCTCGATTTACGACGCCGGCGCGAACAAGTTCCGCGTCTTCGTCTCTGGAGCATCAGCGAGCTTCGCGAAGTCGAACGACTGGCGTATCCGCTGGGTCATGCAGCCGTGAGCGCGCGCTGACGAGGGCGCTGCGAGGGGCGCCGCCAGATCGGCGCCCCCGCACCTTCAATACGGCACCCAGGGGGACGGCATGAACAGCAGCACGAACAAGAGCAGCGTTCCGATCCCGACCAGCTTGCGGCCGGTGCCGAGGGTGTGATCGTCGACGGGCGGGTGGTCCGCGCCGGATGCCCGCCGCAGCACCAGCAACAGCCCGAACAGCACGATCCAGTTGAAGAGCGCGGATGCCGGGAGCCAATCGCGCAGCGTGAGCGCGTCGAACCCCCTGGCGAACCCCGCCTGGAGGATCGGCGCCACGTGCACGAAGAAGTTGTGGACGACGAGCAGCAGCGGCACGTAGAGCATGAACCGGGCGAAGCGGTTCTGTCGCTCACCGAAGACGGCGTAAGCCACGTGGCCGCCGTCGAGCTGCCCGAAGGGGAGGAGGTTCAAGAACGTGACCAGGAAGCCGGCCCAGGCCGCCAGCGCCGTCGGGTGCAGCATGACGTCGTGATCGGCCGGGATGGTGCCGTGCACCAGCGCCTTGAGCGCCCAGTACAGCAGGCTCTGACCTTCCTGGATGCCGCCCACGTCGCCGCTGCGATCGACGGGTAGGACCGGCGACAGCGACAGGCCGTAGATCATCAGCGGGATCGCGACCGCCATGCCCGCGAGCGGCCCGGCGGCGCCGATGTCGAGCAGCGCGCGGCGCGAGCGGATGCGCTTCGGCATCAAGATGATGGCGCCGAGCGTACCGAACGGGTTCAAGATCGGCAGCGGGATGAAGTACGGCAGCGACGCCGGCACCCGGTGCAGGCGCGCGGCGATGTAGTGGCCGAACTCGTGCGCGACCAGGATCGCAAGCAGCGGCAGGGCGAAGCGCCAGCCGGCGAGCAGCGCCTCCCACGCGCTGGCGGGGGCCTCGCCGTAGGCGACCCAGCCGCTGCCGACGTAAAAGACGCTGAGCACCGTGAGCGCAAACAGCCAGGCGTTGCGGCGCCAGTCGAAGGACGGCAGCGCCTCCGCCTCTTCGAGCGCGACGGCGGCGGGAGGCTGCGAGTGAAGCGACCGGGGCGGGTGCGCCGGGACGGGTGGAAAGCTGCCGCGTGAGGTCATCGTGGCCCCCCGCGCCGGCGGCTACCGCGCATGGCCGAGCTCCTCCCGTACCTTCGCGGCCAGGCGATCGAGCTGCGGGCCGAGGGCGGCCTCGAGCGTGCCGATCTCCGTCTCCAACCGCAGGTTGCCGCGAGCTGCGCTCGGGTCCGGCACGACCCGCAGCGTGCGCAGCTCGAGGTCCCAGGTCTGCACCGCGGCTTGCAGGTGCGGGACGTCCTCGGGGTGCGCCAACAGCGTGACGTGGGCCGCGCCGCGCACCTGGGCGATCGCCTGACGGGCCAGGCTCGCCACCCGCTCGGGCGACAGCTCGAGCACCTGGCCGAGCAGGCGCTCGGCCAGCAGGCGAGCGATCTCCACGATGCGATCGGTTTGACGTTCCTCACTTCGGGCGCGTTGCTCCGCCAACGCCAGCGCCTGTCCCGCGATGGTGGCGGCGGCCTCGGCCCGGGCGCGCGCTTCGGCCTCCAGGCGGAGCGCCGCCGCCTGCCGCTCTGCGCGTTCGGTGATTTGGGCGGCGCGGCGCTCGGACTCGGCGAGCAGGTGCCGCGCGCGCTCGAGCGCGTCGACCTCCACCCGCGGCACGCGCCGGCCGAGCGGGAGCGGGTGCGGAGCGGGGC
>JAEZYZ010000389.1 GCA_023418705.1 Pseudomonadota bacterium | reverse complement strand
GTCCCCGTCCCTGTTCCCGTCGCCCCCTCCGTCCCCATCGCCGCGCGCGCCTCCGTCCCATCGCCGTCCGCGCCCCAAATCCCCCGAACAGCGCTGGCACAACTTGACACAGATCCGCCCCTTTTCGCCCGAAAACACGGTTGGAACGATGCTTGCTCCTTCGCCGCTCCCGTCCCCCGCCGCTGTCGGCGCGCACCGGAACTTGATATCATGTCGAAGATGGGCCGCGAGCAAGCGAGTGGGGTATCGGCGCCAAGCGCGGCCGCCCCGGCACGCCGGCGCAAGGTGGCGAGCGTCGCGATCGAGCTGACGCCGTTCTGCAATCAGAAGTGCGACTACTGCTACAACGAGTGGCGCGACGACGCCTCCGCCAGCGCCACGCCGGGCGAGCACACGCGCTTGCTCACGCGGGTTCAGCGGCTGCTCGACGCCTTCGATCTCGACCACGTGACGCTGACCGGGGGCGAGCCGCTGGCGAGCCCGATGTTGCTGCCGCTGATGGATCTGCTGCGCGAGCACGGCGTCGGGATTCAGATCATCTCCAACGGCGGGCTCGTCACCGAGGAGATCGCCGCTCGGCTCGCCGAGTACTCGCTCCGCTACATTCAGGTGACGCTCAACGGCGCTAGCCGGGAGCTGCACGAGGCGCACGTCGGTCCCGGCCACTTCGACAAGACGCTGCGCGGGGTGGAGCTCCTGCGGCGCCACGGGGTGCCGGTGGTCGGCTGCATCGTCCTCACGCAGAAGAACTGCGCGCACGCGGGGGCGATCCTGGAGCTGTGGCGGAGCTTGGGCGTGACGAACGTCGCGCTCAGCCGCTTCAGCCCCGCGGGCTACGCGGCCCGGCACGCGGCGCAGCTCTTGCCCTCGCGCGCGGATTTGCTGGTCGCGTTCGAGCAAGCCGACGCGCTGGCGCGCGCCCATGGCCTGACGCTGACGTGCACGATGCCGGTGCCGCCGTGCGCGCTGGAGGTGGAGCGGTTCAGCGCGTTGCGCTTCGGGACGTGCGCGATCGGGTCTTCGGCGCAGGAGTTTGCGCTGGGGCCCGACGGCAAGCTGCGCAACTGCACGCTGCACCGGACCGCGATCGGCGGGGTGCCCGACATCGGCGATCCGCAGGTCGACCTGCAGGCGCTGCTCGATGCGCCCGAGGTGCGCGACTACAAGAAAGAGCTGCCGGAGTTCTGCCAGGGCTGCTTGCACGCGGACACCTGCGCAGGCGGTTGCGGCGCCGCGGCGGAGTGGGTGCTCGGCCACGCGCGGCGCTTCGCCGATCCGTTCGTGATGCAGCACGTGGACGACGCGCTCGCGGCGCGGCTCGCGCAACAACGGCGGGACGGCCGCACGCACCTGGAAGTCATCTTGTGAGGGAAGCCCAATGGACGAAGACGCGAAGAAGCTGATTTTGGCGCGCCGAGCGCGCTTCGTGGCGTTGGCGATGGCCAGCGCGGGCCTCGCACCGGTGGCGTGCGGGGGCGAGACGGATCAAGACCGACAGAACACGCCCGGCAGCGGCGGGAACACCGCGGGCACCGGCGGGCAGGACGCGGGGGGCGCCGGCGGCGTCGGCACCGGCGGCACGCCCGCGACCGGCGGGACGCCCCAGGTGTGTTTGTCCCCACCGGCGCCCTGCTTGACGGCGCCGATCCCGCAGCCCTGCCTCGGGGCGCTGCCACCGGACGCTGGCATCGAAGAGGCTGGCGTCGAAGACGCGGGAGCCGATGCGTGGGACGAGGACGCCGCGATCGAAGACGCCGGCCCGGACGGGGCGGAGCCCGACGCCGAGCCCGGCGACGCCGACGTCGACGACGCCGAGCCTCAACCCTGCTTGAGCGTGCCCGCGTAGGCGAACCCCGGTGGCGCGCGCCCCCGCCCACCACACCCCGCGTTATCTAGATGCCACCCGTCGATCGCCCGCGCGTGTTGCTGCTCTGGCCGGGCGGTCTCTTCGAAGGCGGCTCCAACTTCGGGGTGCCGCAGCTTCTGATGCTGGCGTCCGCGCTGAAGCGGCGCACGGGCGCGGTCGTCGACATCGTCGACCTGGACATGGAGCGCGGGTTCGGCGCGGTCGATCTGCGGCGGCTGACGACGCCGGGCTACGATCTGGTGGGGATCTCCTGCTACTCGTCGTTCGACTACTTGAAGGTGCTGGAGCTCGGCGCTCGGCTGCGGGCGCTGTTGCCACGCGCCTGGTTCGTGACGGGGGGCTATCACCCGAGCGCGCGCCCGAACGACTTCACGGGGCCCGAGTCGAGCTTCGACTACGTCGTCGTGGGCGACGGCGAACACCCGCTGGTGCGGCTGGTGCAGGCGCTGGAGAGCGGGAAGCGTCCCCTCACCCGCGTGCTCGGACCGGACGCCGTCCCGCACCCGAGCGAGCTCGTGCCCTACGACTGGTCGCTGCTCGACCGGTATCGGCCGATCGCGCGGCGCATGGCGTCGCAAGCGGAGATCTACCTGTCGCGCGGCTGCCCCTACGACTGCGCTTTTTGCATGGAGCGCGCCAAGCGCGACGTCTCCTGGCGGTCGCTGGACCCGCTCGAGGCGTTCGAGGAGCTGCACCGGCTGGACCGGTACTTGGATTTGTCGCGCTGGACCTTGTTCGTCGCCGACGCGCTCTTCGGCATGAAGCGCACGTGGCGGCGAGCCTTGCTCGAGAAGCTCGCCGACCAGCCGCTGCGCGCCCGCAAGACCTGGCTCCTGATCCGGCTCGACCTGATCGAGCGCGAGGACCTGGTGTTGATGGCGCGCGCGAACGTGAGCCCCGGGTTCGGCCTGGAGTCGGGCGCTCCGGATCAGCTGCGCCGCATCCGCAAGAGCGGGCAGCTCGAAGGCTACCTCGACAAGATGCTGACCGTCTCCGAGTGGGCGCGCGAGCTGAACGTGCCGTTCGGCGCCAACGTCATCGTGGGACACCCCGGCGAGACCGAGCAGACGCTGCGCACGAGCGCGCGCTACCTCGAGCGGTTGTTCCTCGGGCACCCGGGCGGCACGCACGGCTTTCTGTCGGTCGACCCGTTTCGGCTCTATCCGGGCTCGCCGATCGACGAAGACCGCGCGAGCTGGGAGCAGTCGACGGGCCTGCGCGTCCACCGCTACCCCTGGTGGCACGACGGCGATCAGGAGTTTTTGTCCGAGTGGGTCGATCCCTCGCACGAGCTTGACTTCGCCCGTTGCCTGCAGCTGCGGCACGAGCTGTTCGATCCCATCCTGCACGGCATCGTCGATCGCTTCGCCTACACCGGGCCGAGCCGGGACTACTACCTCCGCGCGGTCAAGAGCCAGGTGGCGGCGACGAGCGCGCGGCGCCGCCTGCACACGCTCGGCCTGCACCGGCTGTGGTCGGAGCTCCTGGGGGAACGCGCGCCGCGCGACGCGGGCGCCTTGCCCGCGGTCGCGCGCGCCGCACGCAAGGAGACGATCGCGAACCGCCGCATCGCCGGCAGCGCGGCGGTGCTGGGCGCGCTCGAGCGCGTGCCGCGCGAGCGCTTCGTCAGCGACGAGCAGCTGGCGGAATCGGGCCCCGCCCGCGCCCCCCCCCCCAGCGCCCCGGGCC
>JAEZYZ010000345.1 GCA_023418705.1 Pseudomonadota bacterium | reverse complement strand
CCCGACCCCGCGGGCCCCCCCGCGGGGGGCGGCCCCGGTTGCTGCGGGAAACCCCCTCGGCTGCTCACGGGTCGGTGCTCTAGATGGTCTCATTTTCCGCGCCAAACGGCTTGCGCCGCAAACCGTTTGGCGCTCTAGGGCGTCTCCGACGCGCCGGCACGCCGGCCGCGCAAGAGCTTGGCCACCAGCGCGCCGATGGCGACCACGCCGAGCACCAAGAACTTTTTCATCGCGAGCAAGATCTTCAGCGCTGCCGCGAAAAATCCGACCTTGGCGAGCGCTTTGCCCGCGATCAAGCCGCCGATTCCGTAGGCGGCGACCTCGTCCACGTCGGGATTGAAGTCGGCGTAGCTCTGCCCCGTCTTGAACTCGGCCAGCGGCAGCACGCGCTGCATTTCACCCCGAACGGTTGCCAGCTGCGACATGCCGGCGACGGCGTTCAGCTCCAGCACGCCCTTGCGGCCCAGCACGCGGATCGCGTAGTTGAGGGTGTTCTCCGGGGCGTCGCCGAACTTCAGCTCCTTCGCCCAGTATAGCCGGTGCGTGGCGGCGTCGTAGCGGGGCGGTTCTGCCCAACCGACGAGGGCCATCGACTCGTAGCCTTGCGAGACGCGCTGCTTGCTCTCTTCAGCGGTCCCTTCCTTCATTTGGGCCAAGAGCTCGTCGTAGTCGATGTCCTCGGCGTCTTCATCGTCGACGTGCCCGTCTTCGGAGTAGGTGATCACCACGGCCCAGCCGCCTTCTTCGAGCGGGCTCTCGTCCTTCGGGACGATCATGCCAAGCGATTTCTGCCCCGGAGGGTTGCCCCAGCCCTGCACCAAGAGCTTTTCGGTGTCTGCCGGGTCGAGGTAGCGAAACAGGTCGCCCAAGGAGAGCGTCGCCAGGCCATCGCCGACTTCGATCTGACCGGTGCGGTACTTCAGTGTCTGTTCGAACGCCTCCTTGTGGAAGGCTTCCTTGATGGCCTGTTCCACGGGTGTGTGCTGCGCGTCGGCCGGCGCATTGAGCAGCGCGAGGAGCGTGCCCTCGTCCAACTCCGCCAGCCGCGCCCGCTCGGCATCACTCAAGCGCTTGACCGCCCCCTCGCGGATCACCGCGAGGGAAGGGTTGTTCTCGCCTGCGGCGTCGCCCTGGCTCTCGCCCTCCGCTCGAGGTGGCGCCCCGTTCTGAGCTGCGACCGCTGGCGCCGCCTCGGCGTTCGCGGGCGCGGGCTCGGCGGACGCGCTCCCGGCGCCCAGCAAGCCCGCGATCAAAAGCCACCCCATGCGACCACGCACGGCGGGCCACCCCGTCACCACCCTCGATTGAGTCATCCGGCCATTTTCGATCAGCCGTGGGCTCGAGCGCAAGCCGCGCCGGGCCCCGCGATCGTCAGAACCGACCCCATCCCACCGCGCGCCCTTCGAAAGTTCTTGCCGGCGGCGTTTCCCCATGTCCGGGACGGCGCGCCCCCCCCCTCCAAGTACCGACGGCCGAGCGAAAAGTCGATGTCAGTTCATGACAATTCACGAGCCGCTGTGGCCGAGATTGCTCGCCGCGTTGCGATCCAAAAACCAGGTCACTGAACCCGGGCGGGCGGCGCGGTAGAGGCGCGCCGGGACTTCGTCCTCATCCCCGGGAGAGAGCGCTCGAGCCACCGCCGCTGCCTTGCCGGCGCCAGCGCAGAGGATCACGGTGCGGCGTGCGGATAGCAAGACGGGCCGGCTGAGCGTGAGCCGCCGCTCGAGCCCTTGACCCGGGTCGACCACGAGGACCGGCCGATCTTCGCGGAGCACGGCGCCGGTGTTCGGGAAGAGCGACGCCGTGTGGCCGTCGTCGCCGACCCCGGCGACGACCAGGTCGAGCTCGATCTGCCACCCAGGATGGCCATTATTGGCGCCGTGCTGGCGCTGATCGATCTGGGTCATCAAGACGCCCGCGTAGTCGCGCGCCGCGCCCTCCGGGAGGTCTTCGCCGCGCATGCGGAACACCTGCGCGGCTGGGACGCCCGCTGGGCCGAGCAGGTGCCGTTGGGCCAGTCCGTAGTTGCTGCGCGGATGATCGGGCGGCACCGCGCGCTCGTCGACCCAGAACCAGCGCGTGTGCTCCACATCGCGCAAGAGCGTTGCGAGCTTCTGGTAGGCGCCGATCGGCGTCGTGCCGCCGCTCAACGCGATGCGCGCGACGCCGCGGCTTTGCACCGCCGATCGGATGGCCTCCAGCATCGAGTTCGCGGCTCGAGCTGCCAGCTCCTCGGCGTCGGCGCACTCGACGACCTCCGTCATTTCGGTGTGTTCCAACCGCCGACGTCCTCGACGAGCCGGTCCGCCTCGACCGGGCCCCAGGTCCCCGCCTCGTAGGTGAACATCGGGCTTGGGGCGTGCAGGACGGGATCTACGATCGCCCAGGCGGCCTCGACCACGTCCTGACGAGCGAAGAGCGTCGCGTCGCCCTCCATGGCGTCGCCGAGCAGCCGCTCATAGGCGTCCATGCGGCCGTCCTTGCCCTGCTCCGGCTCCTCGATGACCGAGAGCTCGACCGGCCTGCCGATCATCCGCTCTCCGGGCAGCTTGCCGCGCGCCCCGATCGCGATCTCGACCGTGGGGCTCAGCCGAAACCGGACGTAGTTGCCGAGCAGCGGCGGCGCTTCCTTGAACACCACTTGAGGGGGATTTTTGAACTCGATCATCAGCTCCGTGCACGTCATCTCGAGCGACTTGCCAGCGCGCACGCAGAAGGGGACACCCTCCCAGCGCCAAGAATCGACGTCGAAGCGCAGCGCCGCGTACGTGGCCATGCCGGAATCTTTCGCGACCCCGGGCTCGTCCCGATACCCGCGAAATTGACCGCGGACCATGTTCTCGACGCTCATCGGCCGGATCGTGCGGAGCACCTTCGCCTGTTCGTCGCGGATCGCCTCCGCGTAGGTGCTCGATGGCGCCTCCATGGCAAGGTAGCTCACCACCTGGAGCAAGTGGTTCTGGATCACGTCCCGAATGACGCCGGTCTCGTCATAGAACTTGCCACGTCCCGTCACGCCGAACTGCTCGGCCATGGTGATCTGAACGTTCTCGACGTAGTGCCGGTTCAGGATGGGCTCCAAGAAGGCGTTGGCGAACCGGAAGTACAAGATGTTCTGGACCGCCTCCTTGCCGAGGTAGTGGTCGATGCGGAAGATTCTCCGCTCATCGAACACGGCGCGCAGCGTTTGGTTGAGGACGCGCGCGGAGGCGAGATCTCGCCCGAAGGGTTTCTCGACGATGACGCGCGCCCCTGCCGTGCAGCGCGAAGCTTGGAGCTTGCCGATCACGACCGGGAACATGCTGGGCGGAATGGCGAGGTAAAAGGCCGGGCGCCTGGCGCCCCCGAGCTCGGCGTAGAGCCGGGAGAACGTGGCGTCCTCGTTGTAGTCGCCGTCGACGTAGTGGAGGAGCCCAGCGAGCTTGGCAAAGGCGGTCTCGTCCAGCTCGCCGTGCTCGGCGATGCTGGCCCTGGCCCGCTCGATCAAATTTTCGACCGTCCAATCCGAGCGAGCGACGCCGATGACCGGGCAGTTCAAGCGCCCCCGCCGGACCATCGATTGCAGCGCGGGAAAGATCTTCTTGTAGGCCAGATCCCCGGATGCGCCGAAGAACACGAGCGCGTCCGAGCGCTCCCGCTGATCGCTCATCGCTTCTCCCGATGGCCCCCGAAGCCGAAGCGCATGGCCGAGAGGACACGGTTCTGAAAATCGTCCTCCCCGCGCGACGCGAAGCGCTCGAAGAGCGCTGCCGTCAGCACGTGCGCGGGCACGCCGGCCTCGACCGCGGCGGCGACGGTCCAGCGACCTTCGCCCGAATCGGACACGGTGCCCGAGAACTCCTCGAGCGCGGGGCTCTCGTTCAGCGCGGCCGCCGTCAGATCGAGCAGCCAGGAGGTGATGACGCTGCCCCGCCGCCAGAGCTCTGCGATGGCGCCCAGGTCGAGGTCGTACTGGTAATGATCCGGGTTGCGGAGCGGGGTCGTCTCGGCGTCTCTCGCCCGCGCGGCCTGGCCGACGTTGGCGTGCTTCAAGAGGTTGAACCCCTCGGCGTAGGCCGCCATGAGACCGTACTCGATGCCGTTGTGGATCATCTTGACGAAATGGCCCGCTCCGCTCGGGCCGCAGTGCAGGTAGCCGCGTTCGGCAGTCGTCCTCGACGCGCCCGGTATCCGCGGGATGTTCCCGACGCCGGGCGCGAGCGTCGCAAATATGGGATCGAGCCGCTGAACCACCTCGGGCTCGCCGCCGATCATCAGGCAGTACCCGCGCTCGAGCCCCCAGACGCCGCCGCTGGTCCCCATGTCCACATAGTGGATCCCGCGTTCCGAGAGGCGTCGCGCTCTGGCGATGTCGTCTTGGTAGTGGGAGTTGCCCCCATCGATGAGGGTGTCGCCGGGCGTCAGCAGGGGGACGAGCTCGTCGATCAGCCCGTCGACGATCGCGGCGGGGACCATCATGCAAAGGCTGCGCGGTGCGTCGAGCTTGGCGACCAGCTCCGCCAGGGAAGCGGCGCCGATCGCGCCGTCCTGCGCCAGCTCGGTGACCGCGTTTGGCAGGCGGTCATGAACCACCGCCGCGTGTCCGCCTTGCAGCAGGCGCCGCACCATGTTGGCGCCCATCCGTCCGAGTCCAATCATCCCGAGCTGCATCGATGCCTCTGGCGGGGCACGATACACCTTTTCGGCGGGGGATCGAGCTCAGAGCCCGAGGGTGGGCCTCGGCCCGGCGCATTTGGCGAGGAGCGCCTCGACCTCTTCGGTCGGGTGCAGCGTGTAGGCGTAGTGCTCGCTCGGATCGAAGAAGGAATAGCTCGAACCGGTCGATGTTCGGTCTCCGGGGGACGAGCGATAGAGGTTGCCGCGGGCGACGAGCGTCCCGGTGTCGTAGAAGTGGGGCCGGTTGACGTCGTCGAACACGCTGTTCTCCAGCACCATGTTGGTTCCGCCGCGCGCGTGGTTGCCGTAGGCGTCGATGCGCTGCATGAAGTTGTTGAACAAGTGGGCGCGCAGGACGTTGTCGACGGCGGGGTTGCGCTGGTTCAAGTCCCGCAGCCAGTTGTGGTGAATGGTCATTTGGGCCGTGACATTTTCGGTCCAGCCGATGCCGTACGCCTTGTTGTGGTCGCTCAAGATGTTCCAGGACGTGGTCACGAAGGTGGTGTCCTTGCGGCTGTCGATGAGCCCGTCACCCATGTGGTGCAGGTGGCAGTGGTCGATCCAAATGTGATGCGCGCTGTCCAGCTGGATACCGTCGAAATCCTGGGTGTCCCCTGCCCAATCCCCTTCGACGAAGCTGTCGCGGATGGTCAGGTTGCGCAGGATCACGTTGTGGGTGCCTGCTCCGAGGTTGAAGCCGCCTTCGGCGATGGCCGCCGTGGCGCCCACGCCGAGGAGGGTCTTGTGGGAGGCGACCCGGATTTCTTTACCCTTTGGGGTGATCTGGATCGTGCCCTGCACCCGGATGACGTACGGCTCGGACGCGCCGGCATATTGCTCGAGCTCGGCCTGGTTTTTGACCGTGACCGTCTGGCCGTCGCGGCCGCCGTAGGTGCCGTCCTGCCCCATGGCGTCGACCGTCGCGAAGCCCTCGAGGGTGATGGGACACCCGTCGCTGTCGACCGAGTCCATGGGTCCACTACCGGCCGCGCCACCGCCCGCGCCAGCGGTCGCGTCCATGCCACCCGCGCCGCCGCCGGGCGCTCCGCTGGCTCCGCCGAGGCCGCCGCTGCTC
>JAEZYZ010000280.1 GCA_023418705.1 Pseudomonadota bacterium | reverse complement strand
CCCGACCGACGGAGGGATCCCAGAGCCGGCCGACGGCGGGCTATCCCCCTACGCCGTCGAGTGCCACGGCGAGACGGTCGACTGCGGGCAACCCGAGACGCTCACCTGTGTCGAGATCCGCATGGACCGCGGCAACGGGCACGTCTGCTCGAACCGCTGCGAAACGCCCGCCGATTGCTCGCCGGCGCCGAGCGGCGCCGAGGCCGAGGTGGACTGCGTGCAGTTCACGCGCGCGAGCCGCTGCCTCTTGGTGTGTCAGCGCGACGGGGTGCCGCTCGGGTGTCCCGACGGCATGGAGTGCGCCTCGCCCGAGGGCGACGGCCGCATCGGCTATTGCTTGTGGTTCTGAGCGGGGGCTCCGCCCGCCGGTGAGGCGAGGGCTCAGCGACCCGCTGCCGGTGCGGGTGGCGGGACCGAGTCGACCCGGGCGGCGTCGCGCGCCGCGCCGTCGCGACCCGCGGCGAGCGTGGCGCCGTTCTGAAGCAGGCCGTACTCGATGCTGTCGATGAGCGCGTGCAGGGACGCTTCGATGATGTTGCTGCTGGCGCCGACGGTGCTCCAGCTGCGTGAGGCGTCTCGGCTGTCGATCAGCACGCGGGTCGTCGAGCCTGTGCCGGCCTGGCCGTCGAGGATGCGCACCTTGTAGTCCGCCAGGTGGACGCGATCGACCTCCGGGTACACCGGGCGGAGCGCCTTGCGCAGCGCCGCGTCGAGCGCGCTGACCGGGCCGTTGCCCTCGGCTGCCGTGTGCAGCACGTGATCGCCGACCTCGAGCTTGACCACGGCCTCGGCGAACGTGTCGGTGCCGCGACGTTTGCCCACCACCGCTTGATAGTCGAGCACCTTGAACAGCGGCTCGTAGTCGGCGCTCCTCCGTTTCAAGAGCAGCGCCACGCTCGCCTCGGCGCTCTCGTAGCTGAGGCCGCGTGCTTCGCTCTCCTTGATCTCGCGCAGGACCTCGACCTCGTGCCCCGCGTCGACCGCGACCCCGAGCTCCTCCGCCTTGGCCAGCACGTTGCCGCGCCCCGACAGCTCGCTGACGACCACGCGCATGCTGTTGCCGACCAGCGTCGGGTCGATGTGCTGATAGCTCTGCTCGTTGCGCCGCATGGCGGCCACGTGCACGCCGCCCTTGTGAGCGAACGCGCTGCGGCCAACGTACGCCTGCTGCTTGTTGGGGCTGACGTTGGCGACCTCTGCCACGAAACGCGACAGCTCCGTGAGCTCTCGCAGGTGCCCTTCCGGCAGGCAGCGGAGCCCGAGCTTGAGCTCGAGGTTGGCGATGATGCTGCAGAGGTTGGCGTTGCCGCAGCGCTCGCCATAGCCGTTGACGGTGCCCTGCACCTGGCGCGCGCCGCCGCGGACCGCCGCGACGCTGTTGGCGACGGCGCAGCCGGTGTCGTCGTGACAGTGGACGCCGAGGGGGTGATCGAGCGCCGCCACCACGTGCTTCACCGTGTCTTCGAGCTGCCAGGGCAGGTTGCCGCCGTTGGTGTCGCACAAAACGATCACCTCGGCGCCGCCGCGCTTGGCCGCCCGCAACGTCTCGAGCGCGTACTCCCCGTCGGCGCGAAATCCGTCGAAGAAGTGCTCGGCGTCGTAGATCACCCGCCGCCCGTGCGAGCGCAAAAACGCGCAGGTGCTCTCGATCATGCGCAAGTTTTCGTCCAGCGTCGTCCGCAGGACCTCCTGCACGTGCAGGTTCCAGCTCTTGCCGAAGATCGTGCACACCGGCGTCTCGGCCGCCACGAGCGCGCACACGCTCGGGTCGTCGCCCGGCTCGATGCCCGCCCGGCGCGTGGCGCCGAAGGCCGTGATCTTGGCGGTGGTCCACCGCCGGTCGCGGGCGCGGGCGAAGAACTCGGCGTCCTTCGGGTTCGAGCCGGGCCACCCGGCCTCGATGAAGGCGACGCCGAACGCGTCGAGCCGCTCGGCGATGCGGAGCTTGTCTTCGACCGTGAGGCTGACCCCCTCGCCCTGCGTGCCGTCCCGCAGGGTGGTGTCATAGATGCGGACGTGCGCTGAGCCTGCCGCTTGCGGGGACGTGGGGTTTTCGGAGCCGTTCTCGTTTGCCATGCGATCCTGCTCTACTCCGCCGCTCCCGACCCGCCGGCAACCTCACGCTCGGAGGGGGGAGCGGCGCGTTCGGGCGTGAGGCGCCCGGCCGCCGCTGCGTGCAGCTGTTCACCCGTAGACGCGAGCAGCCGGTTGAGGGCCGCGAGGTAGGCCTTGGTGCTGGCGACGATGACGTCCGTGTCCGCGCCGTGCCCATGGAACACGGCGCTGTGCGCCGAGCCATGTTGAGGATTGACCCGACCGCCTTCGGGCGCGCACGCCCGGATGCGGACGCTGCATTCACCGAGCGCGTCGATGCCTTCGGTCACCGAGTTGACGGTGTATTCGAGCAGCTCGCTCGGGACGGCGATCAGGGTGTCGATGGCCTTGAAGACCGCGTCGACGGGCCCGGTGCCGAGGGAAGCCTGGGCCTGCACCTCACCCGCCGGTCCTTTGAGCCGAACCGTCGCGGTCGGGACGCCTCCGGTGCCGCACATCACGTTGACGCCGACGAGCTGAAAGAGCTCGGGGCCGCGGCCGCGCTCGGAGGCCGCGAGCGCCTCGAGGTCTGCGTCCGTGATGCGCTTCTTCTTGTCGGCGAGCACCTTGAAGCGCTGGAACGCTGCGTCCAGGGCTTCGCCTTCGAGCGGGTAGCCGAGCTCCCGCAGCCGCACGCCGAAGGCGTGCCGTCCGGAGTGCTTGCCGAGCACCAAGAGCGTCTTGGTGGCGCCCACCACCTCTGGCCGCATGATCTCGTACGTCTCCTGGTTCTTGAGCATGCCGTCCTGGTGGATGCCGGACTCGTGCGCGAAGGCGTTCGCCCCGACGACCGCCTTGTTCGGCTGCACCATCAGCCCGGTGCGCGAGCTCACCAGCTTGCTCGTGCGCACGATCTGGGTGGTGTCGATGCCCGTCGCGAGCCCGAGCAGCGGGTGGCGCGTCTGCAGCGTCATCACCAGCTCCTCGAGCGCGGTGTTGCCGGCACGCTCCCCGATGCCGTTGACGGCCACCTCGGCCTGACGGGCCCCGGCGCGGATGCCCGCGAGGCTGTTGGCGGTCGCGAGCCCCAGGTCGTTGTGGCAGTGCACGCTCACGACGACGTCCTCGATGCCCCGCACGTTCTTCATGATGCCGGCGATCAAGGCGCCGAACTCGTCGGGCACCGTGTAGCCCACGGTGTCCGGGATGTTCAGCGTCGTCGCCCCGGCCTCGATCACCGCGGCGAGCACCTCGTACAGAAACTCCGGCTCCGTTCGGCCGGCATCTTCCGGGCTGAACTCCACGTCGCTGGTGTAGCGCTTGGCGTAGCGCACCATGCTCTGGGCGCGCTCCACCACCTCCTGCTTGGTCATGCGCAGCTTGTGCTCGCGATGGATCGGCGAGGTCGCCAAGAAGGTGTGGATGCGCGGGTGGCGGGCCTGCTCCACGGCCTGCCACGCCTTGTCGATGTCCTTGTCGCTCGCGCGCGCCAGCGCGCAGATGATCGGCGGCTCCGACGACGGGCGCCCAGCGGCCGGCTCTTTGCCGACCGTCTGGGCGATGCGGCGAACCGCTTCCAGATCGTCGGGCGACGCGGCCGGAAACCCGGCCTCGATCACGTCGACCCCGAGCCGCGAAAGCGCCCAGGCCACCTCGAGCTTCTCTTCCGAGGTGAGCGTCGCCCCAGGCGACTGCTCACCGTCGCGAAGCGTCGTGTCGAAAATACGAACGTAATTTTCGGGGGGGCGCTTGGCACTCTCGTCGGCGGTCATCGGTCAATCTCCAGGTTTGATGGTTACGGGATCCACGAAGGGCATCATCTGCCGCAGCTCGGCGCCGACCCGCTCGATCTGCAGCTCGCGCTCGCCGCGGCGGCGCTGCTCGAACTCAGGCCGGCCCTTCTTGTTCTCGTCGATCCAGTTCTTGGCGAACTTGCCCTGCTGGATGTCCTCCAGGATGCGCTTCATCTCGGCGCGGGTCTGGTCGGTGATCACGCGCGGCCCCGAGACGTAGTCGCCGTACTCCGCGGTGTCGCTGATCGAGTAGCGCATGTAGTTCAACCCACCGCGGTACATCAAATCGACGATCAACTTCAGCTCGTGCAAGCACTCGAAGTAGGCGACCTCCGGCTGGTAGCCGGCGTCGACCAGCGTCTTGAAGCCGGCCTTGACGAGCTCGGCCGTGCCGCCGCAGAGCACCGCCTGCTCGCCGAACAGATCCGTCTCGGTCTCTTCGGCGAAGGTGGTGGTCAAGACGCCCGCGCGGCCGCCGCCGATCGCCGAGGCATACGAAAGCGCGAGCGCGTCGGCCTGTCCGCTGGCGTCCTGGTGCACCGCGAGCAGGCAGGGCACGCCGCCCCCTTCCTTGTAGGTCTCGCG
The DNA here is from genome assembly GCA_023418705.1 of Pseudomonadota bacterium. Lineage (GTDB taxonomy): Bacteria > Myxococcota_A > Polyangia > Polyangiales > Polyangiaceae > JAEZYZ01. Next base: position 25,270 of record JAEZYZ010000280.1, on the reverse strand, counting down.
CACACGGTGCCCCGGTCCTTTGGGCGCGATCATGCTGACGTCGACCTCGGCGGGCGGCTTGATGGTCTCGAAGCGGATGTTGAAGCCGTGGGCGAACATCAGCGTCTTGCCCTTGCCGAGCTGCGGCGCGATGTGCTCTTCGTAGATCGCCTGCTGCGAGGTGTCGGGGGCCAGGATCATGATGACGTCGGCCCAGGCGCTGGCGTCCCGCACGTTCTTGACGGTCAGGCCATCTTTCTCCGCCTTCGCGCGGCTCTTGCTGCCGTCGTGCAACGCCACACACACCTGAACGCCGCTCTCCTTGAGGTTGAGCGCGTGAGCGTGCCCCTGGGACCCATATCCCACGATGGCGACCTTCTTGCCGCGGATTAGGCTCAGGTCGGCGTCTCGGTCATAACGAATCTTGGCCATGTCTTTCCTCGTCTTCTTGCGGCGCTTTGGCCGAACTCTTCCAAACGACTCTCGAACGGCAGCGCCTCAGGCGGCTGCGATGGTTCCGGATGCGGGCTTCTGGTGGGCGGCGCTGGCGGCCTCGCTGGAGCCGCCGCGGGTCATGGCGACGGTGCCGGCGTGGACCATCTCGATGACCCCGAAGGGCTCGAGCACGGTGAGCAGGCCCTCGATCTTCTCCTGCGTGCCCGTCACCTCGACGATCAACGTGTCGGCGCCCACGTCGACCACGTGGCCGCGGAACACCTGACAGAGCTGCATCACCTCGGCGCGTTGATTGGGCGCCGCGCGGACCTTCACCATCGCAAGGTCGCGGCTGACGCGCGCGGTCTTGGTGATGTCCTCGACGCTGAGCACGTTCACCATCTTGTACAGGTTGGCTTCGATGCGCGGGGCCATGTCGTCGTCCGCTTCGACGACGAAGGTCATGCGGCTGACCCCCACCTCGTGCGTGCGTCCGACGTTCAACGAGACGATATTGTAGTTGCGGCGGCGGAACAGCGAGGCCACCCGGTTGAGCACGCCTGGCTTGTCTTCCACGTAGGCCACGAAGGTCCTCAAGCTCTTGCCATTCATCGTCGACATCCCTTCGCTCACTCGTCCTCACCCGTCTCGAAGATCGGATTGTGCTTCATGCCTGGCGCGGCGGTGGACTGAGGGCGCCGGATCATCTTGTCGAGATCCGCGCCGGCCGGCACCATCGGGTAGACGCTGTCTTCTTGCTCGACGCGGAAGTCGATCACGACCGCCTCGGGGCTCGCCTGCGCCTGCTTGACCGCCTGAGCGATCTGGCTGCGCTCGGTCACGCGGATGCCTTTGAGGCCATGCGCCTCGGCGAGCTTGACGAAATCCGGGCTCTTGATCGGCGTGGCCACGTAGCGGCCGCCGTAAAAGAACTGCTGCCACTGCCGGACCATCCCCAAAAAGCCGTTGTTGATGATCGCGATGTTCACCTTGACGCCCTCTTGCGCGCAGGTGGCCAGCTCCGCGGCGGTCATCTGAAAGCCGCCGTCGCCGGCGATCACCCAGACGTCGTCGTTCGGACAGGCGAAGCGCGCGCCGATGGCGGCCGGCAGCGCGAAGCCCATGGTGCCGAGGCCGCCGCTGGTCAAGAGCTTCCGCGGGTGATCGTGCTTGTAATACTGAGCTTCCCACATCTGGTGCTGCCCCACGTCGGTCACCACCAGCGCCTTGCCCTCCGTCAAACGCCACAGGTCGTGGATGACGTGCGCGGCGTACAGCTTGCCGCTGTCCGGCAGATGCTGGATGTCGATGACGGCGCTCTCGCCTTTGAGCGCTTCGATGCGGCCGATCCATTCGCCGCGATCGCGGCCCTCCACGTGCGGCAGCAGCGCCTGCAGGATCTCCCGCACGTCGCCGAGCAGCGCCAGGTCCACCTTGACGTTCTTGTTGATCTCCGCCGGGTCGAGCTCGATGTGGATTTTCTTGGCGTGGGGGGCGTAGCTCTTGAGGTTGCCGGTCACGCGATCGTCGAAGCGCATGCCGAGGGCGATGATGAGGTCGGCCTCCTGAATGGCCGTGTTCACCCAGGCTTCGCCGTGCATCCCCATCATCCCCAAGGCGCGAGGGTGGGTGGTCGGGAAGCCGCCCAAGCCGAGCAACGTGCACGCCACGGGGACATCGGCCTTCTTCACGAACTCGAGCAAGAGCGAGGTGGCGTTGCTCTTGATCACGCCGTGGCCTGCGAAGATGATCGGGCGCTTCGCCTCGTGGATCATCTGCACCGCCCGCTCCAGCTCTTCGGGCAGCGGCTGGCGCTCCGGGCGATAGCCGGGCAGCCGCACCGGGCTCCGGTCGTAGCGAAACTCGCAGCTGGCGTTCTGTGCGTCTTTGGTGATGTCGACGAGCACGGGCCCCGGGCGGCCGGAGCTCGCGATGTAGAAGGCCTCCCGCAGCGCGGGCATGATGTCTTCGGCGCGCGTCACGAGCAGGTTGTGCTTGGTGATCGGCAGGGTGATGCCGGTGATGTCGGTCTCTTGAAAGGCGTCGCTGCCGATCAACGTCGAGGCCACTTGCCCCGTGATGGCGACCATGGGGATCGAATCCATCATCGCGTTGGCGATGCCGGTGACCAGGTTGGTCGCGCCGGGGCCCGAGGTGGCGATGCACACGCCGACCTTGCCGGAGGCGCGCGCGTACCCGTCCGCCATGTGAGCCGCCCCCTGTTCGTGCCGCACCAGGATGTGGCGCAGCGCCGGGTACTGCGGCAGCGCGTCGTACGCCGGCATGATGGCGCCGCCCGGATAACCGAAGACGACGTCCACCCCGAGCTCGACCAGGGTCTCCCAGATGATCTGCGATCCGGTGCGCTCGACCGGAACCGCCGGTGCTTCTGCCGGAGGAGTGTCTAGACTCAGCATGTCTTTGAGCGGTGCTGCCACTTCAGTTTCTCCTGTCGAGCGTCCTTTGGATCAAAGCGGATAAAAAAGCCCCCGCACCTCTGGAAGGTGCGGGGGCCGGAATCTGTTTCGTCGAGCGCGACTCAGACGGCCACCGCACCGGGCCCAATGAGCCCGAGTACGACGACGAGCGAAAGCAGAATGCTCCCTGCCGAACCCGCGGCGGCGCTGTTTGCGCTGAGGCTCTGGAAAGGCAGGGGGGCCGTCATGTGGTCTAACCAATGCGCCGGATGGCCGAATGCGTCAAGCTCTTTTAGCTTTGGCGATTTCGAGCTGGCGCGTATGTAGCACACTGCCCAGAGCTGGCGAGCGATTTTCCGAGTCGAAGATCGCGCCGTTCGCGACGCGGCGCGGCGTAAAGCTCGGGGAATTTTCGTGTCCTAAAGCGCCGGAGGAGGCCGCATCGACGCTGCCCGCCGCGGTGGGGTGGCTAAGTTGTTTCGAATGGCGACCACCGACACGGCGACCGTCGAACACTATCTTGGCGAGCTTGGTAAGGTTTTTCGCAACCGCCGGGTGCTGCTCATCGGGGGGCCCGTCGCCCGTCTGGTCGGTCTGGCCCGGCACCTCCGTCGGCTCGGCGCCGAGCGACCGTTCATCTTGGGATCGAGCGTCGGGACCGGGGAGCTGCCCACCGAGGAGGAGGCGGACTGGTGCTCGCTGGAGGTGCGGGCCGCCACGCTCAACGACGCTTTCCGGTCGTATGAGACCTTGCTCGGGCATCTGCCCGAGGACGCTCGCCAGCGCCTGGACGCCTGGGATCCGGAGCGCCGCGCGATCGCGATCGGGCCCATCATCCTGAACGATCTGCCGATGGTGAGCGGGCGACCCCGATATGGCGGTCGTCCCAGGTCGTGGGCGGCGCTCGAGGACAAGGTGGTGATCGACGAGTTTTGGGACGCGCTCGGGGTACGCAGAGCGCCGTCGGTCGTGGTGCGCCCGGAGCCCAGCTCGCTGCGCGACGCCGCGACCAGCCTCGATCGGGGGCTGGGTACGGTTTGGGCCGCCGACGCCCGCGATGGCATCCACCGCAGCGCCGACTTCTTGCGCTGGGTGCGGACCCCGAGCGACTTCGACCAGGCGCTCGCCTTCTTCGCGACCCGCTGCAACCGCATCCGGGTCATGCCGTTCTTGGAAGGGATCCCGTGCAGCATCCACGGCATGGTGCTGCCGACCGGCACGGCGGTGTTCCGACCCCTCGAGCTGATGACGCTGCGGCGGCCCGAGCAGGGGCGGCTGGTGTATGCCGGCGCCAACACGTTCTGGGATCCTCCTGCCCGGGCTCGTGAGCAGATGCGGCAGGTCGCCCGGGTGGTGGCTGAAGGCCTCGCGAGGCGGGTCGGCTTCCGGGGAGCGTTCACGGTGGATGGCGTGCTGACCGAAGAGGGCTTTCTGCCGACGGAGCTCAATCCCCGCATCGGGGCCGGCCTGAACGTCCTCGAGCGCTCGCTCGAGGGGCTGCCGCTGCTGTTGCTCGCGATCGCGGCGCAGGCGGGCGAGGAGCTCGATTTCCGCCCCGCGGACCTGGAAGAGCTGGTCGTGCGGGGGGCGGACGCGCGCCGCGCCGGCGCGGCGTCCGTGGTGGTGACCACACCCCTCGAATCGACACGACGGCTCGGCGTGATGATCGATGGCGAGCTCTTGAACGTGGTCCGGCCCGGAGAGCGGGCGCATGCTGAGCTGCTGGCCGGTCCAAGCGACCTCGGGGGGTTCGTGCGGTTCACTCCTCAGCCTGCGCACGTCGAAACGGGCAAGCCCCTGGCGCCGCTGGCCGTCGAAGCGTTTCGGGTCGCCGATCGAGAGCTAGAAACGGGGATCGGCCCGCTCCAGGCTCCCCGCGACGTTCTCAGGGCTTGACGCGGCCGAGCCGATTGGCTCCGCTGGGGGACGTGTCTCGACCTGCGCCCAAACCTCGGCAAACCGAGGGTTGGCGGGCCGTTGGCCCCTCCCTCGCACACCAAGCTCGCCCTTTTGGCGCTGGGCCGGTGAGCGTAATTCCGCTCTAATGGATTTCGGATCTTCATGAATAGCACCGACAAACGCGCCGAGCTCGAGCGCGTGCTCACGCAAGCCGTGGACAAGCCCCTGGTGATCCTGCTCGGCGGCCACCCCGACCCGGACGCGATTGGCAGCGCGCTGGCCCACCGGAGGATTTGCGAGCGCCTCGGCGTGTCCGCGACGATCGCCCACGTGCTGCCGCTGTCCCGCTCGGAGAACCGCGCCCTCGTGAAGCTCTTGAACGTGCCGCTGGTTCGGGTCCACCACGCCGACGACCTCGCGCAGTATGGCTATCTCTCGCTGGTCGACGCGAGCGCCAGCGAATCGATGATCCAGGTCCCGCCGAGCCTGAAGGTCCTCTCGATCGTGGACCATCACCGCCCGGCCAGCGTGCCCAAGGCGCCGTTCATCGACATTCGGCACGACGTCGGGGCGACCTGCACCATCTACGCGGAGTACTTCGAGCAGGGGCTCGCCGGCCTGACGGGCGAGGGGCGCGACGATGCCTCGGTCGCCACGGCGATGTTCTTCGGGATTCAGACCGACACCGACGACTTCGCCTTCTCCACGCCCGCAGATTTCCGGGCAGCGGCCTATCTGAAACCCTACATCGACGCGGAGACGCTGAGCCGCATCGGCCGCCGAACGATCACCGCCGAGGCGATGGGTGCGGTCGGGCGCGCCCTGCAGGATCTGGAGGTCATCCGCGATTTCGCGCTCGCTGGGGTGGGCCGCGTCTCGGCCCTCAACCGGGACGCCATCCCGACCGCCGCGGACTTCATTTTGCGCCGCGAGGACATCGACACCGTGCTCGTGTACGGCATCGTCGAGGACCGCATCGACGGCTCGCTCAGGACCAGCCGGGCCAGCGTGGATCCGGCGGCCTTCATGGAGTCGGCGTTCGGCGTGGATGGTCAGGGCAGGCCGTACGGCGGCGGGCGATCGGACATGGGCGGCTTTCGCATCCCGCTCGGGCTGCTCGGGGAGGCGAAAGACGACGCCGCGCTGTGGAAGATCGTCAAAGAGATCGTTCGGCAGCGCATCTCACGCGTGGTACCGGAGCTCGAGCAGAGCAAGCGCGCTGCGGTCGAGGGCTGAGGGGCCCGGGGGCGCGCCCCTCGTCGCCTGCGGTTGGCTGCGGGCGAGCGGCGTCTCGGCTCAGGCCGCTTGGCGAACGTCGGCGGGCGGGATGACGGGGATCTTCCGCAGCCGCGTCTCCAGCAGGAGCCGCTGCCAACCGGGCAAATGTTCGAAGCAGAGCCCGACGGCCCGCGCGCGATCTCCCCGGCGGCGCCCGTGCACCACCCGAGCCACCACGGCCTCGGCGTCGATCCAAAACCGCGAACGCGGGATGCGAAAGGAGACGAGCACCCGCTCGCCGGTCAGGATCCGACCGTCGACCTCGACCAACATGCCGGACCCCGAGAGGTTGAGGGTGTGTTCGGCGACGAGCTTGAAATCACGCTCCCGCACGACCTGGCAGGTGGTGCGGACCGAATGACGCGTTCGTCGATGACCGAGCTTTCGGGTCCTGTGCATGGGGCTACCTCCGCGAGAACGAATGGTAGGAAGATCGAGCGGGAGCGGGCCAACTCTCTGGGTCCTGGCGAGCGGCAGGCCGACCAGGGGGCCGCACTTGACGCGTGAGGCGCCCGTGCGCACCGCCAGGGAAATGGCGCGCGTCGTGGTCGTTACGGGAGCCAGTGCCGGCGTCGGGCGTGCGGTCGTGCGGCAGCTGGCTCGCCGGGGGGACGCTCTCGGACTTTTGGCGCGCGGTGTCGATGGGCTCGAAGCGGCTCGCGCCGAGGTCGAGGCGCTCGGCGGCCGAGCCCTCGTGGTCCCGACGGATGTCGCCGACGCCGAGGCGGTGGAGGCCGCGGCTGCCCGGGTCGAAGCGCAGCTAGGTCCCATCGACGTGTGGATCAACAACGCGATGGCTACGATCTTGGCTCCCGTCCTGGAGATCACCCCGGCCGAGTACCGCCGCGTGACGGAGGTCACCTATTTGGGGGCGGTTCACGGCACCCTGAGCGCGCTGCGGCGTATGAAACCGCGCGATCGAGGGCACATCATCCAGGTCGGATCGGCCCTGGCCTACCGCGCGATCCCGCTGCAGGCGCCCTACTGCGCGGCCAAACACGCGCTGCGCGGGTTCACCGATGCGCTGCGCAGCGAGCTCATCCACGACCGGAGCGCCGTCTTGCTCAGCATGGTGCACCTGCCAGGCTTGAACACGCCGCAGTTCGAGTGGGGCCGCACGCGGCTTCCGAACCAGCCGCAGCCGGTGCCGCCGATCTTCCAGCCGGAGGTGGCGGCCCGGGCGATCGCCGACGTGATCGGCCAGAACCGGCGTGAGATCTATGTGGGAGGCTCGACGGTAAAGACCGTGATCGGCGCCAAGCTGCTGCCCGCCTTCTTGGATTGGTACCTGGCGCGCAAAGCGTACGGCGGCCAACAAACGGATCAGCCCTTGAGGCCGGATCGCGCTGACAATCTGTTCCACCCCGTGCCGTCCGACTTCGGCGCGCGTGGCCCGTTCGACGAGCGCGCCAAGTCACGCAGCCTGCAGGCCTGGGTTAGCACCCACCGCGGCTGGCTGGCGGCCGCGAGCGCCGCGTCGGTGGCGGTGACGGCCGGCGCCGTCCGAGCGCTGTCGCGCTAAATGGCCGGCAGCAACAGCTGGGGTGGTCGCGTTGGGCGACGTGGTATGCTCGCGGCTGCCGATGAGCGGACGCCAGCAGGACCTCTTGAAGCTCGACCGCACCGGCCAGCTCATTGGCGATCGCTACGAGGTGCTCGAGCCGCTCGACAAGGGGGGGCAGGCTTCGGTCTACAAGGCCCGGGACCGGATCGACGGCGATCTGGTCGCGATCAAGATCCTGAACGAATCCCGAGAGGCGGACGCGGCCGGCCGGGAGCGGATGTTTCGCGAGGCCAGGGCTCTGGCCACCCTGGTCGGCACGGCCGCGGTGCGCGTGCTCGACCAGCAGTGGACGCAAGACGGGGCCTTGTGTCTCGTCATGGAGCTGTTGCACGGCCAGGATCTGGAGGAGTGGCTCGGCAAGCTGGAGGGCGCGGGCGCGCGCTTCCCCGTCGCTGCCCTGTCGCCGATCATCGATCCGGTGGTCTTGACGCTCGAGCGGGCGCACGCTCAAGGGATTTTGCACCGCGACCTGAAGCCCGCCAACATCTTCATCGTCGACAAGGAATATGGGGGCGGCGTCAAGCTGCTCGATTTTGGGTTCGCCAAATTTACCCGGCTCCCGAGCTTCACCGAGCAGGGCTTCGTGGCAGGCTCGCCCAGCTACATCGCGCCCGAGACGTGGATGGGGAACACGAACGTCGATCCGCGCATCGACGTCTACGCGCTCGGCGCCATCGTGTTTCGCGTGCTCGCCGGACAAGCCCCCTTCACGGCGCCCCACCTCGGGAAGCTGCTGCAGCTCGCCACCACCGCGCAGCGGCCCAGCCTGCATGCGCTGCGGTCGGACCTGCCGCCTGCGATCGACGCCTGGGTCGCCCAGGCGCTGGCGATCGAACCCGACGAGCGCTTCTTGACCGTCCGCGCGCTGTGGCAAGCGCTGCGCAGCATCCTATTTTTGGCTTGAGGGTCCTGGCCGTGAACCAAAGCGGGTGAGCTCGTCGCGCTGGACTATCCGGTGCTTTCGGGCACTTCGAGGCTCGTTTTCGTAGGAGGAGGCCGAACGCTCGGAAGGCGGACCGCGTCCGCTCGGATCGGCTTCGAGCGGGCGACCGATGCCGGTATAGTCTCCGGCCATGTCGTCCCCCCTGTTCGATCCGGCGCTCGTTCCGGAGCGGCGCCCTGCTCGAAGGAGGGTCGGGTTGGGCACGTTCGGCCTGACCGTGTTCAATCTGCTGTATTGGCCGTACCTGCTCGCGACCTGCGTGCTCTTCTTCGCCCCGGCGGCGCTGATCTTCGCCGTCACGCGCCCCATCCCCCGAACGCGTCCGTGGCTGCACCGCTATACCAACTGGTGGGCGGGCCACTACCTGGCCTGGGCGCCGTACGCCGGCGTGGCCGTGCGGGGCCGCGAGCACGTGCCATCGACGACGGCCTGCATCTTCATCGCGAACCATCAATCCATGGTCGACATCCTGGCGGTGCACGCCGCAGGGCTGTCCTTTTTGTGGGTGAGCAAGATCGAGAACTTCTTCGTGCCGTTCTTGGGCTGGAACATGGCCTTGAACGGCTACGTTCCGCTCCGCCGGGGCTACTTCCCGAGCATCTTGCGTATGGTCCGCCGCTGCTTGCGGCAAATCGGCTTGGGGCGGAGCCTGTTCATTTTTCCAGAGGGGACGCGGTCGCCGACGGGGGAGTTGATGGACTTTTACCCCGGGGCCTTTCGGCTCGCGGCGCGCCAGGGGGTGCCGATCGTCCCCCTGGTGATCGAGGGCACTCAACGCGTGCTGCCAAAGCAGCGCTTGCGGATCGATCCTCAGCCCGTCGAGGCGCGCTTCCTCGAGCCGATCCACCCGCAGGATCACGGCAACGACTGGCGGCGGCTGCGCGATGTCGCCCGCGAGCGCATGGCGTCCGAGCTCGCCCGGATCAGGGGAGCCCGCGACGTTTCCAGTTGATGAGGCCGCCCGCGAGCAGCACCTCGAGCTGACGGGAGGAGAGCTCGTGCTCTACGGTCGTCCGTTGGCCGTCGATCTGGATCTCGAAGCGGCGCCCGCGGGACAGCTTTTCACGAAGGCCGTCGAGCTTCAGGCGCGACCCTTGGCGCGCGCGATCGTAGGCGCTCGGGTCGACGAACGAGAGCGGCAGCACGCCAAAGGCCGCCAGGTTCTGCCAGTGGATGCGGGCGAAGCTCTTGGCGACGACGAGCCAGAGCCCGAGGTAGCGCGGCGCCAGCGCCGCGTGCTCGCGGCTCGAGCCCTGACCGTAGTTGTCGCCCGCGATGAGCGCGTGGCCGCCGCGCTCCTTCTCGGCGGCCGCCCGCTCCGGGTAGCTTCGGTCGATGACGTCGAAGCAAAACTCGCTGATTTTCGGCACGTTGCTGCGGTAGGGCAAGACCCGCGCGCCCGCTGGCATGATCTCGTCCGTCGAGACGTCGTCTTCGAGCTTCAACAGCGCCGGCAGCTCGAGCGCGTCTGGCAGCGGCTCGAACTCCGGCAGCGCGTCGATGTTGGGCCCTTTGACGATCTCGACGCGGAGGGCCCGATCCGGCGGTAGCGGGGCGAGCAGCATCTCCGGGTTCTGGGCGGAGCGCTCGGGCTCCGTCACGCGCGGGTAGGGGATGCCGAGCGTGCGAGGGTCGGTGATTTTTCCGGTGATCGCCGAGGCCGTCGCCGTCTGGGGGCTGCACAGCCAGACCGCGTCCTCCCGCGTGCCCGAACGACCAGGGAAGTTGCGGGGCACGGTCCTCAGGCTGTTCCTTCCCGTCGCGGGTGCCTGGCCCATGCCGATGCAGCCGTTGCAGCCCGCCTGGTGCAGCCGCGCGCCGGCATGGACGAGCAGCGCGATGGACCCATCGGCGAGCAGATCCTCGAGCAGCCCCCGTGAGGCCGGGTTCACGTCGAAGGAGACCTCGTCGTGCACGTGCCGTCCCTGCAGCATGCGCGCCGGGACCGCGAAGTCGCGAAAGCCGGGGTTCGCCGACGACCCCAGGTAGGCTTGGTACAAGGGTTGTCCCGCCACCTCGCGCACGCTCACCACGTTGCCGGGGCTCGACGGCTTGGCGATCAGCGGCTCGAGCTGCGACAAATCGATGTGATCATGGTGATCGTAGCGGGCTCTGGCTCCCGCGGTCAGCGGCCGGAAGACGTCCGCTCGCCCTTGCTGTCTCAAGAACGCCTCGACCCGCCCGTCGGCGGGGAAGACGGTGCTGGTCGCGCCCAGCTCCGTCCCCATGTTGGCGATGACGTGCCGGTCCCAGGCGTCGAGCTCGTCGAGCCCAGGCCCGTAGTATTCGAGGATCCGCCCCTTGCCGCCGCGCACGCCGTGGCGGCGGAGCATCTCCAGGATCACGTCCTTGGCGCTCACCCAGTCCGGCAACCTCCCCGTGAGCTCGACGCCCCAGATCTCCGGCATCTTGAAATAGTAGGGCTCGCCCACCATGGCCGCGGCGACCTCCAGGCCACCCGCGCCCATCGCGAGCATGCCGAGCGCACCAGCGGCAGGGGTGTGGCTGTCCGAGCCGAGCAGCGTCTTGCCGGGCTGTCCGAAGCGCTGCATGTGCACCGGGTGGCTGACGCCGTTGCCCGCGCGGCTGTACCAAATGCCGAAGCGCCGGCAGGCGCTGAGCAAGAACAGGTGATCGTCGGGGTTTCTATGATCTTGCTGGATGAGGTTGTGGTCGACGTACTGCGCCGAGAGCTCGGTCTTGACGCGATCGAGACCCATCGACTCGAGCTCGAGCATCACCATCGTGCCCGTGGCGTCCTGGGTCAGCGTCTGGTCGATGCGCAGCCCTATCTCCGATCCCGCCTGGGCCTTGCCGGAGACCAGGTGGGACTCGATGAGCTGCCGCGCCACGCTCGCGCCGTCGGGTGACGGCGTCACGTGCGGACCTCCAGCTCGCGACGGTAGGCGCGATTGGCCCGCTCGTCCTCGAACGGCTCTGGATCTCGAAGGTAGACCCAGTCGCGCTTCAGCGAGCGCAGCCACTCCGAGGTCACCTGGGGATAGTCGAGACCGGCGGCGTGGACGGCGGCGTCGAGCTCGGCCAGGCCACGAATGGGCTCGGAGTTGGCGTAGATGCGAGCGAACTCGTCGTTCAGCTCAGCCAGGCTCTTGCTCGGCACGGCGTCTCTCCTTCCAGGTCGCGGGTCGGCCGCGGCGCAGCTGCCCCGTCCCGGGTCAAACGTCGGCGAACAGGCGTTCGTAGTGGCGCTGCACCGCGCTGTTTTTCAACCTGCTCCAGAAGGTGCTCACCCCTAACCAGATCGCAAGGCCGTTCAAGTCTCGGAACATCTCCGGCACGTACCTCGGGGGCAACACGACGCCCTGGTGCGACCGGGCCGCCAGCACCGGGATGTCTTCGACGGCGACCTTCCCCACGAAGAGCCAGCGGATCAGCTCCGGTCTGCCGGCCGCGATGGCGCTGCGCAGGAAGTTGTAGTTGGAGACGATCCCCTTGGTGTAGACGATGTCCTTCGTGAAGGGCGCTCCCCCGTCGAGGACGCCTCCCCGAAACACACGCTGGGTGTTCCAAAAGCAGACCTCCTCATCGTAGCCTTCGGTGCGAAACCACTCGAACACCTCGAGAAAGCTCGCGCCGTCCTCGGCCTTGTCCACCGCCAGCACCCGGTCGTTCAGGCGGCGCGCGCGGCTCGGGTGGCTGATGAACGTGAGCACCTCGAGCAGCGCCGCCATTCCTTCCTGCGTGGCAGCCGTGCGTGGGGGCCCCTTGCCGAGCCAGCGGGCCACCGGCTGGTGCTGGCCGTTCAAGCTGGTCGCCACGTGCACCCAGCCTTCGTGCACCTCCAAGACCCGGATGTCGCGCTCGCTGAACATCGCCGAGCGGCGCAGCTTGACGTAGTCGCTGCCCGCCGAGGCATCGGCGACGATCCCGTCGTCCAAGATGACCCGCACACGCCCGTCGCCGAACACCTGATTCAAACGTTGGTTCAGGACTTCGACGGCGCGTTCCGCGGGCACGTCGCGCACCGGCTGCGGGCCGAGCACCGCTTCGTCCAGGTGGGTGAGGAGGTGATACATGTCGAGCGCCACGTCGCGCACCCGCGTCTCGTCGTCGACGAAGCGCTCCTTGGCGGTGCCGTAGAGCTCGCGGCTGAGGCGATAGAAGCGCGGCGTGCCCCGCGCTTCCAACATCTCGGTGAGGAGCGCGTACTCTTGCGCAGTGGCGATCAGGATGCGGCCGATCGGATCGGTTTCGCCCAGGTCGCGCCGAATGTCGCGGACTATTTCGGCAAACTCGGCGCGCTTCAACTCTGGGTCGAAGCCAAGCGGGACGCGATCGTAGTCGCCGCGATCGACCGACGGCATCTCTCGATAGCCGGAGTCGCGAAAGCGTTCGAAGACGTCAGGGGCCCACTTGATGGCGTTGAGGACACGTATGGGGCGCTGCGCGTCGACGATCCGCTGCGCCAGCGCGGCCACCCGCTCCTTGAAGGAGCGCCAAGGGCAGGGCGGCTTGCCGTCAGGTTCGTCGACCATTCGCAAAGAGTTTATAGAGCGCGGGCGAAAAGTCGACGGGGCCCGGGCGCTTCGTCGCTCCTCCTACGAAAACGAGGTCTGAGGCAAGCACGACGGGCTCCGCTGCATCTTTTTGCAGGAAGACCAGCAGGGCCTTCGGCCCACCTCGAGTCAGTGAAAACGCATCTCACCACCGAGCTAGCGTCGTGCGTCGACGGGTCTAAACCGGAGATGGGTCACAGCAAAAAATCTTCCGTCCTTCCGCCCTTCCTGTGAACAAAAACAGCGGAGCTCGTCGCGCTGAATTCCCCCGTGGTTTCGCTCGCTTCGAGTCTGGTTTTCGTAGGCGGAGGCCAGCGGGCGCGCGGGCCGCGGCGCTTCGCTCAAGGGGGTGCGACGGTCGAGGCGCTGACGTCGTGGGCATCGGGGGGTAAGCCCTTTTGACCGAGCGCGCGTCGGGCCGCGATCGGATCGACGTAGCGCACCAGAGCTGCGGCGACGGCGTTGACGCCGGCGAGCACGACGAAGAAGGCGGGGACCGAAAAGAGCGCTCTGGCCGCCCCCGCCAGGGCGTCGCCGCTCACGTTGGCGATGTTGAAGACCGCCATGTAGACGGCGTACTGACTGGCGGCGATGGCCGGGGTGCAAAGGTCCATGGCCAGGGCGTTGATCGTGACCACGGCCATGGCGAGCAGCGCGGTGTTGAACAGGAGGTAGACGCCGACCACCGCCGGGCGCAGCCAGTGTTCGGCGACGAGGGCGAAGGCGAGCGAGGACGCCGCGAGGGCGAGCACCACGCAGGTGAGCAGGCGCACATGGCCGAGCCGATCGGCCAGGGTGCCGGCCAGCGCCGCGCCGGCGAGCCCCACCAGCGCGCCGTACACCCCCACGAACTGCGTGAGCTCCACGTCGAGCCATCCGAGCTCTTGCACCGCGTGCACCTTGAAGATCGTCTGCGCAAGCTTGTTGGTGGTCACGGCGAGCAGGATGCCGGCCACGTACACCAAGCTCGAGCGCGTGGTGACCGCGACCAGCACGCGCCGGAGCAGGTGGCCGAAGCTCTGCGTCTGGGTGGGGGTTGGCGCGACGACGGCGCCCCCCGAGCTCCATGGCAGCCGCCGCTCACCGGGACGCTCGCGCAGCAGCAGCGGGAAACACATCAAGACGGCGATCGCGGCGACCTCCGCGATCACGGCGGAGCGGAACCCGAACCTCGCGATGAGCTGCGACAGCCCTGCGGCGCCGATGGCCAGCCCCCCGATCTGGCCCGCCGTCATGAAGGCGTTGGCCCGGCCGAGCTCGTGCATGGGGAAGACGTCGATGGCCAGCGCGTCGATCGCGACGTCCTGCAGCGAGCTGCAGAGCACCTGCAAAAAGAGCAGCCAGGACAGGAGGGTGAGCTGCGAAGGCCCGTCTTCGATGAACAGCAGACAGCTGGCGGACGTCAGAAGCAACACCTGCGCCGATAGGATCCAGGCCCGACGCCGACCCATCGGCAGGTACTGGTGGCGATCGACCAGCGGACCCCACAAGATCTTGATCGCCCAAGGGAGGCCCGCGATGGCGCTGAGGGTCCCAATCGCGCCGGTGCTCACGCCGCGCTGCGCGAGCCACGCGAAGATGGCCATGGTGATGAAGCCGGTGGGGATGCCCTGGACGGCATACAACGCGGCGAACGCGGCGTAGCGGACGCGCCGGCTCTCCGACAGCGCCTTCACGGTGAGCGCTGGGTTCCGAGGTCGGGCGCCTCCAAGGCGAGCACGCGATCGAGCGACCGGACGAGCTCACCGGTGTCGGCGACCGTCAGCCGCGCCCCCGCGGCACGCAGCGCTTCATCGGACCACCCGCCCGAGCGCACGCCAACGAACGCGACCCCGGCAGCGCGCGCGGCCTCACCGTCGTACGGCGTGTCGCCGATCATCAAACAGCGCGCCGGCTCGACCGCCAACGCCGACACCGCCTTGCAGATCAGGTCCGGGGCGGGTTTGCTCGAGGCCACGTCGTCTGCCGTTATTACCGTGGAGACCCGGCGCGGCAAGTCCAGCCCGAAGGCGTCCAACAAGCGCTCGAAATTGGCCTCTTGGCTCGAGGTCGCGAGCGCGACCGGGAGGCCCCGGCGGCAAAGCTCCTCGAGCAGCCGCTCGACCTCGGGGAACACGCGCTTCGGCGCCAGCTCGAGCAGCCGTTCGAAGTGACGAGACTCGGCGTCGCGTAGGGCGTCGCCGTGGCTCTGCTCCAGCGCCTCGCCGACCACGGCCGGCACCAAGCGGTCCCCGCCCATCCCGATGTTCAGCAGGATCCGTGAGAGCTCGGGACGTTGCCCGACCTCTTGCTCGAAGGCTCTTTGCCAGGCGAGGGCATGCAGCTCGTTGGTATCGACGAGCGTGCCGTCCACGTCGAAGATGACGGCGGAAAAGGCCATTTTATCGGTCAGTAAGGCTCGACCGCGCGCGCCGCAACACGGCCTGTCATTTCGCCGTGCCCAGGTCGGCCGCCCTCATGAAGAAAGACCACCGCTGCGCGGCGCGCCGGCATCACCTGCGGTGGCGGTGAGCCCGTGGGGGCTGCCACTCGAAGGGATCTGCCACCGTGGAGCGGTGCCGATGCGGCCGCTGGTGCTCGCCGACCACACGGTACCTCCGCGGGCGCCGACGCATTCGATCCTGGAACATCTGGGCCGCGTGGTGCAGCGCGGCTCCGCCCCGGCGACCGATCCATTTCAGGCGCGCGGCGCCCCGACGCAGGCGCTGGCCGAACACCAGCGACAGGGCCATCAACAGCGCCGGGAGCGCGAGCTCGAACAGCGCCCAGGTGGCCACCCGAGCCGTCAGCAGCGCGGTCAGCACCAGCAGCATCAGCACCGGGTACCACGGTGACCCAGCCGCCCTCCCTCCGGGTCGGCTCGGGTCGGGCGCCTTGGATCGCGGCGGACGGGCCTGGGCCGCCGGGGGGGGATCGAGCAGCGCGGCGATGCGTCGGGGCCGCTGGTCCGGGTCCGGCTCCAAGAGCTGCTCGAGCACCGCGAGCAGCGCGGGCTCGATCTGACCGGCGAGCGCCGCGCGCACATCGATCCGCAAGCCGCGGTGAGGCAGTCGTTCTGGCTCGACGCCGCTCGCCATCCAAACAGCGGTGGCGCCGACGGCGTACACGTCGCTGGCCGGCAGCGCGCGGCCTTGGAATTGCTCCGGTGCCATGTAGCCGAAGGTCCCGACGACCGTGCTGCCGCCGTCGGGTTTGAGGCCGTCCCGCACCGAGCCGAAGTCGACGAACGCGAACGAGCCGTCCGGTCGCTCGAGCACGTTGGAAGGCTTCAAGTCCCGGTGGATGATCGGCGGCGCGTGCCCGTGCAGGTAGTCGAGGACGTCGGCCGCCTCACGCAAGAAGCGCACGACGTCGCGCTGCTGAAAGCGGCGCCCCTTGGTGCGGAGCGCGAGCAAGCTCTCGCCTTCGAGTCGATCCATCACCAGGTAGAGGCACCCGTCCTCCTCGAAATGGTCGACATAGCTGGGCAAGGCGCCATGTCGGAGCCCCGACAGCACGCGGATTTCGCGCTCGAACAGCTCGACGCGCTTCCAATCGGCGCCGCGTATCCGAAACTGTTTGACGATGACCGCCGCGCCCCGCAGCTTGTCGACGGCGTCGTAGGTGGTCGCCTGCGCCCCCTCCGAAAGCAAGCGGTGGACCGCGTAGCGCCCGTCGCGCAGGGTTTCCGGAAGCGGCTGGGCCGGGGCCACCTCGAAAGCTTGAGACGGGGGCGTCTCGAACGCCAACCTCCCGGCGAAAAATCCCGGCAAATCGTGGGATGACTTGCGAGGTCGGCTGGCGAGCCCGATAGGAGCAGTCAGGGAGTATGAACGCCGCCCCGATCGGGAACGCCGGTCTTACCATCGCGCTGGCGCTGCTCGCTGGCATGTTGGCGCAGGCGCTCGCCTGGCACCTGAGCATGCCGGGCATCGTCGTGCTGCTGATCGTCGGTGTGTTGCTCGGGCCGGAGGTGGCGGGCGTGATCGAGCCGGATGTGCTCGGTCCGGCGCTGTTGACCCTGGTCGGGTTCGCCGTGGCCATCGTGCTGTTCGAGGGCGGGATGAAGCTCGAGCTGTCGCGGCTTCGCCGGCTGGCTCGCCCGATCCGGCGGCTGATCACGCTCGGCGCCTTGACCACCACCGTCGGTGGCACGCTGGCGGCGCGGTTCGTCCTCGGTTGGGACTGGCGGCCGTCGGTCCTCTTCGGCACCTTGGTGATCGTCACGGGCCCCACCGTCATCACGCCGCTCTTGCGCAAGCTCAAGGTCGAGCACAAGGCCGCGACGGTGCTCGAAGCGGAGGGCATCTTCGGGGACGCGGTGGGCGCCGTGGTTGCGGTGGTGGCGCTCGAGGTCGCGCTCAGTCAGATCGAGACGGCGACCTTGGCGCAGGCAGCTGGGCACGTGCTCACCCGCCTGCTGGCGGGCGCCGCGATGGGCGCGGTCGGCGGCTTCGTGCTGGTGTGGCTCCTGCGGCTCGGCAACACCGTCCCGCGCGGGCTCGAGAACGTCTTCACCTTGGCGCTCGTCCTGGCGCTGTTCCAGGCGGCCAACGCCGTCATGCCGGAGAGCGGCATCGCTGCGGCCATCGCGGCGGGCATGGTCGTCGGCAACCTGCCCACCTACGGCGCGCGGCGCCTGCACGACTTCAAAGAGCAGCTGACGGTCCTCGTGATCGGCATGTTGTTCGTGCTGCTCGCGGCCGACGTCGAGCTCGATCGCGTCGAGCGGCTCGGGTGGGGGGGCGTGCTGACGGTGGCGATCCTGATGTTCGTGGTTCGCCCGCTGGGCGTCGCGCTGTCCACGCGAGGGTCCCGCCTCGGCTGGCGCCGCAAGGCGTTCATCGCTTGGATTGGACCGCGCGGCATCGTCGCCGCGGCGATCGCCGCCTTCTTCTCGGCGGAGCTCTCGACGAGCGACATGGTCGGCGCGCGAGAGATGCGGGAGATGGTGTTCCTGGTGATCGCCGTTACCGTGCTGATGGCGGGGCTCAGCGGCGGGCTCGCCGCGCGCCTGCTCGGGCTGAACCGCCCGCAGAACGTCGGCTGGGTGATCCTCGGGGCCAACGGTTTGGGCCGGGCCCTGGCCGGCGCGTTGAAGCGGTGCGGCGAGGAGGTCGTCTGCATCGACGCCAACCCGGAGCTGGCGCGGGCGGCCGAAGAGCAGGGATTTCGTGTGTTGTTCGGCAACGGTCTGGAGGAGCGGACGTTGCGGCGCGCGGAGCTGGACATCCGGGCGGGGTTCATCGGCGCGACACCGAACGATGAGGTCAACCTGCTGTTCGCACAGAAGATCCGCGAAGAACGGCGCAACGTCCGGGTGCTGGTGGGGCTCGATTCGATCGACCAAGGCGTGACGGCCGAAATGGTGCACGCGGTGGCGGCCGCGGTCCTGTTCGGGACCTCGCACGATTGCGTGCGCTGGAGCGATCGCTTCGACCGGCAGGCGGCGAGGGTCGAAGATTGGCAGTACCCGGGGCATCCCGAGGCCCAGCGCGGCCGCAAGCCGCACCTGGAGCGCCCGCGGGAAGAGGACCGCGCGGTGCTGCTGCCGCTCGTCCTCGTGCGCCGCGGGCGCGTGCTGCCCTTTGGGGACGACCTGCGGTTCGAGCCGGGCGATCACGTCACCTTCGCCGTGCTCCGAGAGCGGGCCGACGAAGCGGCGGCGCTGCTCGGGAGCCGAGGATTTCGGCCGGCCGAGGACGGACCGGCGATCCAGCGCGATCGGGCGAGCTCGGGGCCGCCGCCCTGGCGGCCGGCGGCCCTCCCGAAGCCCTCGCCCAAGGCTCCCTGACGATGGCGCGTCAGCCGGTGTTGCGCATGCCTTGCGCGACGCCGTTCAGCGTCGTGCCGAGCGCTCGATCCAGCAGCGCTCGCTGGGGGTCGTCCTCGGCCATCGTGCGCTTGCGCCGGAGCAGGCTCACCTGCAAAAGGCTCAGGGTGTCCACGTACGGGTTTCTAACGTCCAGGGCGGTGCGCAAGAAACGGTGGTCGTCGAGCAGCCGTTCGCGCTGCCGGATCTGCTGCAGGATATGGACGGTGCGCAGGTACTCTGCTTCCAGCTCTTCGAACACCTTGCTGTCCGCGGCGAGCTTCGAGATGTACAGGCGGGTGATGTCGAGATCGGCCTTGGCGCACACCATCTCGATCTTGTCGAGCAGGTCGTCGAAGAACGGCCAGGTGGTCGCCATCTGGCGCAGCCGGTCGAGGCCGCCGGGCTGATCGGCGATCCGCGTCAGCGCCGTTCCCGCACCGAGCCACGCCGGCAGCATCAACCGGATCTGCGTCCAGCCGAAGTTCCACGGGATGGCGCGGATGCCCTTCATGGTCCCGGCGCCCCGCTCGCGGTACGCGGGGCGCGAGCCGAAGTGCACGTGGGCCAGCTCACGCACCGGGGTGCCCTCCAAGAACAGCTTGAACAGCGCGTTGTCCTCGTGCACGACCCGCCGGAAGACGCCCCGAGCGATCTCGGACAACTGATCCATGACCTCGCGGTAGCGCTCCTCGGTGCCCGGTTCGAGCCCGCGGCGCCAATCGTTGAAATTGGCCATCAGCGTGCCCGTGAGCATCACCTCGAGGCTCCGCTCGGCCACCGAGAGGATGCCGAACTTCTGCGAAATGATCTCACCTTGTTCGGTGATTTTGATGCGATCGCCGATGGTGTTCGGCGGCAGCGCCGTCAGCGCGCGGTAGACGGGGGACCCGCCACCGCGTCCGACCGTGCCCCCGCGGCCGTGAAACAGCGTCAACGCCACCCCCGCCGCCCGCGACACCTCGCTCAGCTCTTCCTGCGCCCGGTACAACTCCCAGGCTGCCGGCAAGACGCCGACGTCCTTGGCGGAGTCGGAGTAGCCGAGCATCACCTCTTGCCGCATGCCGCGGGCCTTGAGCTGCAGGGCGTACGCTTCGTCCGAATACAAGCCGCGCAAGACCGCGGGCGCCGCGTCCAGATCGTCCCGCGTCTCGAACAGCGGCACGATGTCGAGCTTGGACCACGCCGGCTGTGCCGAGAGATTGACGAGCCCGGCCTCGCGCGCCAGCAGCAACACGCGCAGCAGATCGTCGGCGCTGCGGGTCATCGAGATGATGTACGTCGAGGCCGCGCGCTCGCCGAACTCTGCCTGGATCTTGCGCATGACATGGAACACCTCGACCGCCTGGCGGGTGGCGTCGTCGAGCGGGACGTTCGGCGACAGCAACGGCCGGCGGCCGAGCAGCTCACGCCGCATGCCCGTCGTGTCGAGGCGCGCGAGCCCCACGCACTCCGCGATGTGGTCGAGCGCCCGGGTGTGCGTCTCGGAGTCGTCCCGGACATCGAGGAGATAGCCGCAGAACCCCAGCAGCCGCACGGTCGCGAGCAGCGGATCCAGGATGGTCTTCTGGGCGTATTCGGCCCGGGCCCTCTGCAGGACGTCCCGGCAGAGCTCCAGATCGGTGATGAACTCCTCTGCCGAGGCGTAGGCGCCCGTCACGTGCTGGGGGCGGCCGGCATCACGGCTGGCGATCTCGGAGCGCAGCGCCTCGAGCCTCGCCGACATGAAGCTGAGCTTCAGGCGCAGCGGCTCGTAGCTGTCGCGCTTGCGGTTCATCTCCCAGACCTCGGGCAGCAAGGCCTTGTCCTGGTCGAGCGACTTGCGCAGCCCCGAAGAAGCCGAGGCGATCCGATCGGAGATGCTGAGCCGCTCGATCAACTCGGTGAGCTTGAGCCGGTAGTGGCCGAGCAGCGCGTGGGACGATCGGCGCGCGGCGGCCATGGTGATCTCCGGGGTCACGAACGGGTTGCCGTCGCGGTCGCCGGCAACCCAGCTGCCCACCGTCATGCGCACCGAGGTGCCGAGCGGCTCGCCGAAGGTGTTGCGGAAAGCCCGTTCCAGGGTCTCGTGCACCCGCGTGATCCCGTCGATCAGGCGATCTTCGAGGTACCAGATGACCGAGCTGACTTCATCCATCACGCTCGGTCGATCGACCCGAACCTCGTCGGTCAGCCACAACAGCTCGATCTCCGCCTGCAGCGTCTCCTCCAGGCGGGCGCGCTCGGCGAGGTTCGCCTCGTCGCGCGCCAAGAGCGCGTCGGCGATGCGTGCCTGCAGCTGGAGCAAGGTCCGGCGGGTCGCCTCGGTCGGGTGGGCGGTGAGCACGGGCCGGATCTCCAACCCCGTCAGCCGGCGGCGAATGTCTTCTGCCGAGTGCCCCTCCGCCTTCAAGCGCTCGAAGGTCCAGCGCGGCGACGCGGGCTGCGGGGTGGTGGCGGCGTGGCGATACGCGCGCCGGCGGCGCAGACGGTGCACCTGCTCGGCCGTGTTCACCAAAAAGAACAAAACCGTGAACGCTCGCGCGACCGGGGCCGCCAGCGCGAGGGGCAGCGCGTCCACCTCCTCCAGAATTCTCCCGAGCTCGGCGCCGTCCGCTCCCGAGCGGCGCCGGTCTCGGCAGCGGACCCGCAACCGCTCGACGGCTTGGAAACAATCCTCGCCCTCCAAGCGGCGGATCACCTGTCCGAGGCTGCCTGTAAGCCAGCGGATGTCTTCGTGAAGCGGGCGGTCGACTTCGTTGATATCGCGCACGTCACGTGCCATGCCACGGACGAAACACGGACGCTAGGGTCGATCCCCGGATGGGCGGGTTCGCTCTCAGAAAACGTCGGGGCCGCAGCGCTCCCCGGCACGTGCAAAACGCCACAATGGAGCCGCGCCCGCTCAGCGCGCGCGACGCAGAAATTTGCCGCTTCGAGGGCTTTCGGCGAAGGAGCGAGCGTTGGCACACGCATTGCTGACGTCGTCGGGTGAGCGCCAGCTCGGTGCTCGCACATTCCCGAGAGAGCCATGCCCATGAAGCTTCGTCCGCGACCTCCCGCGCCGCTGGCTGCCCTTCTCGCTCTCGCGGCCGCCTCCGGATGTGGGGCGAGCAGCGGGACCGCCGAACCCACGCTGCCGCGAGCGAAACCCGAGCCCACCGCCCGCGTGCGCTTCATCGCCTGGTCGATGCCGCCGGCCGAGCCGCCCCGCAGCTTCCCGCTGCTGTGTCAGCTGCGCATCGACTCCGTTCCCGGTGGCATCGCGTTGAGGTTCTCCGCTGGCGTCGGGGACCTGAACATCCTCCACCAGCAGGTCGAGCGCTTCGCCCGGATCTACACCGACGCTGGATCGGTGAGCCCGGGCGGCCTGGCGCTGGTGGCGAGCCCGCCGGTGGTGGCAGACGACCGCGTCGCCTCGCACGGCCTGCGCCAGATCCGAGAGATCGATCCCGTGGTGTGGACGCAGCGTGATCGCGGCGGCGCCTGGATCTACCTGATGGCGCGCGAGCCCGAGCAGGTCGAGGCGCTGAGGGCCCGCGTCCGCTGGCATGCGGCCGACCTCATGCCCACCCTGCTCATCGACGAGCGCTGCCCGGCGCTGCCCGGGACCGAACCGCCGCCGAGCCCCACCCCGCAGGAGCCGCCCGAGACCGCGCAGGTGCCAGGGGACAGGGAGCGAGGCTGAGGCGAGGGGGGCGGCGCCTCGCGTCGCGGGCTCGGGCATGGGGCCATCATCGCTGCCCCAACGCGATCGCGCCTTCAGGCGCTGCCCGGGGTGTACGCCGGAGGGTCGCTGGCGGGGAAAGATTCCCAGGAGGCTTCGTCCACCAGGTCCCGCGTGCCGTTGCCGAACTTGCGCTCCAGGGGCTCCGCGGGCTCGACGCGACCTGGCGTCAGCGCCCGCTCCCCTTTTTGGACGCTGCTCTTGCCGAGCCGCCGATAGATGGGGCAGCGGCCGGTCGCCCCGCGGTAGAGCAACACCGCGCCCAAACCGAACGCGAGCTTCGAGCGGCGCCCGAGCCCAATCGTTACCAGCGCGCCTCCGAGCACCCCGGACACCCAGCGCTCAGCGGAGCCGACGTTGAGGCCCGGTCGCGCCTTTCCTGATTGGTCGGCCATCTCAACCTCCTGCCCGTGCCAAGCTCGAGGCACGGCGACGATCACCTACAAACGGGTAAGACCGCTCCGGGCTGGCCGCCAGTGTTGGGACAGAATTGCCGCGCGGCAGCGGGCGGCATGGCGCAAATAAACGACGGGCGAGGGACACTGGATCCCTCGCCCGTGCGGCGCCTTCGCGTCGGGACGTCGGTCAGTTCTGGACGACGATCTCGACGCGGCGGTTGTTCGCGCGCCCTTCCGGCGTTTTGTTGTCCGCGATCGGCTGGCTTTCGCCCTTGCCCACGGCGCTGATGCGTTCGGGCTTGATGCCACGGCTGACCAGGAACGTGCGCACCGTATCGGCGCGGGCCTGGCTCAACTTGAGGTTGTTCTGCTCGGTGCCGACCGAGTCGGTGTGGCCCTCGACGACGATCTTCTTGCTGTCGTCTTGCTCCTGCAGCACCTCGGCGACCTTGGCCAGCTTGGTCTCGGCGATCGGCAGCAGGGTCGACTTGCCGGTCGTGAACAGCACCGCGCCGTCGAGCGTGATCACCAGGCCGCGCTGCTCTTCCTTCACGCGGGCGATCTCCTCGAGGCTCTTCATCGCCGCCGCCAGGCGCTTCTCGGCTTCCTGCCGAGCGGCGCGCTCCTTCTCGAGCTCCGCCTGTCGTGCTGCCAGCTCGGCTTCCTGCCGCTGGAGCGCTTGCGACTGGTTGCTCAGCTTGTCGCCCTGTTCGGCCAGCGCCTTGCGCACCTGGGCCAACCGCTCCTGATTGCGCCGCAGCTCGTCGGCGGTGCGCTGGGCGGAGGCCTCGGCCTGCCGGCGCAGCTGATCTTGCACTTCCTTGTACTGCTCGTCGTAGGCTTGGAGCTGTCGCTGCGCCTCCGCCTGGCCCGCCGACGCGATCGCGAACTGGGCCTTGCGCTGGGCGATGTACGCCATGCTCTTTTCCTTGAACGACTGCGCGTCGTCTTCGTGCGCCGCTTCGGCGCGGTCGAGCGCCTGCTTGGCCTCGAGCACTTTGTCGGGCACGAGCTGAGCGGCCTTGCCGGTCCTGGCCTCATCGTACGTGCGGCGCGCGTCGACGAGCTCCTGCGACGGAGCGGCGGCCCCGCAGCCCGCGGCAATGAAGCCACCCAGGGCCAACGCCCCGAGCTGACGTCGTAGAACTGAACCTGTCATCTGACCTCTCTTCATGATGAGTTCCGCCATCACTCGCCCCTCTTGAGCTTCTCCACCTTCTTGAGCGCTTCGTTGGCCTCGCCCTTCACGGATTCCTCACGGGCGAGCGCCAGCGCCAGCTCGGCATCGACCGTCGCGCGCTGGAGCACGAGGAAGGCCTCGTCGTTTTCG
This sequence comes from Pseudomonadota bacterium, assembly GCA_023418705.1. Taxonomy (GTDB): domain Bacteria; phylum Myxococcota_A; class Polyangia; order Polyangiales; family Polyangiaceae; genus JAEZYZ01. The sequence continues at coordinate 1,013 of JAEZYZ010000280.1, read as the reverse complement.
CCATCCGCGATCAGCGCTTCGGCGGTCGAGAGCTGGTCCTTGGCCATCTTCAGGTGCAAGGCCGCTTGAGGAACGCTCTGGGCACCGACGGCCTCCGCGGCGCTGATCGCCGTTTTGGACTGCGTTGGATCGGCCGGTGGGTACTCTGGTCCACCACACCCGACCGCCGATACGAGGAGCAACCCCGAAACGAACTTTGCAAGCATCATTCTGCCTCCGACATGGATTTGGGCTTTGGGCGACTAGGCTAGTCCGTCGCTTGGCCTCGACACAAGCGGGGATTCAGCGATTGTGCGGGCTCGGTGCGGACGAGATGTGGTGACGAGCGCGTGGCAGTGGTTTTCAGTGGCTCCGAAATCGGCAGCGAGAGAAGGCGCGATTTGGGTTCGAAAATCGGCTGGGAAGCGAAAGGTGCGCTATGAAACGGCTCATGAGGAAGGGTTCTCGGGGACGTGCCCGTCGGATCGCCGTCGTCTTTGCTTTGGCGCTGGGCTCGGCCGCGGCGGGCTGCGGCTCACGGCAGAGCCCGACGCCGCTCGAGCTGTCCCAGCGGGCCAACCAGCGGCTGCAGGGGACGTGGACGCTGCGCGGATTTCAGCCCGAATCGCCGCTGGAGCCCATGCTCCAGGGCCTATTGAACGCGCAGTTTGGGTCGCTGCAGGTCCACTTCGACGGCACGACCATGCTGGTATCAGGGGCCGGAGTGAGCGTTCAGCGCCGCTACGAAATCATCAGCGCGGCCGGTGATGCGTTGACGCTCGCCATCTACGACGAGCCGGGGATCGCCTATCGCGTGTACGGTGAGTTTCGCGCCAACGAGCTGCACTTCAAATCACTCGACACGCCGTGGCGCGGGCAGGGTGTGCTCCTGCGCGGCTGAGCCGCGGTCCCCTAAGAAAACGGCGTCCCGGTCAGGGACGCCTTTCCGATGGCCGGGCGCCTGCCAGCTCACCAGCGATCGTCGTCGTCGTCACGACGGCCGCCGCCCCGGCCGCCCCGACCCGGTCTACCGC
>JAEZYZ010000267.1 GCA_023418705.1 Pseudomonadota bacterium | reverse complement strand
CCGCCCGCTCCCGCGGCGCCGCCACCGGCAGCACCCCCCTCTCCTCCGTCACCCTCCCCTGCGTCGCCGACGCCGCCGTCGAGTCCCGTGTCGGGCGCTGGCGCAAAACGGCCAACCTCTTCCAACGCGGCTTCGCAATCCAGCCCGGAGATGCGGTCGAGCTCGCCCCCGATCACGATCGGCAGCACAGCGTCCGCTTCGAAGTCCGCTCCGTCGATGGCGGCGAGGGCCACGCTCTGGCCGTAGCCGAGGCCCTCCTCGGGGAGCGGCGCGCCCACGGGCTCGCCCGCGACGCTGAAGCAGAACGCGATGCGCTCCGCGTCGGCGAGCCCGTGCACCAGCGTGAGCTCGCTCGGCCCCGTTGGCGCCGCCCCGGTGTTGCCGGTCCCGCCGCCGGCGTCGGAGCCTCCTGTGGCCTGGCCTCCGGTCGCTCCGCTACCACCGGCGCCGGGGGGGTCGCCGTCTCCGCCGGGGTCCGCCGGCGGGCGCCGCGCGAGCGCGTCGTGATCGGTGACGCAGCCTCCGGCGCTCGCCAGCCACCATGCCATTACCCAGCCGCGCGCGCTCGACACGCCTGGGAGTGTGGGCGCAAGCGCGGAGGGCTGCAATCGTCGAGGTCCTTGGTTCGAGAGCCCGGGCTCCGCCCGCGCCCCTGCGGCTCAGCCGCAGCAGACGCTCGGCCGCGGGTCGCACGGCTCGTTCTGCGGGACCCGCCAGACGTGAGCAAAACAGCGGCTGCTGCAGCTCTTGATGGACAGACCGCAGGCCTGCGTGAAGTCGTAATCGTCGTAGCTGTCGTCCCGGCAGGCCGCGGGGGCCTCCTCGTACTCCGTCCCCTCGCAGCAGGCGGCGGGATCACAGCTCCGGCACTCGCACATCCGAGTGTGGGTGATGCTGCTGCCTGGCTTGGGGGGCGCCCGGAGCTCCCGCTGATGACGCCAATCCGGCTCGGCGGCGGGAGGAGGGCCCGCACAGGCCATGGCTCCCAGAGCCCCGGCGAAGAGCCCCCACCCCCGCGCCGCCCCTTTGCCCTGCACGCCAAGGAGCCGAGTCACCACGGTCAATGGACCGTGTGACCGGGCGGAACCTTGGGTCGCTTTTGCAACCCAGTTACCGGGTGCGCGTGGTTCAGGGGACCGTGGCCCTGGCCCAGGCCGGGCGCGCTGCGCATGGCGTCCAGGAGGTAGCGGTGCGCGCGGCCAACGGCATTCTGCAGCGTGAGCCCCTCGGCGATCCCGCAGGCGATCGCGCTGGCGAGCGTGCAGCCGGTGCCGTGGGTCGCCCGGGTGTTGAGCCGCTCCGCCTCGAAGCGGTACTCCTCCCCGTCCCCGGTGCGCAGGACGTCGACCACGGTCGGTCCCGCCAGGTGCCCGCCTTTGATCAGCACCGCGCCGGCTCCCATGGCCAGCAACCGATCCGCGACGACGCCGAAATCCGCGCTCGACCGCACGTCGACCCCCGTCATCGCTTCCGCCTCGGGGACGTTCGGCGTGATCAGCGCGGCCATGGGCAAGAGCTCGGTCAGGAGCGCTTCCATGGCCTCCTTCTGCAAGAGCCGCTCGCCGCCTTTGGCCACCATCACCGGATCGACCACGATCGGGATCCCGGCTCCGCTCGCCTGGCACCGGCGGACCAAGGCGCGGATGACCGCCGCCGAGTGCAACATGCCGGTCTTGATGCAGTCGGCGCCGATGTCGCCGAGGACGACCTCGATCTGCCGATCGATGAACTCCGGATCGATCGGCAGGACGCCGTGAACCCCGAGGGTATTTTGGGCGGTGACGGCCGTGATGGCCGTGGCGGCATAGCCCCCGAGCGCGGTCACCGTCTTGATGTCCGCCTGGATGCCGGCGCCACCGCCGGAGTCCGACCCCGCAACGATGAGCACTCGCGGCTGCATGCCCGCGCATATAAAACCGGCGCTCCGAGCTGTCACTCGAATGTGCAGGGTCGCGATCGCTTTTCGAGCCGCTGTCGATTGCGGCGCGACGGCGACCTGAGTATTGAAGCCCGGTTTTTTCCCTCTCCGGCCGCGCCGCCCCTTCCCCAAAAGGACCTCCATGCGTTTTCCCTGCCGCCTCGCGCTTCTGGTCATTGGCTCCACCCTCCCGGTCTTCATCGGCGTCGGCCCCGCCCGCGCAGAGGACCTGCCCAAGAGCCCGCGCGCCGCGGCAGCCCCGGCCAGCGCCGGCAAGACCGACGTCGCCTCCGAGGGCTTCACCGCCCCCGAAGCCAAAGAAGAAGAGAAGGAAGTCACCGTCGCCGAGATCTCGGCCGGCGGCCTCATCACCTCCGGCAACTCTCGGCAGCTCGCGCTCACGGCCGCGTCCCGGGTGCGCGTTCGCCGCCTGGACCACCAGTTCGGCGGGGCCCTGGCGGCAAACTTCGCCCAGGCCGCGGCCACGACCGAGGCCGACATGGAAACGACGGTCCTGAACCTGCAGGGGCGGCTCCGCTACGACTACTTCTTCGCCGACCACTGGTCCGCCTTCCTGGGCGTGTCGGCGCGGCGCGATCGCTTCCAAGGCCTCGACTTGCGCCTGAACGTGGATCCGGGCGTCGCCTACTACGTGATGTCCGCTCCAGCGCACCAGCTTTGGTTCGAGCTCGGCTACGACCTCCAGTTCGACGTGCGGCGGGAAGAAAACCTCGCCGAGGCCGAAGCGGCGGGCACGGTCCTCGACCGCACCGAGAGCCGCCACAGCGCCCGCGCCTTCGTCGGCTACACCAACAAGCTAAACGAGCGGGTCAGCTTCGACACCGGCCTCGAGTACATCCAGAGCGTCGAGAGCGGCGAGAGCGAAAACTGGCGCCTCAACTACGACGCCGTCCTCACCTCGAACATCGCCGGCAACTTCTCGACCGCCGTCACCTTCATGCTCAAGTACGACAACAACCCGCTGCCCGGCATCGAAGAGCTCGACCTGCTGACGTCGTTCAATCTGGTCTACACGCTGCTCTGAGGCACCGGGCTGCCAGGTAGCCCCTCCCGGGCTCGAACCGGGACTCCCGTTAGGGAAGGGGATTTTAAATCCCCCGCGTCTGCCATTCCGCCAAGGGGCCGTTGGGCCTCGGGTATAGCAAGCTCGGGGCGGATGCCAATACACCTCGCTCCCTAGCGCCGCTTTCGACGCTTGCGCTCGGTGGGGTCGATGCAGCACAGGACGCCGATGGAGAACGGGATCCGGCCGCTGACGCCGATGGTCACGGCGTAGTAGCGGCCCTGTCCGATGTCGCGCAGGTTGGCTCCGGCGTAGAGGCCCATGCCCCATTGCCCGCCGACGAGGCCGACGTAGCTCGCGTCGTCGTCTTTGTGAGCGACGGGATAAAAGCCGTAGTCGGCGAGCTCCACGGCCAGGCCGAGCGTCGCGCCATAGCCGAGGAGCGACCCAGGGGTGTCGGTCAACAAGAGCTCGCTGGCGGCGAAGGCGCCGACCTGCAGGTGTTTTCCTCCCACGGCGGGACGCCAAGGGTAGAAGCCGACCTCGAGCTCGGGTCCGTGCACGTCCAGACCTGAACCGGCGATCGGGTCGGGGTCGACGGGCGGCTGCGCGTCCACGCCCACCGGTCGAGCGTCGCCCTGCACCCCCTGGAGTTGGTAGCCAAGTCCGAGGTCGAGAGGCCCGCGGGAGGCGTCGGGGACGAGCTGAAGCGGGTGAAAGGCGATGGCGCCGTGCGCGAGCACTCGATCGACCGGGCGTCCCCGGGCGTCGGTGCCGAAGGTGGGCCCGACCGCTGCCCGCACGCGAGCGGGAGGCGTGACGACGGGAACACACGCCGCAAACCAAAGCGTGAACGCGACAAGCAAGAGCGGGTGCATGAGGCGCCCGGCCCCAAAGCACCGGGCGTGCCAGCGCCGAGCGCCTGCGCGTCCGCAAGAAACCGTGCGAGCTGCGGCCGGGGCGTGTCCGTTCGTTCACGCTTCGAGCACCACCGGCGTCGGGCTCCCGGGTTCGGTGGGCTCACTCGGGCTCGATCAGCAGCCGGCACTCGCCCGATGCCTGGTGCCACTCGAGCTCGGCGCGACTTTTGGCCTCGAGCTGGCAGTCGGGACAATAGCTCTCGAGCATCCGCACCCTGCAGGCTGCGCCGTGGCGATGCCGGCGCCGCGCCGCTTCCGAGGGCAGCACGGCCCGGCAATCGAGGCAAACCCGCCGAGCTCGTCGCGCCATGCTGTTCGAAGGTGGGCACGCGCCGGAGCGCGGTCAACGCCAGGCGGCGCGCGCCCCGCCCGGTGCGGCGGCTCGGCGGGCGCGCTCAGCGCGGCGGCTAGTGTTTGCGGGTTCGGATGAGACGACCCTTCTTGTACTCTTCGGTTTTGGTGAGGTTGCCTTGCTCGTCGAAGGTCGAGAAGGTGCCGTGCTTCTTCCCGCTGGAGAACTGACCGACGATCTCCTTGGCGCCCCCGGCGTGCCAGCGGGTGTACGTCCCCTCCTGAACACCGCCGACGAACTCGACCTCTTCGCGCTTCTTACCGTCCTCGAAGTACGAGCGCCACATCCCGACCTTTTGATCGCGAGCGAACTTGCCCTCGTAGTGTTTCTGCCCGTTCTCATGGAAGCTGGCGAAGTTGCCGTGGCGGATCCCGCTGCGGTATTCGATCTCTTCCTGCTTTTTGCCGCTCGGGTAGTAGCGCACGGTCACCCCGTGCGGTTTGCCTTCGCGGAACTCTGCCTCGTAGACCTTCTGTCCGCCCTCTTCGTCGAAGCGCAGACAGCGGCCGCTCTCGGCGCCCCCGCGGTAGGTTCCCTCGCTTTCCTTTTGTCCGTTGCGATAATAGGTGGTCCGGCGTCCGTCGAGCTGGCCCTGCCGGTAGATCGCCTCTTCGGCGACCTGGCCGTTGTCGTGCCACGCGATCAGGCGCCCCTCCTCTTTGCCGCTCCGGAAGGTGACTTCTTTCGCGCGCTGGCCGTTCGGGTGAAAGGACGTGCGCGGCCCGTGCAGCTCGCCGTCCCCGCGCTCGCACCAGATGGCTTCGGCCTGCGGGGGCTCGCCCCCCTTCAGCGCCGCGCCCTCGGGACACGGGTCCTTGCTTTCCCACCACGGGCCGGTCTCGGCCGGAAGCTCGTGCGCTTCCAGCGTGCCCGCGGCGGGCTGCAGCGACGGCGGGTTGGCGCCTTCACCGTTGGCCATCGCGGAGCAGCCGCTCCCGAGCGCCGCGAAGACGAGCGTCCACACACCGGCAGACACGACATGGCGGTCCATAAAAATGAGATTCCCCATAGGACAAAAGACTACCGTTTCTTTCAGGCAACGGGGCGCAAAAACACTCGTAGGTTCCGGCGCGTGAGCGCGTGTGCGCGCAGCGGAAACGAGACGCGCCCGCGCGACTACATCCCTCTCATGGATGATCGGCGGCGCGGCAACGCGCTGGGATCACGCTCTGCAGGCAGTGGATGGTGCGGGGCGCCCAAGGCGTCGACCAGCGCGCCCTTCTGGGGCGTTCCGCTGTGCCTTCAAGCAGGCCTTCCTCTGGAGACCACGCCGGCTCGGCGCGCGGCGTGAGCAGATGTAGGCCGCTCTGCCAGTCGGCGATCACATAGGTGTGACCCGCGACCGAGACCCCGAAAAACCGTGACCAAGCGTGCGCGAACTCCTGACCGCGCCGCGCGCCGAGGGTCTCGCAGGTCCGAAACCACCACAGCCCATCATCCTCATCGATGATAAACCGCTCGCGCAAGCGCGCGAGCTCTGGATGCCACGGGTGGCCGGGCTGGAGCACGCCCGCGTGGAGTCGTTCGGCGCCGACGCGCGCCTCCCCCCACTTGCCATGGCCCCAAAATTGGACCATGCCGATCGGGCGCCCGGGCTCGACGCTGCAGAGCCAGCGCAGCGCCTCGGCCCAACCGGACGCCGCGAAGCAGGCGTCGATGCTGCCGCGGGCTCGATAGAGCCGGGCCCCCGCGGCCCACACGTGGGACAGACCGAAGCGCCCAGAGCTCCCGGTGCAGGTGCGATCATAGACGAGCAAACGCAAGGGACCGCTCACGACGCGACAAGCGTACGCCAGCGCCGGCCCTTGTCACCCGACGCGCCGGCGCTCGTCGCGGCACGGAGAGCGGGGGGCCTCACGAAATGGAGCCTCCGCCGCGTGGGCGCCGCGCTCGGGAGAGCGGGATCACCTTGGCGCCCCGGGTGGGAACGCTCGGCCCGCGAGCTGCGCCCGGCGCTGTGCGGCCGGTGCGCTGGGTTGGCCGTCCCGGCGGCGCCGGCGTCGGCGTCGGCTGGCTCGGCCGAGGCTGGGAGCGCGGCTGCTGAGCTGCCCGCAGGGGCGTGCCGATGCTGCTGCTCGTCGCGCGCCAGAGCCGGCCCACGAACTTCACGTCCAGATGCCGCTCGAGGAAACCTTGCATCTCGTCGGCGTCCTCCGGGCCGCAGGTGTAGCTCGAGCTGAGACCCCGGCTCAGCACGCAGTCGAGGTGCCCGTTGCCCGAGGGCAGCGCCACCTGTTCGATCCGCATCGACTGGGTCACTGGCAGCGCCGCGGCGTACAGGGCAGCATCGAGCTCCCCCTCGAGCGCGGCACGGAACGCGGCGATCGGCGCCGTGGGCTGCAGCCTGCCGCGCAGCTGCAGGGAGGAGAAGCGAAAATCCGTCCCGTAGCGCCGATGCGCCACCCCGAGCACGTGCAGGAGACGACTGTAGAGGCGCGCTTCGTCCGCCGACAGCAACGGCGGCACGATCAGCCAGTTCCGCGACACGAACGGCAGCACGTGGGGGAAGCTGATCGTCACGTCGAAGGTGTCGCTCGCGTCGCGCTCACCCGAGCGCCAGGCGCTGAGGCTGGTGAAGGTCAGGTCGCCGAACTGCTCGAGCGCCGCCGCCGCGACGCGGGCGGCCGTGGCGGGCGGCAGCGGCGGACGGCGCACGCGCACCGTCAATGCGCCCTGCGTCCGCAGCGGACCGTGGTACACCGCGTCCACGCTGATGAGCGCGTCCTCGGGATCCTTGGGCAAGGACTCGAGCCGCAGCACCAGGCGCGACGACGCGGCCGGGCTCGCCGCCGCGAACGCGCCCATCAGCACGTCGCGCAAGGCCTGATCGCGGAAAGGAAGGAGCGTCGAGCCACTGCTGCCGGCCCGTGATGAGATCAAGCGAAGATTCGGTCGTTTCACGGCTGCCCCTCGGGCTAAGGTGACTTGGCGGGCTGGAGCGGGGAACGCCCCGTCGGGTCACGGTGAATTCGGATGACGCACACTCCACTGCGATTGCATTCGGCGTACCAGAACCGCCGACGCGCCAATCCACGCCGGCATTTCTGTAGGCCGTCACGACCGCGGCGATGCGCCACACCCCGACACGCGTCATGGGACGAAATTGCGAAGAATTTCGCCAGAACTGAAGTACGCTCCGGCGACGTCCCGCCCGCCCCTGCCCATGCCCAGCCAACCCATGCCCAGCCAGCCCGAAGATCGCCCAGGCAAGCTCCTGAATCGCAAATACGAGCTCATCGAACGCGTCGGCCGGGGCGGCATGGCGGTCGTGTGGCGCGGGCACACTCACGGCGCGGCGGGCTTTCAGCGCGTGGTGGCGATCAAGCGCATGGATCCCGGGTTCATGAACCACGGCGAGGTGGTGCAAATGTTCGTGGAGGAGGCGCGCGTTTGTGCCGCCCTACGCCACCCGAACATCGTCCAGATCCATGACTTCGGCATCGACGAGCACGGCTCGCACTATCTGGTGACCGAGTGGGTCGAGGGGCTGCATTTCGGCGACTACCTGCGCGCCTTCGGCTTGGCAGGGGAGAAGACTCCCTGGCCGCTGGTCACGCTGGCGATCGCCGACACGCTGCGAGCGCTGGACGCGGCCCACAACCGCCGCGACGCCCACGGCCAGCTCGCCCAGGTGCTGCACCGCGACGTGACGCCCCCCAACATCCTGCTCGACGAGCTGGGCATCGCGAAGCTTGCCGACTTCGGCATGGCGCGCGCGATGGACCGCAGCCGCATGACGCGTCCGGACATCGTCAAGGGCAAGCTCAGCTACCTGGCGCCCGAGCTGTTGCTGGGGGATCCGCCGAGCCCGCAGAGCGACCTCTTCGGCCTGGGCGTCGTGATGTGGGAGGCGCTGGCGGGTGAGCGCCTGTTCGACTCGGCCACGGACCTCGGCGTGATCAAGCTCGTCCGCGAGGCCCGCGTGCCGCTCATCGGCATGCGACGTCCAGACTTGCCGGTCGGCCTGACACAGCTGGTGCACCGGACGCTCGAGCGCGACCCGGGGCGCCGGCCCCGATCCGCGCGGGAAATGCTCTCGGAGCTGACCCAGGTGCTGCGGGTCCTGCCGAGCCCGCCGGACAGCCCCCAGTTCGCCGAGAGCATCGCGCTCGCCCGAAAACGCCTGCTCGCCGAGCCCGACCGGGCGGAGCTCGGCTGATTTCCGTCGCCGCAAGGCACCGGTGAAATTGAAAACCGTTTTCACTTGAGCTACCCTCCCCCAGGTAACTCGAGGCAGGCGATGACGCTCGCGGACGCGACAGTGGGCCAACTGGTGATGATCGACGGCATCGGCGGCGAGCGTGCCTTCCGCCGGCGGCTGATGGAGCTTGGGCTGGTACCGGGCACACGCCTTCAGTTGATCGGTCGAGCGCCGCTCGGCGATCCGCTCGAGCTCTTGGTGCGCGGCTGCAGCCTGTCGATTCGCCGCGCCGAGGCGGCCTCGGTGGAGGTGCGGCTCGCCGGTGAGCCGCGCGCCGAGCGAGCCATCCCGCTCGCGCGGAGCGCGCTCGCCGGCGCGCGGAGCTCGCAGTGAACGCGGCGGAGACGCTGGCGCCACCCTCCGCCGACCGCCTGCCAGGTGAACGCCCCGTCGTGCTCCTGGTGGGCAACCCCAACGTTGGCAAGACCAGCCTGTTCAACCGCCTGACGGGGCAAAAGGCCAGGGTCGGCAACTATCCCGGCATCACGGTCGAGCGCCGCTCTGGCAGCGTGACGCTCCCGGGCGACGACGGCGCCGACATCGAGCTGATCGATGTGCCCGGGACGTACTCGCTGTGCGCGCGCTCGGCCGAGGAGCAGATCGCGCTCAACGCCGCGCTCGGGCTCGCAGGGCACCCTTCGCCAACGTTGATCGTCCTGGTCGTGGACGCCGGCCAGCTCACCCGCAACCTCTACCTGGCGCTGCAGCTGGTCGAGCTCAGGGTGCCGATCGTCATCGCCTTGAACATGATGGACGAGGTCGAGGACAACCCGCCCATCCCCGAGGCCGTGTCGAGGCTGTTCGGCGGCGTTCCCGTAGTCGTCACCAACGCGCGCCAGGGCGAGGGTATCGGCGAGCTGAAGCACGCCGTCCGTCGCGCGCTCGCCCGGCCCCCGGTCGGCAGCGTCGAGGTTCGCTACCCCCCCTCGCTCCGAAGGGTCGTCGACGAGGTCGCCGACGCGCTGCCCGCCGAGATGAAGGGCAGCGTCGAGCGCCAGCGCGCGCTCGGGCTTTGGGCGCTCACGAGCCTCGACGACGAGGATGAGCTTCAGGTCTCCGGCGATCTGCGGGAGCGGTGTCGCCGCGCGCACGCGGAGGCGCCGGGCCGCGATCTCGATCGCGAGATCATCACGGCGCGCTACGCGTTCTTGGATGCCGCCGCCGCCGATCTCTACCGCCGGGTCGAGGCTCACCCGCACAAGCACAAGCTGTCGGAGCGGATGGACCGCTTGCTCCTCCACCCGGTGCTCGGCTTCGTCGCGTTCCTGGCGCTGATGTTGCTGGTCTTCCAGTCCCTGTTCACGTGGGCCGATCCGGCCATCGGCGCGATCGAAGCTGGCGTCGGTTGGCTGCAGGCGCTGGTGCTGGACACCTTCCCCGACGGGATCCTGCGGGATCTGGTCAGCGAGGGCATCATCGGCGGTGTCGGCAACGTCGTGGTCTTCCTGCCGCAGATCCTGCTGCTCTTCTTCTTCATTGGGCTGCTCGAAGACTCCGGGTACATGGCTCGGGTCGCCTACCTGATGGACCGCATCATGCGCTCGCTCGGCCTGCATGGCCGCGCGTTCGTGCCGATGCTGTCCGGGTTCGCCTGCGCGGTGCCCGCCATCCTCGCCACCCGCACGATGGAGCGCCAGCGTGACCGCCTGCTGACGATGCTGGTGATCCCGCTGATGACGTGTTCGGCGCGGCTGCCGGTCTACACGTTGGTCATCGCGGCGCTCTTCCCGCCGATGGCGCTGTTCGGCTGGGTGCCGGTGCAGGGCCTCTTGATGGTGGGGATGTACGTGTTTTCGGTGTGCATCACCTTGATCGCTGCGGCCGTGCTCGGGCGCACCGCCGTGCGCGGGCGGCGCGTGGCGTTGATTTTGGAGCTGCCCCCGTACCGGCTCCCTAGCCTCGGCGCGATCCTCAAGTTGATGTGGGAGCGGTCGGCGGTCTTTCTTCGCGAGGCAGGCACGGTGATCTTGGTCTGCACCATCGCGCTCTGGGCCCTGCTGTCGTTTCCGCGGACGCCGCCAGCGGTCGAGGCGGCCGTCGGCGCACCGGTCGCGGCCGAGACCGCGGCGGCGCCCCAGAGTCCCGCCATCGAAAACAGCTTTGGAGGACGGCTCGGCAAGGCCCTGGAGCCTGCCATCGCGCCGCTCGGCTTCGACTGGAAGATCGGCGTCGGGCTGATCGGCGCGTTCGCCGCGCGCGAGGTGTTCGTGTCGACGATGGGCCTGGTGTACGGCATCGGCGACGCTGAGGAGGTCGTGGAGCCGCTGCGCGAGAAGATCCGCCGAGAGGCACGGGCCGACGGCCAGCCCGCCTATCGCCCGCTGACGGGGTTGTCGCTGCTCGTCTTCTTCGCCCTGGCCTGTCAGTGCATGAGCACGCTCGCGGTGGTCCACCGGGAGACCAAGACCTGGCGCTGGCCGGCCTTCGTGTTCGCGTACATGACCGGGCTCGCCTATGTCATGAGCCTCGCCGTGTTTCAGGTGGGCTCGCTGCTTGGCTACTGATCGGAGCAGGGTGCTCGACCGAGAGTTTTACGCGCGCCCCGTCCTCACGGTGGCGCGCGAGTGCGTTGGGAAAATCCTGGTGCACCGAACCGAAGCGGGGGAAGCCGCGGGACGCATCGTCGAGGCCGAAGCCTATCGCGGACCGGAGGACCGCGCGGCCCACAGCTACGGCGGGCGCCGCACGCCCCGGACCGAGGTGATGTTTGGACCCGCCGGACACGCTTACGTCTTCTTCGTCTACGGCATGCACTGGAACTTCAACCTGGTGACGGGGCAGGTTGGCGAGCCGCAGGCCGTGTTGGTGCGGGCGATCGAGCCGCTCTGGGGTCGGGAGCTGATGGCCACCCGCCGCGGCGTCGCGGCCGGCCGGCGCGAGCTGACCAACGGCCCCGGCAAGCTCTGCCAGGCCCTCGGCATCGATCGCGCGCAGTACGGGCGAGATTTGACCTTTGGCGATCTGGTGCTGCTCGACGCGCCGGCGGTGAAGGTGGCGCGCTCGCCGCGGGTGGGCATCGACTACGCCGGATCCTGGGCGGAGCGGCGTTGGCGATTCTTCGAGCCGGGCAATCCGTACGTCTCCGTCAACCGCTCGCGAGCGCCCGCAGCTGGATCGGGGTGACGCGCCTCGCGCCTCGCGCACGCTCGGCCGCCCCGGCGTGCTGCCCCAGTCGTCGCTGAAAGGCGCGTCGCTGGCCCGAAATGCCAGCGATCGGAGCGCGCCTTGTCTTTTTTGTTTGGTCCGAGCCGCGACAACGGGCTCTAAGATCGGCCCCCACAGATGGTCGACGCTCCCGCCCCTCTCACCGTCGGTTCCCCGACGCGGCTCTCCAACAAGCGCATCGTGCTCTGCGTCACCGGCAGCGTGGCGGCGTACAAGGCGGCGCTGCTGCTGCGCCTGCTCCGGCGGGAGGGCGCCGACGTCACGGTGGTCTTGAGCGCCCGGGCCACGGAGTTCGTCGGCGCGGCCACCTTTGCCGCGCTGAGCGGCAAGCCGGTCCTCACGGACATGTTCGCGCCGGCCGGCGGTGAGGTCCACGTGGATCTCGCCGCCGCCAGCGACCTCGTGTTGATCGTGCCCGCGACCGCCGACGTGCTGTCTCGGCTCGCCACCGGGCGCGCCGACGATCTCACCGCGGCGCTCGCGCTCTCGGCGGGCTCCGTGCCGGTGCTCGTCGCGCCCGCGATGCACCCGCACATGTGGGCGCACCCGGCGGTGCAGCGCAACGTGGAGCGCTTGACCCAGGACGATCGGGTGGAAATCGTGGGGCCCGTCGAGGGTGAGGTGGCCTCGGGCGACGTCGGCATGGGGCGCATGGTCGAGCCGGAGGTGGTGTTGTCCCACGTCGTGGCCAGGCTCTCCCAGGGCAAGCTCCGCGGGCGTCACCTGGTGGTCACGGCCGGGCCCACGGTGGAAGACATCGACCCGGTGCGTTTCATCGGCAATCGGTCATCGGGGAAGATGGGCTTCGCCGTCGCCGAGCGTGCCGCCGCACGGGGCGCTCGGGTGACGCTGATCGCGGGGCCCTGCTCGCTCACCACGCCACTCGGCGTCACCCGCGTGGACGTTCGCAGCGCCGTCGCGATGCGCGGCGCCGTCTGGCAGGCGCTGGGACTCGACCTCGCCAACGCCGACGCGCTGGTGATGGCGGCGGCGGTGGGCGATTACCGGCCGGCGGAGCTGCACGCCACCAAGCTGAAACGCAACGAAGACAACATGTCGATCGAGCTGCGCCCGAACCCGGACATCCTGGCGGAGGTCGGGCATGCGCGACGGGGTCAGCACCCGGTCCTGATCGGGTTCGCCGTCGAGGCGGACACCGACGAGGCGATGATCAACTACGCGCGCCGCAAGCTCGACGCCAAGCGGGTAGACCTCGTCGTCGCCAATCTGGCCGACGACTCTTTCGGACGCGACGACGATCGAGCGACGCTGGTCGCTCAAGACCACATCGAGCCGCTCGACACGATGGCCAAGGCCGCGCTCGCCGAGCGCTTGCTCGACTGGCTGGACCGCCGCTTCAGCGAGCTCAAATGATCAAGGTCATCGCTCTTTTCGCGCTCGCCGCCGCGGCTGCCATGGCCGCTGCCGTCCGGCCACCCCTGGCGGGCAGCAGCAGCATGTACCTCATCCTGCTCGGCACCTACTCGGTGCTCGGCGCCGCCGCCGCCTACCTGCTCTGGCAAGACGGCACGCTGCGCGAGCGCCTCAGCCCGCGCTGGGGGGATCTATCGATCGGCGCGGTCAGCGCCGCGGCGCTGCTCGTGGCCTCGTGGGCCGCGCGCTCCGTGTTGGCACCGGCCGGGACACCGCAGCAGGCCTGGATGGTCCATATCTACCTGCAGATCGGCGACGCCGAGCTCATCCAGCGCTCGAGCCTGGTGATGGTCGCGGTGGTGGCGGTCAGCCTGCTCGAGGAGCTGGTCTGGCGAGGGTACGCGCTGTCGGCGCTCGAGGAGCGCGTGGGGTCTCGACGGGCGTGGCCGCTCTCCGCGTTGCTCTACGGACTGACGCTGCTGCCGACCGTGTTCACGCTAGCCGATCCCGTCGCCGGCCCGAACCCGCTGCTGTTCGTGGGAGCGCTCGGCTGCGGCATCGTGTGGAGCTTTCTGGCGCACCTGACCGGGCGGCTGCCGCCGGTCATGATCTCTCACGCCGCCTTCACCTACTTCTCGGTGGCCCAGTTTCGCTGGCCCGGGCTCGGGTGACGGAGCTCGCTAGCCCGCGATCCGCTTCAGCTCCTCCTCGGGCACGTCGAAGTCGAAGAACACGTTCTGGGCGTCGTCGTGGTCGTCGAGCGCCTCGGCGAGCTGCAAGCACACCTCCGCGTCGCGACCGGTGACGACCTTCTTGGTCTTGGGGACGAAGGCGATCTTGCTCTCCTGCACCGGCAGCCCGGATTGTTCGAGCCCCGTCGAGACCCGATCGAGATCCTCGACCGGGGTGTAGACGATCCACACCTCGCCCTCGTCGCGGTAGTCGTCCGCGCCGGCTTCCACCGCCGCCTCCATCAGGCGATCCTCGCTGACCTGCGCCTTCTCGAGCACGATGGTGCCGAGCCGGTCGAACGCCCACTGCGCCGTTCCGGAGCCGCCCATGCTGCCGTTGTTCTTCTCGAACAGCTTGCGGAGCTCCGCCGCGGTTCGGTTCCGGTTGTCCGTCATGCCTTCCACGAGAAAGAGCGTTCCGCCCGGCCCCGTCCCCTCGTAGAGCACCTCGTCGTACGACTCCCCATCCAGCTCCCCCGTGCCGCGCTGGATCGCCCGCTTGATGGTGTCGGCGGGCATCTGCTGAGCCTTCGCGTCGGCGATCGCCTTACGCAGGCGGGCGTTGCCGGAAGGATCCCCGCCACCGCCAACGCGCGCTGCGGTCACGATCTCCCGGATCAACTTGGTGAACACTTTGCCCCGGGCCGCGTCGAGCGCGCCCTTCTTACGTTTGATCGTTGCCCACTTCGAATGTCCGCTCATCTGGCTTTCTGGCGCTGCGTGGGTTTCCTTGGGACCGGCGGCCCACAAGCGCAGCGGCAGCCGCTCTCTAGCACAAGAAGGCACCGCTCAGCCGGCCGCTCCGACGAGCCGCGGACCAGAAGCACGAATGCCTCAATGGGGCGAGCCGGTCCCCTAGACTGCCTCGGCCAAGGCCCTACAGCTCCCCGCCGCAGCGCGTTTTCCCCGCGAAACTCCAGGCATTTTCGAGGCGGTCGGTTGGCACGGATCGCGCATCGTGATTTCCCGTAGGCGACAGCGCCAGGGTCAACCCGCTGCCCAGGGTTGCACCCGGCGCCGCACGCTCATCCGACCCCCCGAGGAGGAGCTCATGGCGACGGCAACCAGAGACATTCGACGGGTGAAGACACGGCCCGACTCGCGGGATATCTGGGGGCCTGGCGTCATCGCGGGCATCGTGTCGGCGATGATCATGTTGCTGTTCGGGATGATCGTCTGGGCCGCGCGGGGTCTCGGGTTCTGGGGCTTGCCGAAGGCTATTTCGGCCGTCTTCCTCGGCACCGGCGGGCTCTCCGCAGGGCTGGGGGCCGTGATCCTCGGGTTGGCGATTCACAGCGTGCTCGGCGCGCTGTTCGGCATCCTGTTCGCGGCGTTGCTGCCGAAGGGCGTCTCCGCAGGTGCGGAGCTGGCCGCCGCCCTGCTCTTCGGGGTCGCCGTGTTCGTGATCATGACCTACTTCGTGCTGCCCTGGGCGAACCCGATCCTCTATTCGCTGATCAGCCAGGCATGGTTCTTCGCCTATCACCTGGTGTTCGGGCTCGGGTTGGCGCTGGTCCTGCCCATCCGCCGCGGGCTCCACATGCGGGGCCACCGGCCCGTCCAGGCGGGCGCGTGAGCCGACGCGCCACCGAAGTCATCGGCGGGATGACCCGCAGCTCGGCAGGCTGAGCTCGAGCGGTTCGCTTCAGCGGTCCCCGGGAATATCCGGGGCGCCCGCGGACCGACGCACAGTTTTAACGACAGCCGAACTAGCGTCATCGACCTGGGTCATGCGTCGATGGCCCGGACTCTCAATCGCTCGCCGAACGCTCGGCTGGGCGGCGGCATTGGCCCTGCTGCCCGGGGCGTGCGCCAGCAGACCGTCTGCGATCGAGCAGCGCGGCCAGCCGAGCTCGGCCGTCTCCCAACCTGCGAACGACCCGCCGGCGGTCGGGGCGACCGCCGCGACCAGCGCAGCCCCGCTCCCGACCCTCTCACGCGCCGCGTTGCTGGCGCATTGGAACGCGCTGCGCGGCGACCCCTATCCCCTCGATGCGGTCGAGCGTTTCGTCGACGACCCAGAGGAAGCTCTGAGCTGCGCCCCCGAGGCCATGGTCGACTACCCCGGCACGCACCTGCGCTTCCGCGGCGCGGTCAAGATAGACCCCGCGTTCCAGGAGCGCCTGGAACGCTTCGAGCGGCTGGCAGTCGAGACCGCCAAGGAGGTGTACGGGCGAGAGCCGCGCCGCATCCAGCACTTCGGCGCCTTCAGCTGCCGCAAGTCGCGCACCCGCAGCCACCGCTTGAGCGAACACGCGCTCGGCAACGCCGTGGACGTCTCCGGCTTCCAGTTCGGGCCAGCGGCGCGCGACGAAGCGCTGCCGGAAGGCGTCCCGAAGCATTTGAAGGGCGCTTTTCAGGTGAAGGTGCTCCAGCACTGGGGCGCCGAGAAACCGGCGGCCGCCACCGTGCACGCGCGCTTTCTACGCCTGCTGACCGAGCGGCTCTCCGAAGATGACACCTTCCGCGTCATGATCGGACCGGCTCGGCCCGACCACCGCGACCACCTTCACTTCGACATGTCGCCGTGGCGCTACGTCTACCTCTGACGGCGCCGGCGCCTCAGGCCGAACAGGGCCGTCGCGGCGGCGCCGAACACGGCGAACCAGCGCGTCGAGGCGCCGTCGTTGCCGGCTGCCCGGCAGCCGCAACCCTCGTCGTCACCGCCGCCCGGAGCGCTCCCGGCCGAGCCGCCGGTGGCCGCACCGCCGGCGCCAGGGGCGCCGCCCGACGTGCTGCCGCCCGCTCCCGGTCCTGTGC
>JAEZYZ010000264.1 GCA_023418705.1 Pseudomonadota bacterium | reverse complement strand
CCGCCTTCGGCGGGCCTCTTCTGCTCTCGAAGGCCCGTGGCACTCAATCGTCGGCGTCGGGCAGGACCATCATGTAGACGCCCTGCGCGTCGCGGTCCTGATTGCCCTCGGCGTCGACGCCCGAGCGCAGGTAGATCACCCGGTCTCCGTGCGGGCCGACGAAGAAGGCGCTGCCGTCGATGACCCGCTCTTCGATCATGGCGACGCCTGCGTCGGCCGACAGATCCAAGAGCTTGAGATCCGCCACCACCGGCCACTGATCCGGGTTGCTGCGGTTGTCGCTGATCACCACCAGGCCGTCGCGGGCCACCTTCGCGTCGTACACATTCGGAAACGAGAGGCTCTCCTCGCTGCCGATGCGACGAGCGTTCAGCGTGGCCCCCTCGGCGCGGGTCCTGAGCTCGTCGTAGTACAGGAGCCAGCCGCCGTCGGTGGTGATCGGGACCGCCGGCAAGCGAGCGCTGGGGTCGCTCGCCAAAATGAGCGGCTGCGGGTTGAACCCGGTCGTGTCGGCCAGGTACAGATCGCGCCGCTCCCCTTCTTCGTAGACGACGGCGGTCGAGTAGACGACGTGGTCGTAGCTAGGGGTGAAGGCGACCGGCAGGCGGAAGTTGGTGGTCACGACGGGCTCCGGATCCACCTCGGGCAGCGGCGACCGTCGCAGCTGGTCGCCCACGCGGTAGAGGGCGGCCGAGCCGTCGGGCAGCAGGGTGGCCCAGCCCACGCTGTTGTCCACCTCGACGCTGTCCTTGCCGTCGACGAAGATGGCTTGGGACCCGTTGGTGATGTAGATCACGCGGTCACCCGTCTGATCGGAGTCCCAGCGCGGCTGGATCGCCTGCGCCATCATCTCCGCGCTCCAGGGGCCGCCGCCGCTGGGCGGCAGGAAGCGCTGAAAGGCGCCGTCACGGCTGCCCGGAGGGCACCAGGCGACGAACGCGCGGTCACCGACGAAACGGTAGTTGGGGCGGCAGGTGTCCTGGCCGCCGCGGCCCATGCCGGACACCAGCGTCTGTGGCGCCTGGAAGTTGACGTCGCTGATGACCAGGTCTGCCGTGGTCTCGTCGGTGTTCTGCAGATACATCACCCAGCGCCCGTCGTCGCTCGCGGCGACGGAGTCCTCCGCGAACGGCGCACGCCCGAGCGCGTGCGCGCCTCCAGCGGCGCTCCAGACCAACAGCTCGCCGAGACCCGTCTCGTAGTCCACGTCGCTCCAAACGAAGACCACGCTGCCTCGGATGAGCACCACCCGCCCCGTGTCGACGATCGTTGTCGGTTTGGCGCCCTCGACCAGCGGGGCCGCCATGATCAGCGTGCCGTCGCGGGTGATGAGGTGTTCGTCCGACGTGATGCCCACCAGCCCGGGGTTGCCGGGGAGGACGCGAACCGTTCTGCCCCCCTGCAAGATCGGGATCTGGGGACCGGCGTCGCCGTAGCCCGCATCGGGGCCGCTGCTGGTCGGATTGCCGGGACCGGGAGCCGGGTCGGACTCACTGCAGCCGAAGACCAGCAGCGCAGCCAAGAAGGTTCGTGAAGTACGCATTGAGGCGTCTCCTCTTGCATCGGTGGAGGTTGAAGGAGGTGATGACGGCCGCGCGCGTCGACGCGGACGCAGCGGCGGCGCTGCAAGGCTCGTGCGAGCACGCCCAGCCTCCGAAAAGGCCTCGCCGCGGCGGAGGGTTCGCCCGCCCCCTCGTTTGGCTGCGTCGAGCGCACGCTGCGCGACGCCACAGCCGTCGACGCCGTCAGTGTGCGGTGTAGCGGGATGCCCCGCAGCGCCGTTCTTTTGCGATTGAAACGCCCGCGGCCCGACCGAGGTCGGGCCGGGCGCGTCGCGGCATCGGGGCTCGCTGACTCAGGAGTCGACCGCGATGCCGAGCCGTCGCCGGAGCTTCAGGTACTGGCTGCTGACCGAGTAGGTCACCAGGTTCACCAGCCGCTCTTCGCTGGACAGCGAGGTCGAGATCCGGTCCGGCTGACGAACGAGACCGGCGGCCGTCGCCAGATCGTGGCACAGCGCCAACCCCGCTCGATCGGCGGTCGCGTCGATGTTGTGCATCCACCGCTTCAGATCCAGCGCCGGGCTGGTCTTCAGCAGCTGGGTCACGGCTCGGGTGAGGTGCTCGCGCCGCTGGGTGTTCAAATGCTGAACCAGCACGGTGCCCGCTTCGCGCACCGGACCTTCGACGTCGGGCGTGAGGGGGAACGCGGGGTTGACGACCTTGATGGCCGCGAACAACCAGGCCTTCAAGCCGCTCGCCGTCGGCACGACCTGTCGAACGTAGAGGCCGGGGTGAAAGTAGGTGATGAGCCGCGCAGATTGGAACGCGCTGGCCTGCGCCGAGAGCTGGGACTCGAGCGCCGCCTGTCCGATCAAGACGGAGGGGACGACGGTGTGCAGAAACTCGAGGCCGCCGTCGTTCGACGGATCCTGGAAGAAGGGCGGCTCGGCGACGCCGAGCGCCTGGGCGGCATAGTGCAGCGAGTAGACGCTGCCGTACGGATAGGTCTCGAACTCGAGGCGGTGCTCCGGCGTCAGCCCAAAGGCCTCCAGCGGCTTGCCGTGCGCGGCGACCACGGCTGGGGCGATCAGCGCGAAGACCGACGTCAGCACGGTGTCCGTCTCCGGCGGCATGATGAGCTCGATCAGATCGCCCTCGTCGAGCACCGACTGCACGGGCGCCGCTTCTTCACTGCGCATGCGCTCGTAGAACTTGAGCTCGTCAGGGGTCGCCCGGCCGAGGACCGAGAGCGCCTGACAGGCGCACCAGGCAGCGTCCGGTTGGCGCACCTCGGTGTAGATGCGCCGCAGCTGCTGGTACGGCTCGGGCGAGAACGGCGAGTTCTTGAGCTCCTTGGCCAACTCCGCCGCCGCCTTGTCGAGGTGCCGCTCGGGGTCCGACAAGTACAGCTTCCGGAGAGTTGCGGCGCGCTGGGGAGTGGGATCGAGCTCTTGCGCCGACTCCAGCACGGCCACCGCTTGGTCCGGCTTGTTCAGGTGGTGCAAGTAGGTGTCGAACAGCTGGTGCAAGCTGGCGAGCAACGTCGGCCGATCCCCGGCCTCGGAGGCGATGGTGATCCGCTGCTTGAGCAGCTCCTTCACGCCTTCGTGATCCCCGGCGCGACGGTGCAGCTCGATCGCCTCGTTGAGGGCGGCCGAGTTCTTGGGATCGAGCTCGACCGCGTGGGTGAGCAGCTCGACGCCCCGTCGGACGTCCCCGAGCTCCTTGGCGGCGAGCTTTCCGGCGGTGTGCAGGTATTTGGCGCGTTGCTGCGGCTCGTCCACCAGATCGGAGAGCCGGAGCACGATGTCCAGCAGCCGCGGCCAGTCCTTCGCGCTGCTGTACAGCTGCATGAGCTTGTTCAGCACCTTGCGGTCGTTCGGACGTTCGGAGAGCGCCGCCAGGTAGTTCTGTCCGGCGTAGCCGTGGTCGTTCAGCTTGCCTCCGGCAAGATCGCCGATCTGTAAGAGGATCTCCACGCGCTGCTCCGCGTCGACGAGCCCGAGCTCGTGGTGCAGGATGCGGATGGCCGCCTGCCAATCCTGCCGCGCCTCGTGCAAGCGGGCCAGGGCGGCATACGTCTCTGGCGCGTTCGGGTTGAGCTCGAGCGAACGCTCGAGCTGCTGGCGCGCGAGCTCCAAATCCCCTGATTTGCGCGCCGACTCGCCCAACCGATAGTGAGCGAGGCCGAGCTCGTCGTCAGAGAGCTGGTCTTCGAAGCGCTGGATCAGGTCGCGGTAGAGCCCAAACGCCTTCTGCGGCTCCCCGTGCAGGAAGACGATCTCGGCGGCCTTCTGCAGCGCGGTCGGGTCGTCCTGTGCAATGCGCACCATGCCGTCACAGATGCCGAGCGCCTTCTCGGCCGCGCCGACCTTCGTCAGCGCGTCGATGTACGACGTGAGCACTCGCAGCGCGTCCTCGCGTTCGAAGAGCTCGGCGTGCCGCACGACCTGCTCGTAGTAGGTCGACGCCTCGAGGAAATTGCCCTCCGAGAACGCCACGTGGCCGAGCACCGTGAGGGCATCGACGTTCCCTGGATCGAGCCCGAGAGCGCGGCGGGCGGTCACCTCGGCGCGCCCGAAATCCTTCAGGTGCTCGTAGCAGATGCGGGCGATGTCGCCCGAGATGCGGCCGCGCGCGCTCTCCCCTTCGGTCTGCCCGAGCTCGCGCTCGAGCAGCTCGACGGCGCCGGCGTGATCGCCGCGCGCCACCTGAGCGTCGCGCAGGGCGCGCCAGATTTGGCGGTTGTTCGGATCGGCGTCGAGCGCCAGCTTGTAGCGCTGGACGGCGGCATCGAGGTTGCCGGCCTTCTCCAGGAACTTGGCGGCGCGCTGGTAGTGCTCCGCGCGCGCCTCCGGCGTCTCGGCGCCTTCGGCCAAGGCGTCGAAGGCGTCGAGCGCGGCGGCGGTGTCACCGCTCTTGCCGCGCAGCAAAGCCAGCGCCTCGAGCGACTCGAAGTGCCCGGGGTTCAGCTTCAGCACTTCCTCGTACGCGGCCGCCGCTCGGTCGCCCGCGTTCAGGTTCTGGTGCAGCACGCGGGCGAGCGCGAGCGTCTTTTCCTGGCGCCGGTCGCGGTCTTCCAGAAGCTGCAGGTGACGCTCGTACACGAGCGCCACGTCCGACCAACGCTCGAGCATCCGGTAGCAGCGGGCCAGGCTGGTCAGGGCCGCATCGTTCTCCGGGTCGAGATCCAGGCTGAGCTCGCAGGCTTGCGCGGCTGCCGCGAAGTTCAAAAACTCCTCTTCGTTGACCGCGGCGATGCGCTCGAGCACCACGACCTTCTGGCGCGCGGTCTGCGCTTGCTCGAGCTGCTTCTGGAGCACCTCGAGCAGCTCGGTAAACTTGCCGGTCTTGGCGTAGGCGCGGTCGAGGCCGCGCAACGCGGCGGGGTTGGTGGGTTCGTCCGCGAGCGCTTGAGCATAACAACGAGCCGCGGCATCGCCGTCGTCGAGCTTGTCCTCGTGGACCTCGGCGGCGCGACAGAAGAGCCGCACGCGCAGGGCGCCGCCGCTGGCGTCCGCCCGCTGCTCGAGCAGGCGCGCGAGGCGCCCGAAGTCGCCGGCCTGCTCGACCATGCGGCCCAGCGCCTCGCCAGCGCGTTCGTGGCCGGCGTCCTCGGCGAGCACGGCCTCGTACAGCTCTCGCGCGGCGGCGGCGTTGCCGAGCTTCTCCTCGAGCAGCTCGCCCGCCTCGGCGCGCAGCTCGCGGCCGAGCGCGGGGGGAGCGAGCTCTGCCCGCCGGATCAAGGCTTGGCCGAGCTCGGCCCACGCCTGAGTCTTGCGGTACACCGCGGCCATCCCGGCGAGCGCCTCGTCGTTGCTGGGCTCGTGATTGAGCACGGCTCCGAAGCAGTTCAGCGCGAGATCGGGGCGCGCGATCTTGTCGAGGTACCAGCGACCGATGCGCAGGTACAGCATCTGACTGCCGGGTGATCCGGGATCGGCCCCGGCCGCTTCGGTGCAGGTCGACAGCACTTCTTCCCACGCGGGCTGCTTCGAACCCGCGATGCGTTCGATCTCGCTCGCGACGGCGTCGTCGTCCGGCTCCTCGCACAGCGCTTGGGTGTAGGCGAAGAGGGCCTGCTCGGTGTCTTGGAGCTCGTCCCGGTACAGCTTGGCGATGCGGGCGAGCAGCGAGGCGCGGACCGGGCCGCTCGCCTCTTCACTCTGCTCGAGCAAGGTCTCGATGAGCTCTTCGTGCTTGCCGAGCTGTCGTTTGACCCGATCGAGCGCCGCCTCCGCCTCGACGTCGTTGAGGTCCGCCTCGAGCAGCTGGGCGTACAGGACTTCGGCGTTCTCTGGCAGCTCCGCCGCTTCGTACAGGCGCCCAGCGCGCAGCAGCATCTGGCGGCGCAGGGCGGCTTGGTCCGGAGCGAGCTGATCGGCGATCCACTGAAAGCCTTCCGCCAGATGCTGCGGGTTGGCGCCCGCATCGGCCGAGGCTTCGAGCGCTGCGGCTTCGGCGTCGTCCGCGGGGTTGGCCGCCAGCGCTTGCAGCCGCTGCACCAGCTCCTCGTCGCTGATCATGGTGTAGCCGGCCATGCTCTTGCGGCCGAGCGCCTTGACCTGTGTGATGAGATCGGCCGCGCTCTCCGGGCGCTTCGACGGATCTTTGCTGAGCAGCTCGAGCAGCCATTCGTCGACGTCGGGGCTCGCGGAGCCGCGGGCCGCGATCGAGGTGAGGTGCGGCGGCTCGAGCTCCAGGTGCCCGACCAGCGATCGCAGCGGGCTGCCGCCGCCGAAGACGGGCCGGCCGGCGATCAGCTGGAAGACCATGGCGCCGAATGCGTAGACGTCGCTCTTCGGGTCGGGGAGCGCGCCCTGGATCTGCTCAGGAGCCACCGTGTACGGTGAGCCGATGGTCGACAGGCGGTGGTCGTGACCGTTGGTGAGCGAGGCGCGCACCCGGACGAGGTTCGAGCCGGCGTCGAGCAAGCTCACGCTCGGCCCGGTCGGGCCGTCGGTGATCAGCACGTTGCCGGCGTGCAGCGCGCCGTGGGCGAGCCGGCGCTGGTGCAGCTCCGCCAACACTTCCAGGATCTGCAGCAGCACGGGTCTGAGCTCGCGGAAGCTCGTGCCTCGGGCGCCGACCCGCTCGGCGAGCGTCGCGCCCTCGATGAAATCGTGCACGACACCCAGGCGACCCTCCGCGATCTCGCCGGCCGTGACGGTCGTGGGCAGCCCGGGGTGTGCGACGGTGCCGACCAGCCGGGTGTGCGTGAAGTAGCGTTGCACCCCGCGCGCCTCGCGCGCTGTCTCGCGAAACAGCAGCCGCAACCTCACATCCGCTTCGGAGCTGCGGGCGCGATAGGTGACGCCGAGCCTGCCGGAGCCGATCTTCTTCATGATGAAGTACGGTCCGACGGCGTCACCGGGTGCCAGCTCCTCGACCGGGACGAAGCCGCGTGATCTGAGCTGCACGACGCGGGGATCGACGTCGGCGTGCGTGGCCACCACCGCGTCCAGCAGTGCTTCGAGCGCGTCCATTTCCGCGCAGCGCTGGGTCAGCGCGCGCACGAACGAGCTCTTGGCGGTGACGCCTCCGACGCGCGCGGGATCCCAGCCGAGCAGCGTGGCGCTGAGTTGCTTGAGTTCATCGAGCTCGTACAGACGTTCGAGCTCGGCGCAGACGATATTCAGTTCCATCGAAGGCACGCCCTGTGGAGTCGTTTCGGGATGGTCACCAGGTTGCCCCGGAACACCGCGTTGCCCACGGCCTCCCGGCTTGTTGCTCCTGGCGAAGATCCCTGGGTGATGGCCAAGTGACTCGATCCGGTGGTCCGAAACACGCGCTGGCGACCAACGCCATTTGTCGAAAAGGATTCGACGTTTAGCAGGCGTGACATCTTACCGCCAGCGCCCGATGCGCACACTCCCCGACCTGTCTGCTCCGCAGCCTGCAAAATCACCGCAGTGCTGAACGAAACGCTGACGTGAGGCCGGTCCCGCGTTCGCTGGTGTGGCCGCCGAACGGCCCCGGCCAAGGATACTGTAGCTGGTAGTTTCCAGCCGCAGCGCGTATAGGATGATCGTCTATGGCGCGTCTTGGTTTCAAAGCGGCGGCGTCGGTGACCGCGCTTGCCGTCTGCTCCTGTGGGTCCGCAACGCGACAGCCGCCCGCCGCGGCATCCGGACCGGGCTCCGCCCTGGCCGGCGACGCCAAGCTCCAGCTGACGCCGGTCGCCGCGCCTGCCGGCCTGCTCGGCATCGGTCGGCTGAAAAATCCTGCACGCCTGGCGCAGCAAACGGCGGCATGGGCGGACGTGCCGATCGACCCCCGGGCGCTCTTGGCGCAGGAGCTGCCGGGGATCGAAGATGTGCTCGCGCTCGAGAGCCCGGTCGAGGTGGCGCTGCTGCTCGATCCGACCTCCGGGAAACGCACGCCGGAGTTTCTCGCGGCGGCCTCGGTGGGGCTCACGTCGCTCGACGCCACCCTGGAATTTGCCCGCAAGCACGGTCAGCCGGTGCGGCAAGTCGAGCCTGGGGTCCACCGCGTCGGCGACGGTTCGCGCGTGGCTTGCGTGGCGGCAGCCGCCCTCGGTCCAGACCCGGCGCGCTTGATTTGCGGCGACGATCGCGAGGACGTCGACGCGCTCGCCCCGTACCTGGCGCGGGGCCTGCCGTTGCAGCAGCTCGGCAGCGCCGATCTCTTCATCGAGCTCGACGTGGAGCCGCTGCGGGCTCGCTACGCCAAGGAGATCCGTCAGATCAAGACGCTGGGAGTGCCGTTCTTGCTGCACCACCTGCAGCTCGACGTGCCGCGCTTCGATCGCGCCCTGGCCGACGCCGTGCACGGGTTGGCGGACGAGCTGGTCGCGCTCGCCGACGACTTGGACAAGGTCACCGTGGAGCTTCGTCTCGACGAGGCGAACCAGAAGGTCGAGCTCGCGTCCGAGCTCGGCTTCCGCAAGCGCGGCTCTTGGGTCGCCGAGAGCTTCGAGGCCAGCGCGCGCCGTGCCAGTCCGCCCCCGCCGCTTTTCTGGCAGCTGCCGGCCGACGCGAGCTCGGCCGGTTTCGGGACGGGCACGGACGCCAAGCGCACCGCGCGCATCCGGCAGACGCTGGTGGAGCTGGTCGACGGGCTCCTGTCGAGCGACCCCGCGATCAAACCGGCCGGTGAGCGATTGGCCGCGCTCCTGGAGCAGGTCTGGTTCGCCGAGGCACCGAATGCGTACGCCCATGGGCAGCTCGAGGCGTCCCCCCCCGATCGGCCCGAGCACGCGCTGAAGCAGGCGCTCGGCTGGTACGTCTGGGGCGTCGAAGCGCCGCCGGCCGCGCTCGAGCAGGCGCTCGACGGCGTGGCGGATCTGTTCGCCGATCCGGCGCTGCGCAAGCGCGCCGTCCAAGAACTGAAGCTTGCGGCGGCCGATCTGCCGACGCTGCGCCCGTCCCCCTTCAAGGGGGCGACCCTCCCGGCGAACAGCAAGCACTACCGGTTGACCCTGCCGGCGAAGCTGGTGGCCGAGCTTCAAGAGGAGAGCAAGGGCGACAAGCCCGCGCAGCCGCTCGAGCTGCACGCGCTGCTCGTGCCGGCGAAGGAGCGGACCTTCATCGGCTTCTCCGCGGACCTGCGGGTCCTGACCGAAAAGCTGGCGCAGGCGGCTTCTGCCGCTGGTGAGCGCGGCCTCGCCGGTCGGCAGGGCCTCGAGCCGCTGCGGCAAACGCAGGCCGTTTCGGGCGGCTTCTTCACGCTCGAGAGCCTGGCCTCCGGCAGCGTTTTCGATGACGACGCGGCGTTCAGCAAGGATCTCGGCGCCTCGCTCACCGGGATGCCGCACCACGGCGAAACCCCGATGGTGTTCACCACGACCGTCGATCCTGGCAGCACGCTCTCGGTGCGCTTTGCGCTGCAGGTCCCGAAGGCGGTCTTCGAGGACGTGGCTTCCGGGGTCGCGACGATGGGCGCCCGGCGCCACTCCGGGCCCTGACGCCTTCAGAGGCTCGCGCGGCCCCGCCTGGTCGGTCTTGCGCTGGGCGCGCCCCGCCGCGTGGCGCGGGCTCTCACCCGGCTCGACTGGGGCCTCGACGCGCCCTTTCCTAGCAACGACGGTTATTTGGCTGGGGGCCGGGACGTAGGGTATGTGGAGGTAGTCCCATGTGGGTCTTTCTCCGCTGCCTCGCGGCCCTGATGATCCTGTGCGTCGCCGGTCCGGCCCGGGCCTGGGTCGAGACGTCGATCCAATCGGACGTGGCGACCCTGGACATCGCGGCGGACGGCAGCGCCATCGTCGGCCACGAGCTGGTCCTGCGCGTGCGCGGCGGGCCGCTGACCGGCATCACCCTCGAAGGGGTGGACTCGGACGCAGCGCCGCTGCCCGACGGCACCGTCAGCCCGCTCGCGGCGGGGCAAGCCGGGAACGCGACCCTGCCGCTGCTGCTGGAGCGCAAGGACGACGGTGCGCTGCGCATCGAGATCGACCACCCCAAGGGGCTGCGGCGGGGCAGCTACCTGTTCAAGTTTCGCTACCGCACCGATCTGGTCGGCCGCGACCGCCTGCGGGTGCGCAGCGATCGGCTGGAGCTGTCCTGGGTGGGGCCGCGTTTCAGCGACGGCATCGACTCGGCGCGCTGCATCGTTCGCGTCCCCGCTTCCCGCACACCGCCGCGTCTGCCGGAGGCGCCATCGCCCGCGGCATCGGAGCTCTTCGACTCTGGGGGGACCTTTCTCGCTACGCTGCGCCGGGGCGCCGACACCGACGAGCTCGAAATCATCGTGCCGCACGTCGCCAAGGGCGAGCCGGTGGTGTGGCGCGCCTGGCTCGGTGCGGCCACGTTCCCCACGCTGGTCGCGCAGAAGCCGGCGGCGGTGCCGGCGCCGGTCGCCCCGGAGCCGCCCGCCGGGACGCCGCTGTTCGCGCTGCTGGCGGCGCTCGGCTGGGCGCTCGTCCTGGCGCAGACGGTGGTCTTCAAGTTTCGCGCCCACTCGGCCGCCTGCTTGGAACGCAACGCCGCGCCGAGCGCTCTGGTGCCGATGGCGCTGCCGGCGCGTGCGCTGCTGGCCGCGATCGCCTCAGCGGCGGCGCTGTGGCTCGCGATCGGCACCGAGTGGGTGACGCTCGCCGGTGCCCTGCAAGCGGCGGCCATCGTGCTGTGCGTGCAGCGGTCACCCCAGGCGAAGCCCAGATTGCGGGGGCCCGGTCGCTGGCTGCCGCTCGGTGACGAAGAGGTCCTCGGTGCCGGCAAGCGTCGCGCCTTGCCCGGCGCCTGGTTGGACGCGACCTGCTGGCGTGGCGGGCTCGTGTTCACGCTGCTGGTCGGCGCGCTCGCGGTGGCCGCGGTGTTCGCGTATCGGCGCTCGCCCTACCACGCGGGGTTGCTGGTGCTCGGCAGCTCCAGCCTGATCCCGGTGTTCTTTAGCGGGATCTCGGCTTCCCTGCCCGCTGATCCCGTGAGCCAGCCGCGCCGCCTGCTCTCCCGCCTCAAGCGCGCCCTCGTGGCCAAAGTGCCGAGCCTGCGGGTGGTGGCTTTCGGTCGGATCCCGGACGCCGATACCGTCCCGGACGAGATCCGGCTCGTCTTGATGCCGCGCGCCGCGCTCCCCGGGCTGACCGCGATCGAGATCGCCGTCGAGTACGAGCAGACCCCGGCGGGGCCGGTCACGATGCCCTGCCTCATCGTCCGCGCGCGCGAGGACAGCCCCGCCACGCGCGCGCTGCCCCGCACGGTGGTGTGGGCGCGCGGCAGGAAACCCGACGAGCGCATCGCCACGATCCGGCCTCAGCTTCCGACGGCGTCCCTGCTGCTAGGGCTCGCGCTGCGCGTGGTCCGCCGGCTCAGCCGCGAGGGCGACGAGCCTCAGGGGTCGCGCAGCATGAGCTGCGACAAGTCGTGGGGCAAAGCATCGTCGATCGCGAAGGCGACGATGGTGGAGCTGCCGGCCCACCCGATGTGACTCGCGTGCAAGGCGTGGCGTCCGCGGAGCTCGTCCGCGTGGACGCCCCCGTACAGGGCATCGCCGACGATGGGGTGGCCGACAGCCGCCAGGTGCGCCCGGATTTGATGCCGGTAGGCGCGCGCGACGCTGAGCTCGACCAAGGCCCGATCGCCTGTGCTTTCGAGCAGGCGCGCTTCGGTGCGACGGAACGTGGCGCCCCCAATCCTCACCCGGCGACGATCGCTCGGGTCGGGCTCGAGCGGCAGATCGATCGTCAGTCGCTCGTCGAGCCCGCGCCCGCTCACGACGGCCAGGTATTTTTTGTGCAGCGCGCCGGTGGTGATCGCCGTCCGCAGCTCGTCGAACGCACGCGCGTGGCGCGCGGCGAGGACCAGCCCCGAGGTGTGGGTGTCCAGGCGGTGGAGCAGCCCGGGCTCGACGGGCCGATAGCCGACACCGCGCATTTCGGGGTACCGGGCGAGCAGGGCGTTCGCGAGCGTGTGGGTCTCGCTGCGATCGATGGGGGCGGTGGGCAGACCCGCCGGCTTGCAGACCACGATCAAATCGGCCGTCTGCAGCCGCACGTCGAGCGGGACATCGGCGTTGGGCAGAAGATCCATGCTCGCGGTGACGCTGACGCGCTGCCCGGCGAGCGCGAGCCATCCCTTCTCTGCCCGGCGTCCGTCCACCCGCACGGCTCCGCTCGCGAACAGCCGTGCGGCAGCCCGGCGTCCGAGCTCGGGGACGCGCGCCAAGAGCAGCTTGTCGAGGCGCTCGCCTTGCTCGTCGGGCGCGACCACGAACGCGACGTCGGGCTCCATCACAAGCTGCCGCGGACGCCGGCGGAGAACGTGTACACGTCACGATCGGCGACGAGCTCCGGGCCCCAGTCGACATAGGGCTGGGCGCCCCCGAACAGCCCCGCGTCGTCGTCGCTCGTCATGAACAGCGCGACCGCCCCCCCGGCCAGGGTCCCGGCGGCGACGCTGAGCAGCCAGGCTCGCTGCCGCGTCGCGCCGAGCGTCTCCCCGGTGTCGACGAACAAAAGCGGGCTCGCCACGGCCGCGCCCGTCAGGGCTCCCAGGCTCGCGCCGAGATCCACCAATAAGACCCGAGAGGGCGACACCTCGATCTGGGTGGCGAGCAGCCCGGCCGCCAGCACGCCGGCGCCTGCCCCGTAGCCGATCCCACGCCGGGTGTTGGCCTCCGTGTCACCCTCATAAGTGAGCTGTGTGATGGCCCCCATCAGCGCCCCGAGCGCTCCGCCGGAGTGGGTGAGGAGCGCGCCGCCCTCGCTCATGCCCTTGAAGGTGAGCGCGGTGGTCGCGAGCGCCACCCCGGCGGTGGCGCCGAGCAGCCCGTAGGCGTATTTTTCGTCGTCCGGCGTGACGCCGTAGCTCTCTGCCAGAAGCCAGCCCGATGCCAGCGGCCACCACGCGCCGGCGGCCAGAAACCAGGCGTCGCCGAGGCCGACGTCCCACTCGTCGGCGATGATCATGCTGGCGCCCAGCCCGAGCCCGGTGCCCAGCGCGACCAAGGGATAGGTGAGGCGCGCGTCGCTCGAGCCGCTGGCGCGCTGCAGGGAGAAGCCCACGTAGCCGCCCAACGCCGCGGCGTTCAGCGCCAGCACCGCGCGCCCGGCCGAGCGGGCGTGATAGACGACGGCCCGCTCGTCCTGCTCCGGCAGCTCCATGCGACCGGGGCGCTGCGGCACTCCGCTGCCCGCCTCGACCAAATCCCGCAGCATCACCATGGAGCGCACCTCCAGATCCCCAGGATCGAAGGTCTGCGTGCGCACCATCAGCACGCGGGAGCCCGGCGCTACGGCCAAGAGGCGCAGCTTCAGCTGGCCGCCGGCGCGCTCGAGCCGCGGCGAGATGACCCAACGCTCGGCGGCGCGCTCCACCAGCGCTTCGTCGTCGATGTCGTCGGTGATCCTCGACCGCTCGGAGACGTCCAGGGTCAGGCCCAGATCCTGAACGGCCTCCCCGAGGACACGGTCGAGGTAACGTGCCCAAGGCGCCAGCCGGGACTCCCGGCCGGGCTCCTCGAGATCGAGCGCGCCCTCGCGCACGATGGGGATGAGCGTCGGCAGCAATACCGCCGAATCTTCCGCCGCGGCTCCGTCGTCGCCGGGGGGGGGAGGGGGCGGCCTTGGAACGTCGACGCCAGGTGACGGTTCGGGCTGGGATGGCTCTTCAGACGGGGGGCTCGTCGGCTCGGGGCTCGTCGGCTCGGGGCTCGTC
>JAEZYZ010000253.1 GCA_023418705.1 Pseudomonadota bacterium | reverse complement strand
CCCACCACCAAAGCGAAATTTCAGACCCCTTGCCTCACTCCATACCCAGGCGAGCGCCCCCAAATTTCGCCTCACCCACCGCCAAAGCGAAATTTCAGACCCCTTGCCTCGCTTCCGACCGAGGCCGCCACCCCAGATCACTTCGGGAGCCGGGCCGCGTCGACGAGCAGCTTTTTCAGCGCTTCGGGGTCGTTGGTGGCGTAGTAGCCGCGGATGGTGCCGGCGGCGTCGACCAGCACGAGGTGCGAGCCGTGCAGGATGCCGAGGTGGTCCTTGTTGGGGTCAGCGGTGCCGTCGAGGGCGAGCTTGAAGCTGTCGACGGAGGTCTTCTTGATGGCCGCGAGATCGCCGGTGAGGAGGGACCAGTTGCCGAGATCGAGGCCATGGGTGCGCGCATAGTCGCGCAGGACCTTGGGGGTGTCGTGCTCCGGGTCGACGCTGAAGCTGACCCAGTGCAGCGAGACGCCCTTTTGTTTGGCGGCGGCCTGGAGCTTCTTCATCTCGGCGGTGATGCGCGGGCACACGGTCGGGCAGCGGGTGAACATGAAGGCGGCGACCCAGGGCTCGCCGGCGAGGGTCGCGTTGTCGACGCGCTCGCCCGCTTGATCGGTGAGCGCGAAGGGGCCGACCTTGCCGAGCTCGGGCAGCGTCGCCTCGGCCGAGGACGGCGCCGAGTCGGCCGAGGGCAGCGTCGCCTCGGCCGAGGACGGCGCCGCTTCTGCCGAGGACGGCGCCGCCTCGGCGGAGGACGGCGCCGAGTCGCCACGGGAGCAGGCAGGCGCCGTCCCGGCGAGCAGCAGGGAACCCCAAAAAAACCAGACGAAGATGGAGCGCGCGGCGATCATGGGAGCCTCGGCTCTGCCACACTCAGCGCGCGGGTTCCAGCAGCGGGCGGGTGCGATCGTAGAGCGCCAGCAAGCTCTCGCGGCCCGAGCGCTGCCGGCCCTCGGCGATCGCCCAGACGATCTCGCGGGCCGCGCGGTTGACCGGGACGCCGAGGCCGTGCCGGTCGGCGCGCTCGACGACCTCGCCGTTCAGGAACTCGACGGCCGGCCGTCGCCCGCGCTCAATGGCCGCGAGCATGGAAGAGCGCAGCCGGCGGTAGCGGGAGCCGACGCCGATGAGCACGGCGTGCTTGGCGACGAGGCGCGGCGAGAAGCGCGCGCGACGCTCCGGTTCGGCCAGCTTGAGCCAGCCGACGTTCGGCGTCTTCGCCAGCCGTTCGAGCCGCACGCCCTCGCGCCCGGCCACCTCCACGACCTCGCTGATGGTCTCGAGCGCGAGCCGGCGCGCGATGCGCTGGCCCAAGAGCTCGCCCAGCGACTGGCCGCTGACGGTGCCCAGGGTCGAGATGGCGCAGTTGACGGCGAGCTTGCTCCAGCGCACCCCGCGCAGATTGCGGGTGCGCGCCACGGGGCCGACCGCCTCGAGCAGCCGCGCGACCCGTTCGGTGCGATCGTCCAGGCGCCCGTCGAGCCGCCCCAGGCAAAACCCGCCGGACGAGGTGCGATCGTAGACGCCCGGCTCGATCATCGAGGCGCCCCAGCCGACGACGGCCCCGATGATGCGATCGGGGCCGAAGAGCGCGGCCAGGCGCTCCTCGCACAGGCCGTTTTGCAGCACCACCCAGGCGCCGCGGTCGGCGACCAGCGGGGCGGCCCGGCGCGCCGCTTGCTCGACGTCCGGAGGTTGGGTGGCGAGCAGCACCACGTCGAACGGCGCCGGGGCGTCGTCGACCGCCTCGAGCACGCGCGGCGCAGGCACCCGCAAGGGGCGCTGGCCGCGCACTTCGAGGCCCCGCTCGCGGAGCGCCCGAGCGATCGCCGGGTTGGTGGTGAGCACGCTAATGTCGTGGCCCCGCTCGATCAGGTGCGCGGCAATGATCCCCCCGATCCCGCCGCAGCCCACCACCAGCACCCGCTCGCCCGCCATCGAAGTCCGCGAGCGTAGCGCGGCGCAGGCCCGAATGGGCCCGCCGATTGGCGTGGAACCCACGTCGGCGCCCACGTTAACGCCGTTAACTTCCGGGGCGCAAAATCCTTGTCTTCGGCGGGCGGGTGCTGTAGTGCTCGGGCCCACATCGGCGCACCCACCTGCGTCGTGAGAAAGCGAAGGGTCTCATGCGTCGTCTCCGAAGGTTCCTGCGCCGCTTGATTCTGCCCACGCCCGCGCTGGCTTGAGCCTGGCGCGCGCCGCCGCTAAATCCACGGGCGCTGGCTCCCACGCCCCCTTCCCCCGATCCCGGCCTGTGCGCGCGCTGCGTCGCCGCGCGGCGGATCCGCTCGGCCAAGGGCAGCACCTTCTGGCTCTGTGAGCGGGCTGCGACCGATCCGCGCTTGCGCAAGTACCCGCCGCTGCCCGTCCGCGCGTGTCCCGGGTTCGCGCCGGCGGCGGCGCCTTCGGGTGCGGGCCCCGGCTCGGGCGAGCGGTAGATCGGGGCAAACGGCCCCGCCACACCCGCGCCGGCGCGCGCTCCGATCCGCGGCCGCCCGCCCGCCGCTGGCGTGAGGCATGTCCGTTGCACCGCCCCCGGGATGGCGGCGGCGCAGCGAGCCGCCCCCACGTGGACGGCGAGCATGCGAGGTCCGATCTGGAGCAGCGGCGGCCCGGCCCACCCCATCCTGGCGGTGGCGCTGCACGACGGCCAGCTGCTGCACCCGGATCTCTTGCCCTTGCTGGCGCTCGACGAGGACGAGCGCCGGCGCGAAGAGGACCCGTACACCGGCGCCTTCGCCCGCGCGGCCCCGAGCTGGCTCGCGGTGCGCCGCTCGCGCTTCGAGGTGGACATGAACCGCCCGCGGGAGCGCTGCGTGTACCTCGACTCGAGCGACGCCTGGGATCGACACGTCTGGATCGCCCCGCCCGCAGCCTGGCAGCTCGCGCGCGCCCGCGCCCAGTACGACGCCTTCTACGACGAGCTGTACCGGCGCCTCCGCGCGCTCGAACGGCGCTACGGCCGCTTCGTCGTGTACGACGTGCACAGCTACAACCACCGGCGCGACGGTCCGCTCGCCGCCCCCGAGCCCCCTGAGCTCAACCCCGAGGTGAACCTGGGCACGGGCTCGCTCGATCGCGACCGCTGGGCGCGCGTGGTCGAGCGATTCGTGGCCGAGGTCCGGCGTTCGCGGCACTTCGACCGCGCGCTCGACGTGCGGGAGAACGTGCGCTTCCAGGGCGGACACCTGGCGCGCTGGGTGCACGCGACCTTCCCGTCGAGCGGCTGCGTGCTCGCGATCGAGATCAAGAAGTTTTTCATGGACGAGTGGACGGGGCGGGCGTTTCCCGGCAGCGTGCCGCGCGTGAGAGCGCTGCTGGCGTCGACCTTGCCGGGGGTGCGGGCGGCGCTGCTCGGCGAGCCGACCGCCGTCGCCCGGACGGCCCGCTCGCTCGAAGGAGGGCTCCGGTGAACGAAAGCCCCCTGGTGGCCGCGGACCCGCGCGAGCTCGTGCGTGAGGAGCGCGCGGGCGGGCGGCTGCACGTCGATCGCGGGTTGCCGTTCTTGTGTCTGTTTCGGGACGACGGGTCCTCCCGCGCGCGCGCGACGGCCGAGATCGCGAGCGCGATGCCCGCCTACGCGGTGCTGGCCGACGCCGACCAGGAGCGCCAGCTCGAGCGGCACGTGCACGCGGCGTGCGACAAGCTCGGCGGCTTTTTCCTGGTCGAGCTGCTCGAAGGTGACGCGCAGGGCGAGCTCGGCGTGTGGCTCGGCGACGTTCGGCCGGGGACGGCGCTGGTCGAGCGCCTGGTGGAGGAGCTCGCGACGCTCGCCGCGCTCGATCCAGCGCCAGCGGTCGTGCTGCGCGACGCGGCGCCGCGCGGGCTCCGGCCGGTGCCTGGCCTCGTCCAGATCGGGCTCGAGCTGCCGCCGGCCTACGTGCACCCGGAGAGCCAAGCTCCGTATGTCTTGCTGCTGCAGGCGCTGCGCAAGGAGCTCAGCGCGGCCCTGCGCACGCTGCTGGCGCGCTTCCTCGAGCTTCGGCTCGAGCGGCCCTGGCCAGGTGGGGCGTTGCCCGGGCGGCGGCACGTGTTGGCGACGGAGTGGGCCGTCGACCGGGAGCTCACCGAGATCAGCCGTAGCTATGATTTCCTGCTCAGCGTCACGCCGATCAACGGGGAGCCGGCGTGGGAGGCGTTTCGGGCGGCGGGCTTCGAGCGCGCGCCCACGCTGCGCTACCGACCGCTGACGCTCGATCCGGACCGGATGCGCCGGCGGCTGTTCGAGGTGGCGCTGGAACACGTCGAGGAGCCGGTGTTGGCGGCCCTGTTCCGCGCCGAGCGCGACAGCATCGACCAGCGCCTGCGCATGCTCGCCCAGCGCGACACGCCGGCCTTCTTTCACGACAGCCTGCAGCTGTACGGCACGGTCGAGAAACACCTGGAGCGGCTGGCGCGCGCGGTGATCTCCTCCGTCGCGCCGCCCGCGGACGAGGCGGCGCCCCAGGTCGACGCCGAGGCGCTGCGCCAGGCGGCCGAGCGCGAGCTCGACCACTATCGGCAGCAGGTGCCCGAGCTCGACGCAGAGGTGCTGCTCCGCGACGACATCGCCTCGGTGATGGTGGTCAAGGGCAACCTCTTGATCCCGCGCACCAACCGAGTGCCGGCAGCGCGCGTGCACGCCCTGTTGCAGCACGAGATCGGCACCCACATCGTGACGTACGTCAACGGCGGACGGCAGCCCCTGCAGCTGCTCGCCGCGGGCCTGTCCGGGTACGACGAGCTGCAGGAAGGCCTGGCGGTGCTCGCGGAGTACCTGGTGGGCGGCCTGTCGCCGGGGCGGCTTCGCTTGCTCGCGGGGCGGGTGCTGGCGATCCATTTTTTGATCGACGGCGCGTCGTTCGTCGAGGTGTTCCGGCGGCTCGTCCAGGACTTCGGCTTCGCCAAGAAGACGGCGTTCTTCGTGACGCTGCGGGTGTTCCGCAGCGGCGGGCTGACCAAGGACGCGGTCTACCTGCGCGGCATCCTGCACCTGTTGCAGGCGCTGTCGCGCGGCGCCCGGTTCGAGACGCTGCTGCTCGGCAAGCTCGGGTTCGACCACGTCGGCATGGTCGACGACCTGAGCGGCCGCGGCATCCTGCGCCCACCGGTGCTGCGGCCGCGCTACCTGAGCCTGCCGGACGCGCAGAGGCGCCTCGAGCGCGTGCGCCGCGGGGTCTCCGTGCTGGAGCTCTTTCAAAGCGACGCGTCATGAGGCTCGGGCTCTTGATCAACGATTTCGGCACCGAGCAGGCGGTGTACACGACGACCCGGCTCGCCCTGGCGGCGACGGCCGCCGGGCACGAGGTCTGGTACCTGTCGCTCAGCGATTTCTCCTATGAACCGGACGAGAACATCGGACTTTACGCGCGCACCGTCGGCGCCAAGAGCCCCCGCGACATCGAGGCCTATTTCGCCGCCCTGAAGGACCCGTCCGCGCGCGTCGAGCGATTGCGCGCCGACGATTTGGACATCTTGATGCTCCGCTACGACCCGGCCGAGGAGCTGCGCCGGCCCTGGGCGCAGTCGGCGGGCGTCCTGTTCGGTCAGCTCGCGGCCGCCCGAGGCACCCTCGTGGTCAACGATCCGTTCACGCTCGCCAGCGCCATCAGCAAGACCTACTTCCAACACTTCCCGGAGAGCGTGCGGCCAAGGACGTTGATCAGCCGGGACGCCGCGCGGATCAAGCAGTTCATTCGCGAGCTGGGCGGCCACGCCGTGCTCAAGCCGCTGCAGGGATCGGGCGGCGCCAACGTGTTTTTCGTCCAGCCGAACAGCGCCAACGTCAACCAGATCATCGAGGTGATTTCCCGAGACGGCTACGTGGTCGCTCAGCAATACCTGGAGGCCGCCCGCCAGGGGGACATGCGGCTGTTCGTCATGAACGGCCAGCCGCTGATCCACCAAGGAAAAATCTGCGCCTTCAACCGCGTGCAGCAGGACGAGAACGAGCGGCGCAGCAACATGCACGTGGGCGCCGGGGTCGCGCCGGCCGACGTGGACGAGCGGGCCCTTCGGCTGGTGGAGATCGTCCGGCCGAAGCTCCTCGCCGACGGCATGTTCCTGGTGGGGCTCGACATCATTGGCGACAAGCTTATGGAGATCAATGTCTTCACCCCCGGCGGCTTCGGCAGCGCCCAGTCCCTGCAGGGGGTAGACTTCAGCGTCGCCGTGATCGCGGCGCTGGAGCGCAAGCTCGAATACAAAAGGCAGTACCCGCGCCGCCTGGGCAACGCCCAGCTCGCGGCGCTCTGAGCGAGGAGCCGATGTCCGAAGATCGCGCACCCCGGACGGCAGCACCAACGGCCAGCGACGGCAACGGCGGCGCGCCTGCGGGCGACGGCAAGCCAGCGCACGACGGTGGGTCTCCCCGTCACTCGCGCCCGAAAGCCGCCCCCGATCTGCGCAGCTTCTCCTCGTTGTCGCAGGGGCAGGCGCCCCGCGTGGTCGTGATCGGCGGTGGCTTCGGCGGGCTGACGGTCGCCCGCGAGCTCGGGAAGGCCAGGCTCGAGGTCGTGCTGGTCGACCGCAACAACTACCACCTCTTTCAGCCCCTTTTGTATCAAGTCGCGACGGCCGGTCTGTCGCCCGCCGACATCGCCTATCCCATCCGCAGCGCCCTGCGCGCCCGCCCCGACACCCACGTGCTGCTGGGCGAGGTCGAGTCGGCAGATTTCGACGCGCGGCGCGTGCACCTCAGCGACGGCACCTCCGTCGCGTACGACTACCTGGTGATCGCCGCCGGCGCGGCCAACAACTACTTTGGGCACGAGCGCGACTGGGCGCCCAACGTGCTGACGCTCAAGGGGATCGACGACGCCCTCGAGATCCGGCGGCGCGTGCTCTTGGCGTTCGAGGCGGCGGAGCGCGAGGCCGATCCGGCGGCGCGCGGGCGGCTGCTCACGTTCGCGGTCATTGGCGGGGGCCCCACGGGCGTCGAGGTGGCCGGAGCGCTGACGGAGCTGTCGCGCTTCGTGCTCGCCAATGATTTTCAGATGATCCGCCCCGAGCACGCGCGCGTGGTGTTGGTGGAGATGAAAGGTCGCGTGCTGCCGAGCGGCTTCGACGAGCGGCTGTCCGCGTCGGCCAAGCGCCAGCTCGAGCGGCTCGGCGTCGAGGTGCGGTTGGGCGAGCCGGTGGAGGCCATCGACACCCGCGGGGTCACCGTGGGCGGCGAGCTCATCGAGGCAGCGACGGTGCTGTGGACGGCCGGCGTGAAGGCCGCGGATCTCGCGCGCTCGGTAGGGGTGGAGCTCGACCGGGCGGGGCGCATCCCCGTCGAGCCCGACTGTTCGCTGCCGGGGCGCCCCGAGGTCTTCGCGATCGGCGACATCGCGGCGTTCGCCACCGCCGACGGGGAGACCTTGCCGGGGCTCGCGCCCGTCGCGCTGCAGCAGGGACGGCACGTCGCCCGCACCATCCGGCGGGCGATCGATGGCAAGCCGCGCGAGCGCTTCACCTATTTCGACAAGGGCGTCATGGCGACCATCGGGCGGTCCCGCGCGGTCGCGCAGACCGGGGGCGGCAAGCTGCGCTTCGGCGGTTTCCTCGCCTGGATCGCCTGGCTCTTCATCCACGTTTGGTTCTTGATCGGCTTCCGAAACCGGGTCTCCGTGCTGCTCAACTGGGCCTGGAACTACATCACCTACCGCCGCGGCGCGCGCCTCATCACCGGGGAGCACGCCTTCGCCG
The DNA here is from genome assembly GCA_023418705.1 of Pseudomonadota bacterium. Classification (GTDB taxonomy): domain Bacteria; phylum Myxococcota_A; class Polyangia; order Polyangiales; family Polyangiaceae; genus JAEZYZ01. Next base: position 2,269 of record JAEZYZ010000253.1, on the reverse strand, counting down.
AGCTCCCTCGCCTGGCGGCCAAGGCCGAGCATGCGTCCTCGCCCGCCCCGCCGCCGCCCGACGGGGGCCGGCAGCCGGCGCTGCACCCCTGAGCTCGACCGGCACCTGTGGCACGGACCGCGCTCAGCGGCCGGTCGCGGCCTGGCGCGTGTGCTCGACCGACACGTACGTGTACGGCACCTGGAAGTAGTTCGACGCCAGGCCCATGAAGCGGAACGGCTCGCCGTGGGCCCGCTCGAGCGGGCGAAACACGATCTCGTCCAGGCTCAAGCCGATGCCGAAGAACACGTGCGCGGTCTTGATCGGGACGTCGAGGCCCTTGTTGAAGCCGCGCGTGTAATACCCCGCCAAGAGCTCGAAGAAGCGCGCCGGGGTGCGGTGCAGCTTCGGCAACCCCGCGAGCTTGATCACCCCCAAAAACTTCTGCCCCTCGTAGTCGATGATGGGGCGGAAGCTGAAGCTCTCGGAGGGGAAGTACTCCAGCCGAAAATCGAAGGTGTCGCGAACGTACGGGAAGGTGTTGCGCAGGAACGAGAACAACACGCCGCTGGTGTTCATGATCACGTCCTCGTACGCGAAGCCGTGATCGACCGAATAGCCGTCGAAGGTCTCGATGTACAGGTACAGCAGGGTGCCGAACAGCGGGGGGAACACCGAGATCACCCGCCGCCCGTCCTGGCTCGCCCGCAGGCGCCAATAGAGCAGCTCGCTCGTCACGTAGGCGCCGTAGGCGTGGCCGATCTTGTCCATGCCGCCGCTGCCGGCGCTCATCTGAAACCAGCCCTCCGACTGGAAGCGGAACGACGCGGTGCCCCATTTCCAGTCCTTGAAGCCCGTGTACGTCACCAGGGCGATCAGGCCCAGCGACTCGAGCGGGACCGCGAGCGCCGAATCGACGAGCCCGAGGTGCACGGGCTCCGTCAGCGGGCCCTCGAGCGGCGGGTCGGTTTGCGCGACGCGCGGCGCCGGGTCGGCCGCGGCGGCGCCGGGGGCGATCGTGAGCAGCGCGGCGGCTGCAAAGCTCTTGAGACGAAAGCACGGCATCGGCAAGGGATCGGCGAAGGGCGCGCACTTTACACCGAAGGCCGCGCGAGAGCGGACGGCAATCTCCCTGCGCAGCGCCGCACGCCGCGAGCGCCTGCCCGCGCGGGCCTTCGAAGCGCGCGATCCCCGCCGGTCGCGCCCCAGGTCAAGGCGTGCGCGTGCAGCTCGTGCAGTCCGGCGAAAACCAGCCGGCGTATCCGGTCGCCAAGCTGCCGCCGCGCACTTCGACCGCGACGCCCGCCGCGTCGCCGCCGATCGCGTGCACGACGTCGCTCGGCTCGACGTCCGCGCCCAGCTCGAAGCGGCAGCCGTCGAACACGAGCAGGCCGCCGCCGGAGGCGGGCGTGCCCTCCGCGAGCGACTCGGCGCGCAACGTCACGGCGGAGAAGCTGCGATCCGCTTCCGTCACCGCTTCTTCAGAGCTCTCCGTGGCCACGAGCGTGCTGTTCACGATCTGCACGTCGTCGGGCGAGCCCCAGTAGTCGTGCTCCGGCGAGGCGAGCCCCAGCATCAGCACGGAGTCGCTGATGCGCACGCTGCCGCCGGGCGCGTCGAGCCGCAGGGGCGCCCGGGTCATCGTCAAGCGCTGCACCGTCACGCGCGATCCGGACGCGGCCTCGATTTCGACATCACCGGCGCCCACCTGCACGTCCTCCAGATCCACCTCGGTCGCCAGGCTGCCTTCGAAGCCGGGCGCGCGCGGGCCGATCCACAGCCCGGTGCCCTCGGTGGCGGCCGCCTCGACGCCGGAGAGCAGCACCCGCGTGGCCCCTCCGATGACGGTGACCGCATCGCGCCACAGCTCGCTGGCGGACAGCGCGCACACGGTCACGTCGGCGTCGGGGCCCACCACGACCCCACTGCCCGTGCCCGAAAACAGCGACAGCTGCTCCAGCGTCGCCCGCACGCGCCCGCCGCTCGTCCAGTCCCCCTGCAAGCGGATCAGGTGCGCCTCCTGCCGCTCGTGGTCTCGATACGGCCCCTGCTGCTCGCGCCGGCCGTCGATCGCCAGGCCCTCGACCAGGGTGGCGGCGGACGCGGCGGATCCCTGGTGCGCGATGCTCAGGGTGATGCGATCCTCGGGCGACGCTGGCGGGCGCCGCCAGCGCACGCCGCGCGCCGAGAGCGTCGTGCCGGGGCGCCCCTCGCCCGACGCGATCTCGTAGTCGCCTGGGGCCATCACGACGACCCCCCCGCCCAGGTCCCCCCCCGCCGCGCGCCCACC
>JAEZYZ010000230.1 GCA_023418705.1 Pseudomonadota bacterium | reverse complement strand
CACCTGCGCGGCTGCGTGGGGGGGTTTCTGATTTTCGAGCCGCTGGCGACGGCGCGCGCTGGGCCGCGCGCGCTTCGCCCCACCATGAAACATCGGCATGAATGCTCGTCCGATCGTGGAAGGGGTCAAACGCGGGGTGAGAGTCTCGAGCCGCTCACACCAAGAGCTCTCCCAGCGGTCCCGACGCGGACCCGTCCCCAAACGTGTCGTCGGGCAGGCCGAAGCCGCGCAAGATCGAGACGAACAGCTGGATGCCGTGTGGACCGCCGCTCGGGCCGACCAGCGGTCGTGGAAAGCTCATGTTCGTGTACATGTGGTGGCTGCCGTCGATCCGGAGCCCGCCTCCGGCGCCGCCGGCAAGGAAGATGGGCATGTCGTACTTCCGGTGGCGATCGCCGTCCGAGATCTCGCTGTTGAAGTAGGCCAGCGTGTTGTCGAGCACCGTCTGCCCTTCGCCCTCGGACGTCTGCTCGAGCTTGAGCAGAAAATCGGCGACGTGCTCGACCTCCCAGCGGCTGATCTCACGCAGCTTGCGCTGCTGGTTGGCGTTGCCCGCGTGGTGGGAGGTGAGGTGGTGCTCGGTGCCCTCGCCGTCGAAGAGGAAGGCGAAGTCTTGCATGCTGTTGCCGCGACCGAACATGAAGCTTATCACGCGCGTGACGTCGCACTGAAAGGCGAGCGCGGCCAGATCCAGCGTCGCGCGGACCCGGTCGGGGTAGGCGCTCGCGTCGGTCTCGGTGGGCCTCGCCGGCACACTGCAAGCACCGGTCACGTCGCCGCCCCCGAGGTTTCGGATGCGGGTCTCGAGCTCGCGAACGGAGGTCATGTACGAGTCCAGCTTTTGACGGTCTTCGGAACCAAGCTGCAGCTTGAGGGTCTCCGCTTCTCCGAGCACGTGATCGAGCACGCTGGTGCGCAGCGCCGCCCGCCGCGCGGCGTCCGCGTCGGATGCGTCCGGCTCGAAGCCGGCGAAGATGCGGTCGAAGACCTCGGCGGGGTTGTCGGAGAACGGCAGGGGCCGGTTGGCGTCCCAGGAGATGGTGTTGATGTGCGCCGCGTTCTCCAGCCGGTCGTTGCCGTCTCCGCGCACGCTGAGGCCGAGCTGCAGCGACGGCAGGGGGCGGTTGCAGGCCACGGTCTCCTTGGCGATCTTCTGATCGAGGCTGATGCGGCCCGGGTTGTCGTAGTTCTGGTGCACCGGCATCATGGTCAGAAACGCGCCCGTGCCCGATCCGTGGCCGCCCGGAGGTTCCCCGGGTTCGGCGGTGCGCTGGTAGTCGATGCCGGTGATCACGGCGATCTTGTTGCGGATGGGAGCGAGCGGCTCGAGGATGTACGGCATGGGCCAATCGCGACCGGTGGCGGTTGGTGTGAAGTCGGGCATATGGATGCCGTTCGGGACGAAGAAGGCGATGAACCGTTGCCGGCCCTGGCACTCTTGAGCCCGCGCGCTGCGGCTGAACAGCGACTCGAGGAACGGCAGGCTCACGACGGTGGCGGCGCTGCCGAGGAAGTGACGCCGCGAGATTCGAGGGCGCATGGGCATGGTCTTTCGATGTGACATCATGGAGCCTCCGGACGCCGCGTCTGGAACGCTTCGCTCATCACGACGGCGGTGAGAAACTGCTGCCAGCGGTCCTGCCCGGCCTGGACGGTGTGTTGGGCGAGGGCACGGGCGTAGGCCCGAGCCGCGTCGTGGTGGAAGCTGCGGCCGACGCCGTAGGTCAGCAACTGCTGCGCGAGACACCCCGCCAACCGATCATCCTGGACCAGGCGCTGAATGAGCTCCTCCGTGGTCTCGTAGGGCACGCCGTCGAGGACACCGCTCACGTCCACCTCCTGTCCGTTCTCGCTGGTGCGGTACGCGCCGATCGCGTCGAAGCTCTCGAAGCCGAGCCCCAGCGGATCGATGATCGCGTGGCAGCCGGCGCAGCTCGGATTCGCGCGGTGGGCTTCGAGGGTCTGGCGCACCGTAGCGTTCTCCGGCAGGTCGAGCGGCGGCACGTCGATGTCGTTGGGCACGGGCGGCGGTGGGCTGCACAAGAGCTGCTCCAGGACCCAGATGCCGCGCTTGACCGGCGACGTGCGGTTCGGCGGGGATGTCGCCATCAGGTAGCTCGCCTGCGTGAGCAGGCCCTGCCGGGGCGTGCCGGCGGTCGAGACCCGCACGAACGCGTCGCCGGTCCCGCCGCCCAGCCCGTAGTGCTCGGCGAGCCGAGCGTTGACGAAGGTGAAGTCGGCCGAGAGCAGGGTCTCGAGCGGCAGGTCCTCGGCCACCAGCGCCTCGAAGAACAGGGCGGTCTCCTCGGCCGCTGCCAGGCGCAGGCCCTCATCGTAGCTCGGAAACAGCGCCGGATCGGGCGAGATCGTCGACAGCCGTCGGATCGGGAGCCACTGGCCCGCGAAGTTTTCGGTGAGAGCCTTGGCCTTCGGATCCAGGAGCATCCGCTCGAGCTCGGCACGCAGCCCGGCGTCGTCGCCGAGGCGGCCTTCGTCCGCAGCCTGCGCGAGCGCGTCGTCGGGCATGCTGGACCACAAGAAGTACGACAGCCGCGTCGCGAGCTCGTGCGAGCTCAAGCGCTCGGGTTCGGACGCGCTCGGGGTACCGCTCACCTCCACCCGATAGATGAAATGCGGCGACAAGAGCACCGCCTGCAACCCCGCCTGGAGGCTCTCCGCGAAGCCGTTGCCTGCGGCCTGGGCACGATCCACGAGATCGACCAGCCCGTCGATCTCCTGATCGAGCACGGGGCGCCGGTAGGCGCGGCGAGCAAACGTCGAGAGAACTTGTCGCGTGCAGGCGGCGTCAGCGGCGGACGGCTCACACACGAGCACCCGCGCGCGCCTGGGGTCGCTCGCGGGCAACGCGAACAGCTCGTCCAAGAGCTCCCGCGTCTTGCTCTCCATGACCTCGAGGTGCACCAGAGCGAAGCTCAACGCGCTGCCCACCGTGTCCATCCCTTCGACGACCTCGTCCTGGGGCAGCGAGTCGCCGGGGCGCTGGCTGGTGCCGAGCAGATCGCGCAGGGTGTTGCTGTATTCGGCGCGGTTCAGGCGGCGCAGCGCCGTGCGGCCAGGATCGAGATCGGGCGGCAGGAGCTCACCCCCGCCGCCGCCGGTCCCCGATCCGCCGTTGCCGCCGTTGCCGCCGTTACCGCCGTTGCCGCCGGTTGCGCCACCGCTGGCGCCAGCGGGGTCGTCCCCGGACGCCCCGGGAGCTTCGATCGCGCCCTGGCACGCCGTCAGCGCGGCGAGCAGGGCGACGGCGCGACACCATTTGGAGCGGCGAGCAGGTTGCAGCGTAAACTGCTCGCCTCGGATCAAGGCTCTCCGAAAAGGCTGGGACACTTGAGGTTTCCTCCGAGCGTGAGGCGGACGTCACCGACGCCGCCGCCCGATGCAAAGATCGGCCGGCCTGAAAAAGACACTTGGCACCCACCGCCTGGGTCACGAATCGTCAGCGCGTTGCTCTGCCCGGCGGGCTAACCGCGGAGCAGAGCAGTCACCCGCCCTCATGTCGCCGACCGCGCCGGAGTGGTCGGAACTTTGGCGAACGACCGGCGAGTTTCAGACCTTCCCCCGCTCGCCGTGGAAACCTCGCCCCTCAACGGAACGCGACGAACGGGCGCGTGCCGACCCCCTGCGCATCGCAGATGTAGAGGCCCTTCATCCCACGTGCGCGGGCCGGTTCGCAGAGGGATGGTCTGGGGCGGGCGACGACGCCGAACTAGGCATGACGGCGCGCGGCGCGTGAGCACGGGGCACTCCCGCACCGAGCGCGGCGCGGCGCCGGTCACTCCACGATCACGTCCGGATCGTTGACGACGAACCCGCACTCGTTCGGGGGCGCGACCCAGTTGATGGCGTTGTACCAGAACTGTTTGGTCTGATAGAGCGAGCGGACGGAGTGGAAAAACCCTTCGGCGGTGCCTTGGGCAGGCTGCCAGCACGGGTTGTACTGATCCATTTGCATGTTGTGGGGGTTGCCGACCGGCGCCCACTGGTTGGCGAAGATCACCCACTCGTCGCCGAAGGCCAGCACCCGGCCGGTGCCGTCGACCTCGACGGCGGCGACGATCGGCTGCCCCGAGACGGGATCGGTGGCGACGACGGTGGCGTTGGGGCCCGAGCTGACGGACCACCCGATGTAGGCGCCGACGTAGTCGAGCTCATGCGTCAGCTTCTCGAGCGACCCGGTTTGGGGCGTGAACTGGATGGGCGTGGTGATGATGGCTTCGCTGCTGCCGGTCCAGGACAGGCAGTTTTTCATGTCGGTGGCCCCGCCCTTGTAATAGACAGGGATGGGCTGGCCATTCTCCGCCGTCTTGGGAGGCTGGAAGCCGAGCCCGGAGAACCCGATGAGCCGGCTGGTGGCCGCCGGCTCGGCATCCGTGCTGTCGAACCCGGTCAACGCGACGATGCCGCCGCCGGTCTCCCTGGCCCACGTCTCCACGGCCGCCGTCTCCGCGTCGGTGAACGTCCACGCGTTGACGTTGGCGACCAGCAGGATGTCGTAGTTTGCCAGGAAGGCGGCGTCGATCGTCGGCTTGGTCGTGACCATCGTCACCGTGGCGGTGCCGTCGCTGTTGCCGTTGAGCCAGTCGACGAACGGCTGGGTGTCCTTCTGGTTGGCCGCCGAATCCAGGGTGCCGAGCAAGGCGAGGCGCAGGCAGGTGCAGTTCTCACCGTTGGCGTCGCAGGTCCGCTTGCGCACCTCGACGTCGCGATCGTCGTTGGGATCCACGGTCCCGCCCGGGTTCAAGCCGCCGCCGGTGCCGCCGGGCGGAATCAGGCCGCCGCCGCTGCCGCCGGTGCCGCCTGCAACCGATCCACCCGTGCCGCTGCCGCCGCCGGTGGGAGGCGGCTGGTCGCCGCCGGCGCTGCAACCGAACAGCGCGCTCAAGATACAGAGAGCAGAAATCCGGGTTCCCGTCATGTAGTGGGTCATCAACCATGGCCTCCGAAGCAATCGCCCCTGATTGTACGCGGGTTCCGAGGTTTCCGCACGGCGTCCGCGCCGCATGCCACCGGACCCGGGCGATCGGCAGCCGCGATCTCGCGGATTTACACGTCCGCTTCGCGCCCACCGGTTCCGTCACGAATGATTTCGGTCAGCGGCGCCCCTAGAGCCCCGATCCATTTGCCAGCCGAGAGCCCCGAGGAATCGGGGCCCTCGCTCTAGCCCCTACCCTCCAGCGCAGAGCTTGGGGGACCCCGGGGACACCCGGAGCCCGTGCCGCCGAGACAGGAGGAGATCTCCCTCCGCGGTGGGTCGGAGGGTGTGCAGGTAGCAGGCGCAAAAGCGCTCCCAGACGGATCGGTTGCGGGGCCGTCGCCCGTGCACCATCGACGCCTGCGCGGCAGCAATGCTAAGCTCACCCCTTACCTTTCGAAAACCTCGTTTAGGGAGACGTGGATGCTTGGGTCGAAGAGATCGCTGAGCTGGCTGGGTTCCTGTTCGTCAGTCGTCATTTTGTTCACTTTCGCCAATTGCAGCAGTGACGACGATGCCATCCCGCCTTCGACGTTCGACGGCGGCTCCGGAAGCTCGGGCACGTCGGGGACGGACGCCGGCACCGGCGGCGCCGGTGCGACGCCGTCCACCGGTGGACGCGACGGCGGCGGCCTGAACCCAGATGCTTCGAATGAGTGCAACACCACTTGTGCCGAGGCGGGTTGGGCGTGCGGGCAGATGATCGATCCCTGCGGCAACGTCGTGGATTGCGCCGATGAAGGCCTGGGCTGCGGAGAGGGTCAAATCTGCGTCGGCGGCATCGACGCGCCCGCCGAGTGCCAGGTCGGCTTGGGCGGCACGTGCGAGCTGTGTTCCGCCGTGCCCGACTGCAGCGACGCCGACCAAACGACGCTGCTGCGCGGCCGTGTGGTGAGCCCGGGAAGGGACGACGACGACGTGGGCAACCAGGTCGGCATCCCGAACGCGCTCGTCTACGTCCTGCGCAACAACGACCTGGACGAGCTGCCCGCGATCGACAGTGGGGTTCCCGCCGGGGCAGAGCGTTGCGAGCGCTGCGAGGAACAGGAGCTCGGACCGGTCCTGACCGGGGGGATCACCGATGCGTCTGGCCACTTCGAGCTCGAGGGCAGCGTCCCGGTGGGCGCGGAGTTCGTGCTCGTCGTCAAGGCGGGCAAGTTCCGGCGGGCGGTTCAGCTAACGTTGCCGGAGAGCGCGGCCTGCTCCACGACGACCTTGTCGACGACGCTCCCGGACAACCCCACGCGCCTCCCGCGGGATCGGTCCGACGGCCTCGCCGTGAACATCCCGCGCGTCGCGGTCTCCACGGGCAAGATCGACGCGATGGAGTGCGTGCTCTACAAGATGGGCCTGGCTCAAGACGTGTTCGGCGACCCGGGCAGCGACCGGCCGATACACCTCTACCACGGCGCCCGCTACGATGACCGACCCGCGGGCGGCGCCTGGCCTGACGACGAGCAGGCGCGAAGCTGCGCGGCCTGCGCGGATTGTGGCGATGGCGGCAATCAAAGCTCGCGGAACTGCCGAACCAACAACTGCGGGGACAGCAGCGTGGACGCGAAGTACGCCTACCTCGCCGACAACTGCGCCGCCTATCTGGACACCCGTCTTCTGGAAGACGCGTCGCGGCTCGAAAGCTACGACATGCTCGTCTTCGATTGCCAAGGCTCGTCCTACGATCATTTCCACGACGGTGGAGATACGGACAGCTGGGATCAGGACTTCGTGGGCCACCGGCGCCAGCAGTACGGCGCTGGCGTCCGCGAGTATCTGAACCGCGGCGGCCGCATGTTCGCCAGCCACCTGGGGCACACCTGGATCTACGAAAACGGCGACCAAGCGTACTCGGCGGACGCCCCCTGGGAGACCGGCCTCGGTGCCGTCGCGGAATGGCAGTACCGATACGGCGGATCGCTCCCGAACTCGGGCACCGGGCAGATCGCGTTGACCGAGTACGTGGACGCGGACAAGACCTGGACCGAGGCGAACGTGAGCCCCCGCATCGAGGGCTTCGCGGCCTGGATGGAGAGCGAGCAGATCACGAGCGCGGACGAAGATCACAGCTTCGCGCTCGTCGAGCCGCGGAGCATGTGTGAGGTGCCTGGCGAGCACGCGGAGGTGTTCGTCGACGGCATCGAACCGCACACTGGCAGCTCCGCCGTCGCGACGCGGGTGCAGCAGTTCTCGTTCAATACCCCCTACGGTGCTCCCGAGGAGGCTGCCTGCGGCCGGGTCGCCTACAGCGGCTTCCATGTCTCCGCAGGGGGCGGCTCGTCCCCGTTCGAGAACGCCATCTTCCCCGAACACTGCACCGGCAGCCTGGGCAACGACGGCGTGCTGACCGATCAGGAGAAGGTCCTGCTCTACATGCTCTTCGACCTCGGCGCGTGCGTCGGCGAAACACCCACCTGCGTTCCGACAACCTGCGAGGGTCTGGGTGTCCAATGTGGGCTGACCGCCGACGGCTGCGGCAACGTCCTCAACTGTGGCACTTGCGGCGTGGAGTGAACCTTGGTGCGCTCGGGCCACTCCGCAGAACCGCCCACTCGCTGCGAGCCAACGCATGCCCAAGCATCCGGCCGGGCAACCCGACCGCCACACGAAGGGCTCAACTTCTGCGGGGACCTGCCGTTAGTGCACCTGTCTGTGGAAGCCCTCGGGGGGCGAGCCCCTCGAAGCGCTCGAACTCTCGTCGAGGATTGCGGATGTCACTCATCGAGAACCAGGGTGGTCACGTCTGCGTGGACTGCCAACAAACCGCCCCCCAGACGGAAGACAGCTTCACGCTGATCAGCTCGCGCTTCGGCTGGCGGCTGGAGCTCAAGCTGGACAAGCACGGTCGTCCGGTGCCGCAGTGGCGCTGTCCCAGCTGTTGGGCGCGCCACCGCGACGCGCTCAGGAGTGCGGCTTTGGGGAAGGGCTGACCCGCTCACTTTCGGAGCGCGCCGCGCCCGAGCTCAAGTAGTCGCGCGGGGTGACGCCGAGGTGCTGGCGGAAGATGCGGTGGAACTGCGCGTAGCTGCCGAAACCGGCGGCCGAGGCGGCATCGCTCAGGCTGGCCCCGCCGCGATGCACCAGGCCGAAGAACCGCTCGAGCCGCAAGCGATTGCGATACTCCACCACCGAAACGCCGAGCTCCGCTCGAAACGCGCGCGTCAGGCGGGCCGGGCTGACCGCGACCCGAGCCGCGAGCGCGTCGGCCGCCACCGTCGGGTCCTCGTTCAGCACGGCCAGGGCCTTTCGTACCAGCGCCCCGTACTTCGCGCCGGCGAAGAGCGGACGCGGGCGCGGCATCGGCGCGATCGCGGCGTCGATCAAGCTCCCGAGCAAGCTCGCGAACACCGCGAGCCGCACTTGCTTGCCGTCATCGAACGGCGCGCCGCTGATCGCCGCGTCGTTGTACAAGATCCCGATCGGCGCGTGGGGGGAGCGGACCGGCGTCAACACCAGCCAGCCTCGGCCGATCGCCTCGGCTCCGTCAGCGCCGAAGGCGCGCAGCGGCGCGTCGTACAACCTGAGCCACCGGCCCAGACCGGCTTCCACCCGGCGGTGCGCTTCTCGATCCGCTCCGCCGCACGGGCGCAGGATGCCACGCTCATCGACCAGCTCGCCGCCCGAGTTCGCCCAGCCGCCGCGCATCGAGCCGCCCGACTCATCGTGCATGTAGAGCGCGACCCGCTCCAGCCCGATGTCAGAATGAGCGACCTCCACCGCCCGGCGCAGGATCTCCTCGAGCGTTCGGCAGCGACCGATCTCCTCGGCCGCTCCGAGCACCGAGACGATGCCTTGCGCGTCGACGGCCGTCCGGATGTCGAACGCGCCTTGTGCCCGCAACCCCGGCGCGACGCCAGCTCCGCCGTTCAGCAGCTGTGGTTTTCCCGCCGCGCTCGACGGGCTCGGCTCCCAGGTCCACCCATTCATTTCATTTCCTCGTTTTCACGACTTCGGTAGTCGAACCAATCGAAATCCGCGGGGCGCTGGCACCGCTCGCCATTGCCGCTGGCGTACATGGCCAAGTAGACGCCGGTGAATCCGCCCGCGACCTCCGTCGCCAGATAGCGGGTCTCGCCTTCGGCGAGCCGCCGCAGCTGCTGTTCAGAAGGTCCGAAGCAGAAGACGTACTTGTCTCGGTCCGCCGCGACCGCCAGCACCACACGCGCCGCCTCCGCCGGCGCGAGCGGCTGGGTCGCGACCTCTGCCTGCAGGCTGCCAATCCGCCGCCGCACGACGACGCTCGGCTGGCCGCGGCGCAAGGTCACGAAGATCTCGTAGTGGTGACGCTCGTTCATGCGCACCACCAGTCCGGCTTCCTCGGCTTCGGTCTGCGGCTGAAACTCCAGGCACGCCGCGACGTCGAGCTCGAAGTGACACTGGCGCCGGCCGACCCACGCCGGCGAGGCCACGTCGTCGAGGCCGTGCGCCGAGCCGCGCAGCCGCAGGTAGCTCGGACGTTCGCGCAACGAATACAGCTCGGGGTCGGGGTTGCGGAGATAGTTCCAGCACAAGGCCAGCGGCGCCGCTTCGAAGTCGTCCCGCACCGGCGCTGGCGAGAGCGCCCTGGGAGCGAGCGGCGCCTCCATTTCGAGCGCGATCCGCCCGCCGTCGCCGATCACGGGGAAGCCGTCGTCGCCCCATCGCACCGGGGCCAGGAAGGTTTCGCGTCCCAGGTGATACGCCGGCGGATAGCCATTTGGGCGCACCCCGAGGCACACCGCAAACCATCGGCCCGAGGCCGTGTCGACCAGGTCTGCGTGACCCACCGCTTGAATCGGGCTCCGCCAGCTGCGGTGGGTGAGCAGCGGGTTCTGCGGGCTCGCCTCGAATGGGCCCCAGGGGCTCCTCGAGCGAGCCATCGTGACCATGTGCCCGTACTCGGTGCCGCCCTCCGACAGGAGCAGGTAATACCAGCCTTCGCGCAGGTACAGGTGCGGCGCTTCGGGGTACTGTCCTCCCGTCCCCTGCCAGACGACCTTCGGCTCGGACAAGAGCGCGCCCGTGGCGGCGTCGATGCGGCTCTGCAGGGCGCCGCCGCTGGAGGTGGTGTAGATGGCCGTGCCGTCGCGATCGAAGAACAGCGACGGATCGATCCCATCCTGCGCCACCCAGATGGGGTCGGACCAGGGCCCCTCGGGCGCCGTGGCGGTGACGATGAAGTTGCCGCCGGAGGAGACGTTGGTCGTGGTCATCATGAACAGACCACGGTGGTAGCGAAGGGTGGGCGCGTAGATCCCACCAGAAGCCGCGGCGCCGGTGAGGGCGAGCTGACTCGCCCGGTGCAGGCAGTGACCGATCTGGCGGTAGTGGACCAGATCGCGACTGTGAAAGATGGGTACCCCTGGGAAGTATTCGAAGCTGCTCGCGACCAGATAGAAGTCGTCGCCCACGCGGCAGATGCTCGGATCCGGATAGAAACCGGGCAGCACTGGGTTATGGTACTTGGCGGACATCGTCGCACCTCGAGAGCGGCGTCGCTCAGCGAGTGTTGCAAAATGGATCGAGCGCGTCACCCCATGTGGAGGCGGCGATCCGTCGGATTTTCGCTGCTCTAGCGCGATGATTCTGTCGACCGCGCACGTGCGGACTCAAAAGCGAATTTGCGCGGACGCAAACCCGAATGATTCATCGTCGAGCGCGGCGTGGCATACTCCTTGACCAGCGTGGAGTCAGCGCGCGTGCTCTTGGTCCTCAACACGGATGCCGCCTGGTGTCGCGGCATCTTGCGTGGCTTCGTGGCGGCAGCGCGTGAGCACGGCTGGACGCTCCTCCACTACCACCCGGCTACCGATCTCAGCTGTCTCACCGAGGAGTGGGCTCCCTCGATCGCGGTGATCGGCGCTGACCCAGTTCCAGAGCCGCTCGCGCGGCTCGCTCCGGCCTCGCTCGTCTCCGTCACCGTCGATCGCAGCGACCAAGGGATCGCCTCGGTGTGCCTGGACGAACCGGAGATCGCCGAGCTCGCGCTCGAGCACCTGTCGGCGCGCGGACTGCGGTGCGTCAGCACGTTCCGCTACGACGAGTCGGTGTTCGCCATCGCGCGCGAACGCGCCTTCGTCGAGCGCGCGCGTGCCCGCGGCCTGACGGTGGCGATCGGCTGGGGGAGCGACGAGCGTGTGCCGCCGCAGCGGCACGAGGACCCCGCGGCGATGGTGGCGTGGCTGCGTGACCTGCCGAGGCCCTGCGGGATCTTCACGGGGACCGACGGCTGGGGTCGGACGGTGGCCCGCTACGCCCGCGACGCCGGGCTGCGCGTCCCCGAAGACCTCGCGCTGGTGGGCGCCGACAATGACGTGCTGGAGTGCGAGCTCATCACGCCGCCGTTGTCGAGCGTGATGATCCCGTGGCAGCAGGTGGGGCGGACGGCGGTCGACCTGGTGCGACGCGCCCTCTCGAATCAGCGCATCGAGGGCCAGCGCCTGGTGGTCGCCCCCACTGCCGTGATGGCGCGCCGCTCGTCCGACGTGCTCGCGATCGAAGATCCCGTCGTCGCCGCGGCGGTTCGCTGGATTGGTGAGAACGCGCATCGGCGCCTCACCGTCACGACGGTGGCACGCGCGGTCGGCGGCGGGCGGCAGCGGCTGGAACGTCGATTCCGCGCGGTGCTCGACCGGACCGTGCAGGAGGAGATCCGCCGCGCCCACGTCTTGGCCGCCAAACATTTGCTGGAGACGACCGAGCTACGACTCACCGAGATCGCGCGGCAAAGCGGCTTCACCACCGCCGCGCTGCTCAACGTCGCGTTTCGGCGAGAGCTCGGCATGCCGCCGGGGTCCTATCGGCGGCGCGTGCGCGAAGACCGCGCTATTCGCGACGATTGAACGCCGTCGGCTTTCATTTCTGAAAGACCCTGCGCTGCGTTGTTTTTCAGAGCTGGAAAGTTCGCATGTAACGCAACTCCCCCGCCTCGAACGCCGAGAGTCGGGCGCGTTTTTGTGATCAACAAGGGTCGGTAGTGGGAATGGGGAGGCGGCGCGCCGACAGCGATCCTCGTGCGCTCGATCGCGGCGCCCACTCGTTCGGTCTTCAGCCTTCCAACCCCTGCGAGAGCTCGCGATGAATCGACGCCTCCTCACTTCCAGCCCTCTCCTTCTCCTCCTCGCTTGCAGCGACCCCGCGGAAGCGCCGGACGGCGGGGGCGGCGGCGCGGGCGCGACGACGTCCGGGGGTGCCCCCGGTGCCGGCGGCACGGCGGCGACCGGCGGCACGTCTCCGGCGGGAGGGTTTACGGCGTCCGGCGGGACCCCGTCCGGAGGATCGCCTTCGACGGGAGGCTTCGGCGGCACCCCCACGGGCGGCGCACCCGCGGCCGGAGGCAGCGGCGGCTCGCCGCCGGGCACTGGAGGGGTGGTGTCGACGGGTGGAACGCCCGGCACGGGCGGCATGAACACCGGCGGCATGGGCGGAGGCGCTTGCACGAACGTCCGCCCCACGGGGACGAACTGGGACGAGGCGACCTGTGATCAGTGGGCGAGCGAGACCAGCGAGTGTGAGGCCGCCTGGATGATCGACAACGGCTACTGTGACGAGAGCTGTGGACGCTGCAGCAATACCGGGACTGGCGGGGCTGCCGGCAGCGGGGGCACGGCGGGGAGCGGCGGCGCCGCCGGCAGCGGGGGCACGGCGGGGAGCGGCGGCACGGCCGGAAGCGGCGGCGGGACCACGCTGCCCAAGTTCGTGGGCAACATCACCACCAACAATCAAGTCAACTATCAGGGGCTCGACTACGCCACCTACTGGGATCAGATCAGCCCCGAAAACGCCGGCAAGTGGGGCTCGGTCCAGTCCAACCCGGGCTCGCAGTTCAACTGGGGCACGCTCGACGCGATCTACGACTACGCGCAGGACCGCGGCATCATCTTCAAGCAGCACGCCTTCGTGTGGGGGAGCCAGCAGCCGTCAGGGACGCCCACCCAGGATCAAGTGATCAACTGGATCCGCTCGTTCTGCCAGCGCTACCCCAACACCAAGATCATCGACGTGGTGAACGAGCCGCCGCCGCACACCACCCCGAGCTACGCCAACAACATCGGCGGCGGCACCAACGGCAACTGGGCCTGGATCACCAACAGCTTCAAGTGGGCCCGCGAGCACTGCCCCGGTGCCATTCTGATCTTGAACGACTACAACAACATCGAGTGGCCGAACGACAACCAGCACTTCATCGACATCGCCAAGCAGGTGTTGTCCGACGGCGGGCCGATCGACGCCTTGGGCGCCCAGGCCCACGATCTCGATCATCAGAGCATCACGCCGCAGCAAGTGACCAACCTGCTGAACAAGCTGCACAACGATACCGGGCTGCCGGTGTACATCACCGAGATGGACCTGAGCTACACCAATGACCAGCAGCAGCTCAGCGCCTACCAACAGTACTTCCCGATCTTCTGGGACGCCGACTTCGTGCCCGGCATCACCATCTGGGGCTGGATCTATGGCACGACGTGGAACCAGGCGCCGGACAGCGGCCTGGTCCGCAACGGCAGCTCGCGCCCGGCGATGACCTGGCTCATGCAGCAGCTCGGCCGCCCGTCGCCTTGACGCCTGCGACACGGAGCGGCTCTCGACCTGCCGGCTCGCGCTCCCGCTCGGAGATCCCAGCGCGAGCCGCGCGCGTCGTCGAGGCCGCCGGTCAGCGCCAGCACTTGTCGAAGTCGACCTCGCCGAACACGTCCATCGCGGGCAGCGCTCGATCGTCGAAGTCGAACAAGGCCTGGTTCTCCCAGGCATTGCCGGAGCTGGGGTCGGTCGGGTCCCAGCCATTGCCCGGCACGGCCGTCCAGGTGGCGTCCCAGTAGAACGCCCCGAGGCCGCGCCCACCCGGCACGGCACGCACGATCGACATCACGTCACGGAAGTTGCGGTACTGCCCTTCCGGGGTCGCCGGGTAGCCGGGCACGAGCTGCTCGGGCAGGCCGACGATGTTGGGCCACCCGTCCTCGTCCTCCAAGGTGGAGGGATAGGCCGTTTCGACGACGATCACGTCCTTATCATAGCGAGCGGAGATATCGTTCAGGTTCCACTGCAGGTCGCCGAGCGATCCGTGCCAGTAGCCATAGTACGAGACGCCGATCACGTCGAAGCTCACGCCGAGCGCCGTGATGTTGTCGAACCACCACTGGTAGAGCCCGTTGTCGCCGCCGTCGGCCAGGTGCAACATCACCTTGGTGGACGGGGAGCAGGCTTTGACCGCCGCGTAGCCCGCCGACAAAAACCCCGCCAGGTTCTCCCAGTTCGGCGGGTCCCAGGTGTGCCCGTCCGGCCACAGCATGCCGGCGTTCAGCTCGTTGCCGATCTGGACCATGTCCGGCGCGCGGCCCGATCGCCGCTTGATGCGGGAGCAGACTTCGTAGGTGTGATCGTAGACGGCCTTCTCGAGCTCCAGGACCGAGTAGCCTTCCCAGGCCGCGGGCTTGGCCTGGTGCGCAGGATCCGCCCAGGTGTCGGAGAAGTGCAGGTCGACCAGGACGTCCAGCCCCGTCTGGTGCGCACGCCGCGCCATCTCCACGACCGCGTCCACGTCATGGTAGCCGTCGGCCGGATCCACCCAGACCCGAAAGCGGGCGTGGCTCACGCCGCTGTCCTTCAGGATCTTCAAGGCCGAGCTCGACGTCTGCTTGCCAGACCCTGGCCAGTGGTGTTTGGCGTGTTTGTGGTGAGGCGTGGGACCAAACCACGACCAGAACGCGCTGCCATGCCCATGACCATGCCCATGGGCGTGAAGGCTCCGCTCGAACGCCTTCGGGTGCTTCCCGATCGGCGGGGCGCCTTTGGCGTCGAAGTATCGGCCGCCGAGATCCTCGGACTTGTTCAGGGAGGACACATCCACACCCCGGACCGGTAGGTAGTGAGCGCCGGGCACGAGTCGGATGTCGTCGAAGTTCGACCACTCACCGGCGGCACCCTGTGTGTGCAGCGTGATGGTGCAGCGCCCCTTGCGCACGTAGCTCGACGCCGTCACCTCGAGCCACTGATCCGGCCAGGCGACGGGGAGGTACACCCGCGCCCGCTGACCGTGGTCGCAGCTGAGCTCGAGGTAGCTGTCGTTCTCTCCGGCGCTGCGCCGCACCCTACCCCGAAGGGTATACCACCCGTCTCGAAGGCCGGTGACCGTCGTCGAGGTCGCGACAGAGAACGCCTCTGCACTCCAATGTGTGAGTCGAAAATCACCGGTACTCCCGCCGAATTCGGTGAAATCCGCGTTCACGGACCCCTTGCTCGTCCAGCCAGCGGGCCCCGCCACCCCCGTCCCGTCCTGTTCGAAGCTAGGGTTCGACACAGATTGCGCGGCCGAAACCGCCGGCCAACCCATCACGGTTATCCCCACCATCGTCACAAGCCTTCGACATCGCAGCATTGGAAAACCCTCCTGAGTGATCCCGAACTCAAGGCGCGAAAATCGCGCCACGGTACATCAAAGATGGTACCGTAGTCGGTCCGCTCACGATAGCGGGTCGTTCCGAGTCACTGGAGGACGAGGGTGCCGCACCTGCAGCACCTGCAGCGCACACCGCTCACAAGCACTCTGGCTTGTAGGTCTTGATGCCGTTCTCGAAGTAGTACGGTGGGCTGCACTTGTCTTCGGCGACCGGCGCAGGCTGCGGGGCGACGGGCGGGGCGGCGCTGGTGGGAGCTTTGGGTGCCGGGCTCGGTCTCGTGACCACCCTCGGTCTTCGGCCACGCGGCGCGGCGCGCTCCGCCGGCTCGACGTCGGACGTGGCCTCCACCTCTTGCTCCGGCTCGGGCTCGGGCGCGAGCTTCCGAAGACCGATCTGCAGGCTCCGGCTGCGGTCGAAGCGCACCACCCGCGTCTCGGTCGCGTGGTCCGGCGCGCTGATCTTGATCACGTGTTCCTGGCCATCTTTCGGCACCCGCAGCGCCACGTGCGCCCCCCCCACGTGCTTGCCGTCCAGCTCCACGCGCGCGTCCTCGGGTTGGCTGTCGAGCTTGACGACGATCGTGCTGTCCTGCGCGGCCCGGGTCGGGGCGGGTTCGGCTTTGGGCTCGAACACGCCCAGCCTGAACGCGGCGAATCCCCCCAGAAACAAGACCGCCGCCGCGATCAGGGCCGGCATCGGGCTCTTGCGGGGGGCGGGCGGCGCCTCGACGGCCATGGGCGTCGCCGCGGGCGGCAGCGATTGCTGCAAGGCGCGGCTGATCGCGAGCGCGCTCTCCTGGCGTTCCTCGGCGAAGACCTCGGCCAGGGTAGTCCCGATCTCCCGCACCGGGACGCGGCCGCCGCAGAGGGTCAGAAACTCGTCGAGGTCGTGCTGCAGCTCCAGCGCCGTGGCGTAGCGGTCCTCCGGTTTTGGGGCGGTGGCCTTGACGATCATCGCCTCCAAGATCGGATCGATCGTCCCGCGCTCCCCCGGCCGGGGAATGTCCCCCGTCACCAGGCGCTGCATCAACACGCCTTCGCTCACGCCGTCCCACATCCGCGTGCCGAGCACGGCGTCCCACAACATGCTCCCCATCGCAAAGATGTCTGCCCGCCGGTCGATCGCCTCTCCGAGCAGCTGCTCGGGCGCCATGTACGTGAGCTTGCCCTTGATCTCTCCGGTCTTCGTCTCGTTGTTCGCGGTGGCGGTCTTGGCGATGCCGAAGTCCAGCAGCTTGACCCCACCGTTGTAGGTCACGAAGAGGTTGTGCGGGCTGATGTCGCGGTGAACGATCCCGAGCGGCTTGCCATCGAAGCCCTTGAGCTCGTGGGCGTGGTGCAAGCCGCTCAGCGCCTCGCACAGGATGGTGAGGCGCATCCGAATGTTCAGGCCTTCGACGGCGTGCAGCGCCGACAACGGCTTGCCGTCCAGGTACTCCATCACCAGACACGGCACATTGTCGGTCTGGCTCACCTCATACACCTGAACCAAGTTCGGGTGGTTCAAGCGGGCCGACAGGCGCGCCTCGGCCTGGAACAGCGCGCGCTGGTCGGGGTCCAGCGCCCGCTGGCGCCGCATCATCTTCAGCACGACGAGCTTGGTGAACCCGCTCGGCCCGGCAGCGTGGGCCAGGAACACGCGCGCCATGCCGCCCTCCCCCAGCTCCAGGATGGGGCGGTATGTCATGCCCGCGCCGCCGGCCACCTCGGTGTGGGGAACGCCGGCGGAGCTGTCGTCGCGCGCCGCGGCGAGCGGCAACCGCTGAGAGTCCGATCGCTGGTCACTCATCGTGCCACCAGCGTGCTCTCACCAGGTCCGCTTCATCGAGACGCCGAACGAGCCCGACCCCACCTCGACCCCAAACTTGGCGCCGCCCATGGCAGGGTGCGGGATCTCGACGCGCGGGCGGGCCAGGTAGAGGATGCCGGCGCCCAGCAGCGCGGCGCCGCCGACGCCCAAGGAGATGTCCGCGATCAGGTAGTTCTGCTTCATGGTCTTCATGTCCGAGTCCTGACACCACGGCTCGCAGATGTCCTCGAGCTCCTTCTGTTCGGACTTCCCGAGGTATGAAAACACGCCGAAGCTGGCGAGGCCACCGACGCCGACCGCCAGCAGGGGATAGACGAGGACCGGCACCGGACGTTCGTACTGCGGGGCCGGCGACGCGGACTCGGATGGCAGAGCGGTCGCCTCGGGCTGCTCGGTCATGAACTCGACCGGGACGAGGCGCATGCGCTGGCCTTCCTGCAGCACCACCTCCTGTTCACGGGTTGGGAAGCCTTCGAGCTCCACCCGCACCACGTGGCGGCCCGGGTTCGCCTTCACCGCGTGCGTCAGGTCTTCGATCGGCTGATCGTCGAGGAACACCTTCGCATCCAAGGCCATCTTCCCGTCCACCCGCACCTCGACCACGACCGACGGTGTGGTCTGTTCGAGCTGCGTGATCCAGTTGCCGCAGTCGGCGATGATCGGCCCGGGACAGGTGCCCGCCGAACAGATGCGCAGGTGCTCTTGCGCCTCGACGAAGTTGCCGTTTTGCTTGAGCTCCTGCGCGCTGCGGTGCGCGTCCAGGCACTGATGGCGGGTCGGCCCCTCCGGCGCTCCGGCGGAGCCCGAAGACTCCGAGGACTCCTCGGCCAACGCCAGGCCCGGCCAGCTCATCAGGAGCGCGGCGCTAGCGGCACGCACCAGCCGCTGCGGCACCCCGCGTGCCATGAAAAACCCAGTTGCCCGACTCATGGTCAAATGCACTCCGGTTTGTAGGTCTTGATTCCGTCCGAGAAGTAGTAGGGGGGATTGCAGTTCGCTTGCTTCGGCCGACTCGACGGCTCCGGCCGGGCGGCAGCCGGGGGCGGAGCGGCGACGGGCGGTGGGGCGGCGACGAACGGGCGCCGCGGCGGCGCCCCAGTGT
>JAEZYZ010000223.1 GCA_023418705.1 Pseudomonadota bacterium | reverse complement strand
CCCACACGACGCGCCACCGAGCGCGGCGCGCGCGCCGAGGGCAGCCAGCGGCGCGCGCGGCCCGGCCGGTGATCCATTGGGTCCGCACGCCGGCCGCCTGGTCCCAGCAGCGAGCCCAAGCGTTCTTTTTTTGCGGTCCGCCCTGTAACGTCGGCGCGTGCGCGAGCACGTCTGGAGGTGAACGCGCCGCAAACGGCGCAAGACAGGAGGACCCAATGACCGTAGCTAACATCCAGACCGCTCCCGGACCGCGAAGGACCCTTCGATCGACGTTCCTCTACTCCTTCGAAGCCGGGCTCGACCTCACACCCATCGGTCTCGTGCCGGAGGGACTGCGCATGACCGTCGGATTCGACGGGCAAGTCACCGGTGGTCTGTGCGCCGGCGGTCGACTCTGGGGCATCGATCCGTTGCTCGTCCGATCGGACGGCGTCGGGGTGATCGACGCCGCCAAGACGATCGTGTGTGGCGACCAACGGATCTACGAGCACCTGCACGGCTACTGCTTGCCTCCGCCCGGGGTCCAGATGCCGCCGCTCGAGGCGCTGCTCGATCCGAAGTTCGAATGGCCAGACCTCGAGTTCACCATCCGCGGCTTCTCGACCTTCCGAGGGCACGGCGAGCTGGCTTACCTGAACGACGCCATCGGGTTGGTGCGTGGCCACGCCAACTTTGCGACCCGGCGCCTGGTGATCGAGACGGAGCTTCCGGATTTGGGCGGCAGCTGAGCGGCCCCTCCGGTCGGGTGCGGCGCCGGGCCCCGCCCCCCCCCCCGCCGGGTTGGCTTTGTATGTTGTTGAAATCACCGGCATTTTAAGAAAAGTGCCCGCGCCTCGGAAAAAAATCCCTGGGCGTGTCGATCTTGCCGGCGCTGGTTCGTCGTCTGGTCAGAGGCAGGCGGACGCGCTCCGCGGTACCGTCCTCGCCCCACGAAAGGAAGTCCGAACAATGCGAGTCATGGTGATTGTCAAGGCGAGTCAGGAGTCCGAGGCGGGTCAGATGCCCAAGCACGAAGAGTTGGCCGCCATGGGCAACTACAACGAACAGCTCGTCAAGGCCGGTATCATGCTGGCCGGTGAGGGGCTCCACCCGACGGTTCGAGGCAAGCGGGTGCGGTTCTCGGGCAAGGAGCGGACCGTCATCGACGGACCGTTCGCAGAGACCAAGGAGCTCATCGCCGGCTTCTGGCTGTGGCAGGTGAAGTCGATGGAAGAGGCCGTCGAGTGGCTCAAGCGGGCGCCCTTCGACGGTGGCGCGGAGGTCGAGCTGCGCCCGGTGTTCGATGCCGACGATTTCGGTGAAGCGCTCACACCGGAGCTCCGAGAGCAGGAGGAGCGCCTGCGCGCCGAGGGCGAGCGTCGGCTGAAGCAGGGGTGAGCGTCCCGCTCATGAGCAACGAGCGTGCGGCACGCGAGTCCATCGAGGCAGTCTGGCGGATCGAATCCGCCAGGCTGATCGGCGGGCTCGTTCGCCTCCTCGGCGACGTCGGAGCGGCCGAAGATCTGGCGCAAGAAGCGCTGCTGGTCGCGCTGGAGGCCTGGCCGCGCGACGGCATCCCTCAAAACCCGGGCGCCTGGTTGATGGCGACGGCGAAGAACCGCGCCGTCGACCAGATCCGGCGCGGGCGCATGCTCGAGCGCAAACATGGCGATCTCGGGCGCGAGCTCGACGCGGAGCGCTCGGCGATGGCGACGCGGATCGAGGCCAGCGCCGATGACGCGGTGGGCGACGACCTGCTGCGCCTCATCCTCATCGCATGCCACCCGGTGCTCTCCACCGAAGCGCGCGTGGCCCTCACCTTGCGCCTGCTCGGTGGCCTGACCACGGATGAAATCGCCCGCGCCTTCTTGGTGCCGGAGCCAACCATCGCCCAGCGCATCGTGCGCGCCAAACGCACGCTCCGCGAGGCGCGCGCTCCGTTCGAGGTGCCCCGGGGCGCGGATCTGCAGGCGCGCCTGAGCTCGGTGCTCGAGGTCATCTACCTCGTGTACAACGAGGGCTATTCGGCCACCGCTGGCGACGATTGGATGCGGCCGGAGCTCTGCGACGAGGCCTTGCGCCTGGGGCGCATCTTGGCGGAGCTCTTGCCTGGTGAACCGGAGGTGCATGGGCTCGTCGCTTTGATGGAGATCCAGGCGTCGCGGGCCCGGGCGCGGCTCGGTCCGTCGGGGGCGCCGATCCTGCTACTGGATCAGGATCGCTCGCGCTGGGATCGGCTCCTCATCCGGCGCGGGCTTCAAGCGCTCGCGCGGGCCGAGACCCTGGGTCGCCCGCTCGGGCCCTATGCGATCCAAGCTGCGATCGCCGCGTGCCACGCGCGCGCCCAGACCCCCGCCGAGACGGACTGGCCGCGGATCGTCGCTTTGTACGACGCGTTGGTCGAGCTCACGGGGTCGCCCGTCGTCGAGCTGAACCGCGCCGTGGCCGTCGCCATGGCCTTCGGGCCCGCCGCGGGGCTCGAGATGGTCGACGAGCTCGCCGACCATCCTGCGCTCGAACGCTATCACCTGTTGCCGAGCGTGCGCGGGGATCTGTTGTCCAAGCTGGGTCGCGGGGCGGAAGCGCGGCGCGAGTTCGAGCGCGCGGCGTTCCTCGCGAGGAACGCGCGCGAGCGCGAGCTCTTGCTCGAGCGCGCGCGGACGGTCGAGCGAGCGTCGCCTTCTGCCACGGGCGACTCGGACCCGCGCTGACCAAAGCGTGGGAATCCTACGGTCTGGCGGGCCTGGCCCAGGGCTTGCACACCTCGAAGATCGGAGTCTCGCGTTTCGCCTTGGCGGAAGCTCCGCTTTGGCCGAAGCGCGGGTGAGCGGTCGTGTCCACCCGAGCGGAGACCGTCCGCCCTTTCGATCACAGGAGGACGATCATGGTTGCAGATGCACGAACCGGCTACGGCTACGAGCCCCGGGCCGCGGTTGCTCCGCGTTCCAGCGCGAGCCACCAGGCGTTTCAGGTGTTGCGCTTCACGTTCGCCGTGGCGCCGATCGTCGCCGGGCTCGACAAGTTCTTCAACCTGTTGACCAACTGGGGACGGTACCTGTCGGCCGAGTACGCTGCCCTCTCGCCGTTCAACGTGGCCACGACCATGTACCTGGTCGGCATCGTGGAGATCGTGGCAGGCGCCATCGTCGCGTTCAAACCTCGCATCGGTGCGTGGCTGGTCGCCGCGTGGCTCGCGGGGATCATCGTCAACTTGGCGCTGCACGGCGGCTATTGGGACATCGCCTGGCGCGACGTCGGCCTGATGCTCTCCGCCGTCGCCTTGGGGCTGCTGGCGCGCCGGCATCGGTGACCGAGCGCTTCGGGCCGTGCGGCGAGCGCGGAAGCAGGCCAAGGCCACCCCGTAGGGCCGCGGTCGGCCTCGGCGTTCCCCCTTGACGGGGGAAAGCGTCTCCTCGAAGACTCCGCGGCCATGCTCCGACCGCGCTCCGCGTCACCCGCTGGATTAGTCTGGCCCATCCTGGCAGCCTCGTCGGTTTCACTGTCGGCGTGCGCCAAGATCGAACGAGGCTTCCACTCCGGAACCGGTGGATCGGCAGACACCGGCGGATCGGCCAACACCGGCGGGTTGGAAAACACCGGCGGGTTGGAAAACACCGGCGGCTCGCCGGTGGTTGGTTCGGGCGGCGTTGCGTCGGCAGGGACGGCGGCGGGGCCTGCCGTGATGGGGGGCGCGGCGGGCGACGTCGCAGCGGGCGGGACTGGTGCGGGCTCGAGCGGCGCGGCAGGCAGCAGCGGCGGCCTTGGCGAGGCCGGCGCGGGCGGAGCGGCGCCGTGTGCGGACCACGATTGCCTGAATGGCGCCGCTTGCGAGCCCGCCGCAGACACCTTCACCTGCATCTGCCCGGCAGGCTTCGAAGGGTCGAAGTGCGAGATCGACGTCGACGACTGCGATCCGAACCCGTGTGAAAATGGCGGGATCTGTACGGACGCAACGAACGGCTTCGTCTGCGCGTGCCATCAGGGGTTCACCGGTCCGGACTGCTCCCTGCCGCGCTTCGAGCCGCTGCCGACCCACTTCACCATGCGGGCCATCAGCGGCGACGGCAGCACGCTCGTCGGCAACCATGTCCCCCTCACGGGGCCCGGTTTTCAGCTGGCGGCCAAGTACCGCGGCGGCAAGCTGCAGAACCTCGGCGCGTACGTCGGGGACACGGAGAGCGGCGCCACGGCCGCGAGCGGCGACGGACGCATCGTCGTCGGCTACAGCGGAAACAGCCTCACCGGCAGTCTCACCAATACGCGCGCCGTGCGCTGGACCGATCTCACCGTCGCCGAGCTGCCCACGCCCGAAGGTTACAAAGACTGCCGAGCGAGCGACGCCTCGAGCGACGGCTCCGTCGTGGTTGGGACCTGTCAGTATCGAGATCTGGTGCTCGACGTCGACGCCTCGGCCGTCGTTCGCTGGAGCGAGGGGACCGCCGAAGTGATCGTGGCGCCGGAGCAGACCCCCTGCCACAACGCCTACGTCAGCGACGATGGCGCGAACGTCTTGGGCACGTGCAGCAAATCGGGCTTTTTCCAGCTTTTTCGCTGGACGCCAGCCGCGTTCACGTGGCTGACGGTGCCGAGCCCGCTGTGCCAGATGAACGCGCTCAGCGCCGACGGCCGCGTCGCGGTGGGATCGTGCGGCGGCGGCAGCGTCGCCTACGCCTTTCAATGGACCGAGCAAGACGGCGTGAACTACCTGCAACAAACGCCGAACTTCACCCTGGCCAACGACGTCAGCGGCGATGGCGAGTTCATCGTCGGTGCGGTCTACAACGACCTCGTGCGTTGGAATGCTCAGCGCACGGCGGTGCCCCTCCGGGACCTTTTCGTCGCCGTCGCGGCAGGGAGCGGCGGTTGGCAGCTGTATGCCGTGAACTTGATCAGCCGCGACGGGCGAACGATGGCCGGCACCGGGACGGACCCCGACGATCTGTTCCGGGGCTGGATCGTTCGCGTCGACTGAAGCGCGAGCTCGGCGTTGCGATCGGTCCTCTCCGCGGCGCCGCTCGCGTGAATTTGCGCCTCGAGGTGATCACCAAGCGCTTCTGGGGGCATTGTGGGGGGATTGTCTCGCGCTGAAGCTTCGCCCTGACTGGAAGGCTGAAGCGCAGGTGTTCTCGAAGGAGCAATGAGCATGTCCTCGGCGGCGACGCAGCTGATGCACTGGGAATCTGTTTTCGTACGCGGCGTGCGCCGCTCGGCCGCGTTTGCTCTCTTGCTGTCGCTCGGCGGCCTGACGAGCGCCTGCGGCAGTGAGGACGCGGGGCCCGGAGCAGGCACGGGGGGCAGCGCGGCGGGTACCGGCGCCTCTGGCGGCGGCGGTGGACCAGCGAGCGGCGGCGCGACCGCCAGCGGCGGGACGGGCGGCTCGGTCGCGAGCGGCGGGACCC
>JAEZYZ010000183.1 GCA_023418705.1 Pseudomonadota bacterium | reverse complement strand
GGCATGGCCGGCGGGTTTGCCGGCGGCGCCGGGCTTGGAGATCCCGGGGTCGCCGGTGCGGCCGGCGCGGGCGATGCTTGCGCGGGTGCCGCGGGTGCGGCGGGTGCCCTGGGATGGTCTGGCGCAGGCGGCTGCGGCGCCTTCGACGACGAGTGAGGCGCCCCGGGGGAAGCCGGGCGCCAGCGGGTGCTTCAGCGTCGGCGCATGTAGCTGTCCATCACGCTGCCGATCAGGTTGGCGAGGATGCCGTCGGCGACACGCAGCCGCCGGCTGAGCTCACGTGCCAGATTGAGCACGATCAGCGCGTAGGAGCGGATGTCCTGGCGGTAGAGCCGATCGAGGTCGGCGGCGGAGATGCGCAGCAGGCGCGCGGGCGCGAGCGCGCGGACGCTGGCCGAACGCGGCTGGATGTCGACGATGCTCATCTCCCCGAACCAGTCGCCGGGGCCGAGCAGCGCGACCCGCGACTCGGCGCCGGTGGCGGTGCCCTTCAGCACCTCCATCTCACCGCTGAGCACCACGAACATGTCGCGCGCCGGCTCGCCTTCGCGGAAGACGTAGTCGCCCGCCGAGGGCGTGATGACCGCGAGGGAGGTCGCCAGATCTTCGAGCACGGGGTCGGAGAGCGCGCCGAAGAGACCGACGTTGCGCAGCTCGGCGGCGTCGACGGTGGGGGTGAGCATGTCGGTCATGGTGGTCACCTCATGCAGCCGTGGACGCCCGCGCCGAACCTGCGCGGGATCAGAGGTTCTTGTGAAAGACGATGCGGGGCCGGGCCGGGCCGGCGTAATCCTCGACGTAGGTCACGTCCCAGCCGGTGGCGCGGTGAAAGGCGATGGATCCCTCGTTGCCGGTCGTGGTGATGGCCTTGAGCCGCGTGCAGCCGGCTGCCCGGCAATCTTCCTCGAAGGTTTGATAGAGGACCTTACCCACGCCGCGACGGCGGTAGTCGGGGTGGATGCCGACCAGGTGGACGTAGCCGGTCTTCGGGGGCCCGGGGGCGATGAAGCCGAGCAAGAAGCCGACCAAAATGCCGTCGTGCTCGACGACCCGTGCCATCGAGCCGAGCTCGTAGAAGAACATCGGGTGGGCCAGCGCGCTGGTCGGACCTCCCCACCAGCGGTCGATGACCTGGACGATGTGGTCATAGTCCTGTTTGCCGAGCGGACGCGTAATCATCGGGGTTCAGCAGATCCTCGAGGTCGAAACCGAGCCTAACACGGGTGGCCAAAACGGCTAGAGCCAGATTCGCCGCCGAGCGCAAAGCCGCGGCGCGGGATGGCGTTCGGCGGGGGTATCGTGTATCGGGGCGGCATGGCGGTCGAGGAGCGCAGCTCGAGACCCGTTCGCATCGCGCCTTCCATCCTCAGCGCGGACCTGGGTCGGCTGGCTGACGAGATCCGGGACGTCGAGGCCGCGGGCGCCGACTGGATCCACGTCGACGTGATGGACGGGCGGTTCGTTCCGAACATCACGGTTGGCCCGTTCGTGCTCGGGGCCGCGCGCCGGGCGACCCAGCTGCCGCTCGACGTGCACCTGATGATCGTCGAGCCGGAGAAATACCTGAGCGACTTCGTCGACGCGGGCGCCAGCACGCTGAGCGTGCACGTCGAGGCCTGCACGCATTTGCAGCGCGTCTTGTCGGAGATCCGCCGCCTTGGTGCGCGGGCGGGCGTGGTGTTGAACCCGCACACGCCCGAGGAGACGATCCGGTACGTGCTCGACGATCTCGACCTGATCCTCGTCATGAGCGTGAACCCCGGGTTCGGCGGGCAGGAGTTTCTGCCGGCGGTGCTCCCGAAGCTCGAGTCACTCAGACGGATGATCGACGCCAGCGGTCGCAGCATCGATCTCGAGGTCGACGGGGGCGTGACGGCCGCGACCGCCCCGGCTATCGTGCGGGCCGGCGCGGACGTGTTGGTGGCGGGGTCGGCGGTGTTCGGGCAACCGGATCGGCGCGCGGCGATCGGCGCGATCCGAGAGGCGGTCTCGGCGTGAGCCGGCGGCGGGTTCCCACGCTGCTTTCGGTCGGCGCGCTGCTTTTTGGCTGCGGTGCCGAGCGGAGAGCGACCGAGCCGCCGTCCGCCCCCTCCCCGAGCGGGGCGCCGACGGCGCCGCACAGCGAGCCTCTGGCGCAGCCGCCGCGGGGTGAGCTCGAGGCGGACGAGGTCGTTCAGCGGGCGCTCGCGATGATCGCCGAGATCCGCGAGCTTGGGCCCAAGGCCCCGGTCCGGGGCGAGGTGATCGCGCGCCAGGCGATGCTCGACTACGTTCAGCGGCAGTTTCGGACGGAGCTGCCGCCCGAGGTGGTGGAAGGCTCGGGGGAGGTGCTGGTCGCGCTCGGCGCGGTCCCACCGGAGTTCGACTACGAGCGCGCGCTGCTGGACCTGATGAGCGCGCAGCTGGCGGGCTTTTACGAGCCGAAGGACAAGACGATGTACCTCGCCGCCGATCTCGAAGGCGCCGAGCGGGAAGCGACGCTGGCGCACGAGCTCGTGCACGCGCTGCAAGATCAGCACTACGACCTCGGCCCGCGCATCAAGTACCGCGAGGACGCCTCCGACGAACAGAGCGCCGCCCATGCCCTGGCCGAGGGCGACGCGACCAGCGCCATGTTGGACCAGATGTTGATGTCGTCGGGCAAGCGCGCGACGGACATCGCCGACGCGGTGTTGGCCCTGCAGGTGCAAGGCATGGCCGAGATGGCGCCCGAGACGGCGCACGTCCCGAGCATCCTCAAGCGCTCGTTGATCTCGCCCTACCTGGACGGGATCGGCTTCGTGCACTGGGCGCGGCGCCGCGGCGGCTGGGCCGCCGTCGACGCCGCCTGGCAGCGCGCGCCGGCGACGACCGAGCAGCTCTTGCACCCGGAGAAATGGCTCAGCGGCGAGCCGGCGCTGACGGTGCCGATCCCTGCCCCGCCGTCCGGGGACCCGCTCGAGCTGGTCTATCACGACGTCATGGGCGAGCAGTCGCTCCGGCTGGTGTTCGAGGAGTGGGTGCCGCGGCGCACGGCGGTCGAAGCTGCGAGCGGCTGGGGGGGCGATCGGGTGGCGGTCTACAAGACCGGTGACCGTGCCGCGATGGCGTGGCACCTGCGCTACGACGACGAGGCGTCCGCCGAGCGCGGCTTCGCGGCCGCGGTGCGCGGGACGCAGACCGAGGACGAACGAGCGCGCCCAGCCCCGACAGCGCCGGGCGCGTGCGCCGAGCGCGGCGACGTGGGACCCCTCGCGGTGGTCCGGAGCGGGAGCGACGTCGTGATCGCGGCGGGGCCCTACGGCGGGAGCGCGTCGAAGACGCCCTGCAGCCGCGCGCTCGCCTGGGCGCGGCGTGTCGCCGCGCAACGCTGACGCAAAACAGAAACAGCCGGGCGATGCTCGCAGCCTGACGGCGCGTGCCGGCCGCCGCGGTTCATCGGGGCATCCCCGGCTGGCTCAGGGGGTGAGAGCTTGGCACTCCGATTGCAGTCCGTCTCGACCCAAACTCGCAACGAGCGGACGGGCCATGAACAGCGAACACACGGAACTACGATCGGAGCGGAGGATTCGGGCCTCAGCGTCGAGTGCCCGTGGCGTTTCATGGCTGGCGCTGGTGGCGGAGACGAGCGCCGAGCTTCGTCAGGTGCACCGGCTGCGCGCGGAGGTGCGTGCGGAGCTGTCGAGCGCGAGAGAAGGCGAGGTTTATCGCCTGGTGGTGCAGGCTTACCCGCGCTCGAGCCTGCGCTCGGGGCAGCTCAGCAAATACGCGCGACCGCTGGCTTCCACGCAGCGCGCGGTGACCGCCGACGTCTTGCGGGACGGCATCCGCGTCGACCTGCTGCAGCCCGCCGCCGACGTCAGCGAAGCGGCCCCCACCATCGTTTTCGCGTGGATAGAGGTGGGCGAGCCGAACCTGGAGTTCGACGCGTTGCGGGCCCGGCCGTCGGCGGGCGCGGCGGTCGGGGTCTCGGAGGTGGACTGGGATCGAGCGCGGCTGGTGCTGCGGGCGGCGTAGCGGTTCGCCACGGTCGCGCGCACGGGAGGCGATCTGCCTCATCGGGCAGCTGCCGAAAAGCTGTGGAAAAGTTGGTGATACTTGGTGGACTAGGCGGCGTGTGAGGCCTGCTCGCCGTCTTCGTCGCGGCTTTGGCGCAGCGCGCGCACGCGCCGCGCGTAGTCACGCCGGGCCGCCTCCGACAGGGGCTCGCCGCCGAAGCGAGCCCGCAGGTACGCGGTCGTCAGAGCGTGGATCTCGTCCGCCACCGGGTGGCCGATCTCGCACAGCGCTCGGGCGTGCGCGAGCGGAGGGGTGCCGGACGGGCGCGCGACGCCGCGAGCCGCCATCGCCGCTTCGAGCGAGCGGTAGAGCGCCACCACCTGCAGCGCCGCGATCTCTTCGGGGTTCTTGGGGGGCGGGGCGGCGGCGCGGCGCTGGCGGAAGCGCCGGTAGGCGTACACCCCTGCCCCGGCCGCTGCGAGGAGGAGCAAAAAGCCCGCGACCTGCCCGGAGCGTGATCCGCTGCCCGACAGCCAGTGGCCGTGCTCGAGCTTGCCGTAGCGATTGCGAACCGCGCGAAGGAGCTGGACCTGCTGCTTGAGGTCGTAGCCGACGACGTGTCGATCCCAGCGCTGGGAGCTAGCTTCGACGAAGTCACGGATGAACGCCAGGACGCCGGTGATCTCGCTGCGGGGAGCGGCTTCGGTGGGAGGGGTCGGATCGAAGCGCGTCCAGCCACGGCGATCGAGGTAGACCTCCACCCAGGAGTGAGCGTCCCCTTGCCGCACGGCGTAGTAGTGGCCGAAGCGGTTGTAGGTGCCGCCGATGAAGCCGGTCACGTTGCGCGTCGGCACCCCGAGCGTCCGCAGCAGGACGGCCATCGCGGTGGAGTAAAACTCGCAGTGACCGCGGCGCGACTCGAAGAGGAAGTGGTCGAGCGGGTTTTCGGCGGCGCCGGACGGGGACTCCAGATCGTACTGATAGTCCTTTCGCAGCCGGTCCTGGATCAGGCGGGCCTGCTCCCGAGGATCGGTCGCGTCCCCCACCCAGGAGCGAGCGAGCTCGGCGAGGCGGTCGGGCATGGCGGGCGGCAGCGACAGGTAGCGGGCGCGCTCCCGAGCTGGCAGGGGCGGCGGCGGTGGGTCGTCGGCGTCGCGCAGATAGACGTCGTAGCGGATGCCGCGGTCGTCGAGGTTCGTGTACTTGAGCTCGTCTTCGGGCCCGGCCAGGATGGTCGGGAAGGTGCCCGCCAAGTTGGGTGTGGTGCGGAGCGAGAGGGCGGCCGCGTCGGGCGGCAAAAACAGCACCGGCGGATCGATGGGCTCCAGATCGATGCGGATGCGCGTGTCGGTGGCGGGGTTCGGGTAGCGGGTGATGCGGATGTGTGGACCCAGGCGGTCGGCGACGGACCGCTGCTTGCTGCTGCGGCTCCAGGCGCGGCCGTCGTATTGGTCGAACGCGGCGCCACGCAGGTAGAGCGCGAGGCGGGTGGGCGGCTCCGGCGGCAGGTTCGGGTACTCGACGCGCATCGCGATGGTCGGATCGCTGCGGAGCTTGCCCACACCGCCCAGATCGACGCGATCGTTGAAGCCGATCATGCGCTCCGGACGCGAGTGGTTCAGGAGCAGCAGCGAGAGGCCGACGCGCGGGAAGATGATGAAGAGCAGCGCGGTGAAGACGAAGATCGGGATCGACAGCAGGCAGGTGAAGGCGAGGAACGGCTTGCCGATGACGCGGCGGCTGCGCAGGATGCGCGGCACGTCCACCGGCAACCCCGTGCGGTCGCGGGCGCCCTGCCGGTAGTTGCCCTCGACCTCCCGGCGCAAGTGGCTGAGCACGAGCGCCCCGGGCGCCACGATCAAGAAGCCGACGAAGCACAGCCCGTACGCGAGCCCCCCGCCGAGGACGGTCGCCGCCACCAGGTGCAGCAGGGCCAGCACGATGACCTGCTGATCGTGGGCGGCGCCGCGCCGGGTGAGCAGGCGCACGACCTGCAGCGCGGCCGCGAACTCGACCGCCAGCTCGAGCAGCGGCTCCCCGCCGAGCAGCCGAGCGGCCTGGGTCGCCAGCAGCGCGAGCGGAGCGATCACGCCAGCGTGGCGCAGCGCGGCGCGATCTTGCCAGCCTTCGGGGATCGCGATCGCGCACACGAGCCCGAAGATCAGCGCCGCGCTGACGAAGCGGTGCAGCTCCCCGGTCGTGATCAGCGCGAGCAGCCCGAGCGCGGCGAGCGCGTCGGTCATGATGCGGTGGACGAGGCCGAACCTCATGCCACGCCTTCCATCGTGGGAGGCAAGGTCTCCGTCTGCGAGGAGAGCGGCGCCGAGCGCGGCGCGCTCCGGGAGCTCACCCGGGAGCCGTCGGCGGGGACCGCGTCCAGCAGGGCCAGGAAGCGCAGGGCGGGGTCTGCGCCGGCCGCCGGCGTGGCGCGCACGCGTTCGTCGGTGGTCGTGCGAATGGTCACGGCGTCGCCGCGCTTGAGGTGTGCGACGGCGTGAGAGGCGACGTCTCGGATGCGGCGCTCGAAGCGCGCGCTCCAGTCGTCGTCGGGGCTCGCGCTGGGGTGAAACGGATCGATGACGTACTCGACGTCGCGCCGGCTCTCCTGGGCGCGCTCGCGCAGCACCATCTGGCTGGTCAAGGTGCTCTTGCGCCAGTAGATGTCGCGCGGGTCATCGCCGTCGCGCATCGGGCGGACGCCCACGATCTCGTCACCGCCGCTGCGGCCGTAGAGGTTGTCTCCCCCGTGGTGGCGGCCGGCGTGGTCGGGGGGCAGGCGCACCGGGTCGACGGGAGGATAGATGATGAGCTCGCCGTCGGCCGACAGCTCGCGGGACTTCTCGAACAGGCCGAACGGGAAGCGGGTGGCGACGCGGAAGCCGATGTGCAGATCGCGGCCGCGGCGGGCCGGGGTGCGGCGGTACGCCGCCACCTGGGCCGATGCCGGGCTGATCTTCAAAAAGAAGCAGCGCTTGTCGGCGGGTTGTCCCTGTCGAAGATCTTCGATCTCGATCGCGTACGAAGGCAGCTTGCGCTTGTGGTTGTAGACCTCGATCTCGACCAGGTGCGGGCGGCCCACCTGCGCGCGGGGCGGCAGCCGGCGCAGGACGGTCAGGCCCCGCAAGCTGAGCTCGCTGAGGACGCCGGAGACGACGATCAGCGACAGCAACATCCCGAGCAGCAGATAGAGCAGGTTGTTGCCGGTGTTGATGGCGGCGAACCCGACCCCGAAGGTGATGCCGATGAAGTACTTGCCCTCGCGGGTGAGCTTGAGGCGGCGGGGCGGCCGCCACCAGCGCAGAAAGCGCGACCGTTGCGGCACGTCCGCGGCACGGGACGGCGGGGCGTGCCGCGTGCGAGCAGAGGGCAGCGTGCGGGCAGGCTGCGCGGCCATGACCTCAAAGGGGCACGGGCACGCGCGCGACCACGTCGCGCAGGGCCGCTTCGGACTCTTCCCGGCTCGGGACGTAGCCTTCGGAGTGGGACGCGAGGCGCACCCGGTGGGCGAGCAACGGCACGGCCAGCTCGTGGATGTCGTCGGCGATGCAGTAGCGGCGTGCCTGCAGCAGGGCGCGAGCGCGCGCCGCGCGCGACAGGTTCATGCCGGCGCGCGTGGAGGCGCCGAGCCCGAGCGCGGGGGAGGAGCGGGTCGCGGTGATGATGGCCTGCAAATAGGTGCCGAGGCTCGGGTCGATCTGCACCCGGTCGACCTCACGTTGCAGCGCGAGCATCGAGGCCGGGTCGAGCACCGCGGGCACGTTGTCGATGCGGTCGCCCTCGGGCTCCAGCATCAACCGGGTCTCGACGTGCGGCGGGGGGTACCCGATGCGGATCCGCACCATGAAGCGGTCGAGCTGCGACTCCGGCAGCGGAAAGGTGCCGGTGAAGTCTTGAGGGTTCTGAGTGGCGACGACCAGGAACGGATCGGGCAGGGTGAAGGTCTTGCCGTCGATCGAGACCTGGCCGTCGTTCATCGCCTCGAGCAACGCGGACTGAGTGCGCGGGCTGGCGCGGTTGATCTCGTCGGCGAGCAGCACGTTCGCGAAAATCGGACCGCGGCGGAAGGAGAACTCTCCGCGGCGTTGATCGAACACGGAGACGCCGAGCACGTCGCTCGGCAACAGGTCGCTCGTGAACTGCACGCGGCGCATGTCGCCGCCGACCGCCTTGGCCAGGGCGCGGGCGAGCGTCGTCTTGCCGACGCCGGGCACGTCTTCGATCAGAACGTGGCCGCGCGCCAGCATGGCGATCAGGCAAAGCTCGACCGCGGCGGGTTTGCCCTCCAGCGCGCCTTCCACTGCACGGCGCAGCTCGCCGAGCCGCTCGATCCGCTGGGCGTCTATTGCGACCACAGTGGAGGTCATCCCGTGCATCGTAGCATGGGGTCCAGCGGCAAGTGGGGCCAGTCGCCGGGCCAGCTTTCGGTTTTTTAGGGGCGGGGCGGAGGGGGAAACGAGGGTGCCCGGGTGGGCGGCGGGCCCGGGCGCGGGCGGGGCCTTGGGAGCCCGAGGCCCGGGAGGTGTGATACACGGGGATGGTGGCGGCGATCGAGCGGATCGAGGTGCGCGGCGTGACGCGGCTTTTCGGCTCCACGGCGGCGCTCCGCGGCGTGAGCGCCGACTTCGAGCGAGGGACCATCTCGGTGCTCGAGGGACCGAACGGCGCGGGAAAGAGCACGCTCTTGGCGGTGATCGGCACCGTGCTGAAGCCGACGAGCGGCCGCGTGCGGTACGCGCCGCTGACCTCGGATCCAACCGCTGCGCGCCGAGAAATCGGCTGGGTGGCCCACGACGCTCACAGCTACCGCGACCTCACGGTGCGCCAGAACGTCAGGTTGGTCGCGCGCCTTCAGGGGGTGGAGCCGGAGCAGGCGTGGGAGCGCGTCAGCGATCGCGTCGGGGTCACGCCGTTCGCCGATCGCGCGGTGAGACAGCTCTCCCGGGGTCAACGGCAGCGGGTGGCGCTCGCGCGGGCGCTCCTGCACCAGCCGTCGGTGCTGCTGCTGGATGAGCCGTGGACGGGGCTCGACGCGGCGAGCGCGGCGCGGCTCGAGGAGATCGTGGGCGAGGAGCGGGAGCGCGGCGCCGTAGTGGTCGTCGTGAGCCACGACGCGGGGCTGGCGGGACGCATCGGGGCGCGACGGGTTCGGCTCGAACGCGGGCGGATCGTCCAGCCGGCGGCGGCGCGCGCCGTCGAGCGCGCGGCGGTGCTTTGAGGCGGGGAATCTGCGCTCTGGCAGACGGTTCGGTGCTCTAGGCGCCGGCGCTGGGGGCGAGGAGCAGGTCGACGAGGGGTTGGAGGTCGTCGGGACAGTCCCGGCGAACGGTGCAGACTGGCCGGGGGAGGCCCAGGCGCTCGAGCTCGAGGGCGTTGGTGCCGGTGGAGGCGTCGGCCTCCGCGGGCGCGCTCAGAACCAGGTGGTCGGGCACGCGGCCGCCGGGGGCGAGCGCGCGGTAGACCGCAGCCACGGAGTGCAGGCACCCGAGGGCGTCGGGGGCGACCAGAATCCAGATGGCGGGGTCCAGCAGGCGGGCGAGATCGACCTGGGTCTCGCGGAGCGTGAGGGGGGAGAAGGCGCCGCCGGCGGTTTCCACGAGCACCGAGAGGCTGCTATGTGTAGAGTGTAACGTATTGTATTGTGAGGCGGTTAGGTGGACCCAATCCGCGAGCGCAGGGAGATGCAGCGGGGAGCCGGCGCGCTCGGCCGCGAGGTGCGGGGAGATGGGGGGCTCGAAGCGATAGGGTGAGAC
>JAEZYZ010000166.1 GCA_023418705.1 Pseudomonadota bacterium | reverse complement strand
ACCCAGCAGGATGAAGCCGCACGCGGCCAGGGCTGCGATCGTGACCAGGCCAGGCGGATCGATGCCGTGCCGCCACCCCCAACCGACCGCGTGGGCGGCGCCGAGCCGCAGCCGCGCAGCGAGCGCGGGGCGCGAGAGGGCCGCTCTGCCGGGTCGTGGTGCCGGCGCGGGCGCGGCCGCCGCTGGCGCTTGCACGGGGGGCGCGGCCGCCGGCAAGGAGGGGGCGATGGGCGCGGCTTCGGCGTCCGCCATGCTGAGCGCGACGTCCACGGTGGACATCAGGTTGGCCACGGCGGGTCGCTCGACGGACTGCACGTGCACGCGCCCCGAGCCCAGCGCCAGGAGGGACGCCAGCGCGTCGGCCCCTTGCACCACGAGCGCTTCGGCGGGCGGCGGCTCCGACTGGACCTGTCCCGATGCGCCGGCGACGAGCCCGTCGGCGATGTCGATGTCCAACAGCGCGCGCTGATTCTCGACGGTCACGCGGAAGCGCCCCGGGCAGGCGGCGAGCAAGCGGCAAAGGCGCGCCCCACCCAGGCTCTCGAGCCGCAGGTCGAAGGCGCTGCCCTCGGCGGCCCGCTCGGCGATCTGCGGCTCGATCGCCATCGAAGCGAGCGAGCGCCCGAGGCCATCGATGGCGCCGACGCCATTGCTCTCGGACCAGACGTTCTGCCAGGGCGCGATCATCAAGCTCGCCCACCTGAGCCGCGGGTCGTTCCGCAATCGTCGCACGAGCTCGTAGCCTTTGCCGTGCACGTGCTCCTGACCGATCAGCAGCACGTTCGGATCGATCTGGCGCAGGCGTGAGAGCCGCACCTCGCTCGGGGCGAAGTCGACCACCGTCACGGCGGCGCCTCGCGAGCGGAGCTCCTGAGCGACGGCGTCGGCGCGGGAGGGCTGGTCGTCGGCCAACAGGATGCGCAAGTGTTCGAGCCGCACCGCACCGCCTGGCGCGCCGTCGGCCTGATGATCGAACAGCTGCACGGTTCCGCCGGCACGCTCGTCGAACTCGTACTCCAAGGGGCCGGCTTCGACCACGTAGCGCCCGACGCGCTTGACGAACTGATCGACGGCTTCCGCCAAAGGCCGGCCGCCACCGAGGACCAGGCGCACTTCTGCGTCGTCCGGCAGGCCGCTGCCCCGCACCGACAAGATCCCGGTGCGCAGCTGAGTGGACAGCGCGCCGATGAACTCCTCGAGCGTCGCCTCGCCGAGCTTGCCCATCGTCGCAGCCGCGCGGTTCGGGACCTCGCGCGCGAGCCGCGAGACCTGCTCCGCGATGGCGTCGATGCTCGCCGAGCGAGGGATGATGGCCGTCGCTCCGTGACGGAACGCGCGCAGGCGCGCGTCGAGGGTCGTGTGGTCGTCCACCACGACGACGGGCACGACGGAGCTCGACGGAGATGCCGCCAGCCGAGCGAGGACGGCGCTGCCACAATCGCGCGCCGCGTCTCCTGCCACGAGGACCAGATCGGGCGCGGCCACGGTGACGGCGTCGAGCACGGCCTCGGCGTCCGCCGTCTCCACGAACACCCGGTGACGGGACAAGGCGGCGGACAGGGCGCTCTCGAGCTCCGGGCCCGCGCCGAGGAGCAACACGGACGGCTCTATCGCGAGCGGGCTGGTCGCTGGCGGTCGCAGGCCACGCCGGCTCGGGCCCGTCGCCCGCGGCGCGCCAGCGAGCGAAGCCGTTCCGCGATCCCGCGCGGGTGGGCGGATCGAGCCCATGAGCCAATCATCTCGCAGACGCCGCAAGATGACCAGCGCGACGGCCTGACGAACGAACCGTTCGTCGCAGAACGCCGGTCAGCGCGTCGAGCGTGACTGGAAGATCGGAGGTCTCGGCGACCGGCGCCGTCCACCCCCATGGAGGTCTTGAATCGACAAGTCGTTCCGAGCCGTGCGTTCGGCGTGCGCGGCTCCCAACGTGCGCTCCGGTAGGCGACGCGACTACCAGCACCAGACACCGATCACCAGCAGCAGTGACGCGACCGCTACGGTGAACATCGCCGCGACCTCCCAGGGCCCGGTGCGGGGATCGGTGAACCTGAGCTCGATCGAGGCGAAGCGGCTGGCTTGCCGCTGCCGGCGCCCTGACAGCGCGTGATTGGCGGCGCGGATTGCCGGGTCGTCGTGGACCTGATCCTCGGACATGCAGCGGCCGTTATTGCCACGCGCGCGCTCCGATGTCGAGGGGTCTCGAAGCTTCCTGGCACGCCCCTGCAAGGTGCGTGCCTTGGATCGAACGCAACGTCCAGCGCGTCACGCCGGCGTGGCTGGAAGACCGCCGATGATCTGGTGCAACCTGCGATGATCCACGGGCTTGGTGAGGTGCTCGTCGAAGCAGGCCTGGCGTGATTTTTCGATGTCCAGCGGCTGTCCGAAGCCGGTCACCGCGACCAGGAAGAGGGTCGACCGCGGGAACACGGACCTGAGCTTTCGCGCGAGCGTGTAGCCGTCCATGCCAGGCATCGCGATGTCGATGAGCGCCAGATCCGGAGGCTCTTCGGTGGCGCATTGCAGCGCCGACGACCCATCGTGCAGCGCGATGACCCGGTGTCCCCACGCGCGCAGCAGCTCGGCGAGCATGTCCGCCGCGTCCGGGTTGTCGTCGACGACGAGGATCGACCGGGGCGCCACGGCCCGTTCCGGTGAGCGTTCGCTCGGGCTCGCCGCCTCCGGCTCGGAGAGGGTGGGCAAATGCACGGTGAAGGTGCTGCCCTTGCCGAGCCCGTCGCTGTGGGCGCTCACCCAGCCATCGTGCCGCTGCAACAGCTCGCGCACCACCGTCAGTCCGATGCCGAGCCCGGTGCTGTGCGCGGCCTTCTGCCCCCCCTGCTGGAACAACTCGAAGATCTTCTCCAGCATCTCCGTCGCGATGCCCTGGCCGTCGTCGATGATGCGCACCGTGGCGACGCCGTCCAGGACCTCTCCTTCGATGCGGATGCGCCCGCCGGGGTGGGTGTACTTCGAAGCGTTGTCCAGAAGGTTGGCGATGATCTGTTCGAGGCGAACCGGGTCGGCGAGGACGGGCGACGGAGCGTCCGGTAGATCGATCTCGAGCTCCTGGTTCTTCGCCTGGAGTGCGGCGCGGCGCGCCTCGGCCACGTCGTGGACTACTGCAAACAGCGCCAGCGGTTGTTTGTTGAGCTCCACCTTCCCGCGGGTGATGCGGGAGACGTCGAGCAGATCGTCGAGCAGCTTCGACTGCTGGACGGCTTGGCGCCGGGCGATGGCGATGGCGCGCGCATCCCTCGGGGACCGCTCGGGATCGAGCTCGAGCACGGCAATGGCGTTCAAGACCGCGCCGATCGGGTTGCGCAGCTCATGCGCCAGCATGGCCAAGAAGCGGTCCTTGTGCTCGTGGGCTTCACGCAGCTCCTGATAGAGCTGCTGCAGGCGGTCCTCCGCCCGCTTGGCGTCGGTAATATCGCGGCCGGCAGACTGGTAGCCCACGAGCTTGCCGGCCTCATCGAACAGCCCGATGTTGGTCCACTGCGTCCACAGCACTCGCCCGTCCTGGCCGAAAATGCGGTTTTCGATCACCACGTGGGGGCGCTCCCGAGAGATACGGGACAGCTCGTTGCGCACGAGATCCCGATCGTCGGGGTGCAGCCGAGGTTCGTAGGGCTTTTTGCCGATGTCCTCCGCACAGAAGCCAAAGGTGTGAAGGTATGCGCGGTTGGCGAACGTGAGCCTGCCGTCGATCAAAAAGCGGCACACCATCTCCGTTTGCTGGTCGACGATTTCGCGGAACAGCGCCTCAGACGCTTCTCGGGCTTCGACGGCGCGCGCCCGCTCCACGTCGGCGCCAGCCCGGAACGCCAGCGCCTCGAGCACGGTGATGTCGGCCGCGCCGAGCTCCAGCGGGCTGGTGGACAGCACCGAAAGCAAGCCGCTCGGTCGCCCGTCGGACCTGAAGATAGGACAGCCCAGGTAGCCGCGATAGCCTTGCTCCAGCAAAAAGGCGTCGTTCGGGAAGAGGCTGGCGACATCGTCGGGATAGTACTGCGTGCGGGCACCGACCACCTGCGCGCTCGGCGTGTTCTGCAGCTCGTACTCGCGCGGTGCGAGCAGCGCGCCGTCCTTGGCACAGGGATCGGCGTCGATGCTCCGGCCATCCTCGGAGAGGTGGCCCACCTGCACGTAAGCGCCGCCCAGCAGGCGCGACAGCTCCTGCGTGATGTACCTCAGAAACGGCGTGCCAGAGATCTTTCGGGTCTCGAGCAAGATCGCCCGGAGCCCATCGATCAAATTCGGTGCGGCGCTCGTCATCAGCGAAAGGGTAGGCGGGTCGAAGGGGGCGATGGACGGCCAACAGCTTAGTAACTCGTGACGTGCTACGGCCATGCCCAAATGGGTGCCCTTGCCTCCCCGAGGCGGCGGGCCAGCGCCGGATCCGCTCCCGGCAGGGAGGCGAACCGCGCTCGGCGGGTAGGCGAAAAACCTAGAGCACCGATCCGTTTGCCAGAGCGAAGATCCCGAAGAATCGGGGCCCCCATCGGGGTGAGGGCCCCGATTCTTCGGGAAACCCTCTCGTCTGCTCACAGCTCGGTGCTCTAGATGGTCTCATTTTCCGCGACCAACGGCTTGCTCCGCAAACCGTTCGTCGCTCTAGGCGCCAATCCCTCACCCCGGGGCCAAGTGACCGGGCGGCCGTCGCGGGCGTGGATGGGGCGGCGGGGCAGCTCCTCCGGGCAACACCACGTCGGCTTGGGTGAGCCCCGCCGGGGGGTGGGCGGAACAGCGGCGGCAGGCGGCAAGGTGAGTGATCAGCGGACGCCCGGTCATGCGATTCGGTGCCCGGGTGCTAGTCGGCGTTTTGGGCTGGACCTAGACCTCCGCCGTGACGTCTCAGGCTTCTCAAGGGTTCCTCCCCGCGCCCTCCGCTCCGACAAAACCGTCCTTCGCGTCCGCGCCGCCCCCACCGCAGCGCGGCTCACGCCGGCGGCAGCTGGTGCGGGCGCTCCTCGCGACCCTCGGGATCGTCGGCATCGTCGCCGCGTTGGGTGGCGTGAAGGCGCGACAGATCGGCATGCTGATGGCATTCGGGGAGCAGATGCAGCAGGCCGGGCCGCCGCCGGAGGTCGTGAGCGCCGCCGTCGCCAGCGAGCAGACCTGGGAGAAGACGCTCGTGGCGATCGCCAGCGTGGTGTCCGCCAAGGGGGTGGCGGTCAGCAACGACGCTGCGGGCAGGGTCACCGCGGTCCGCTTCGAGTCCGGCGACGCGGTCAAGCGGGGGCAGGTGCTGGTCGAGCTCGACACCAAGGTCGAGCGTGCGCAGCTCGCGTCGCTGCGGGCCCGTCAGAAGCTGGCGGAGACCGAGCTGGCGCGCACGCGCGCGCTCGCCGCTCAGGGCGTCATCGCGCAGGCCGAGCTCGACAACGACGAGGCGACGCACAAGAGCCTGAGCGCTGACGTTGCCACCATCGAAGCCCAGATCGCCCGCAAGGTGATCCGGGCGCCGTTCAGCGGCAAGCTCGGCATCCGCGAGGTCAACCTCGGACAGTACCTCGCGCCCGGCACGCAGGTCACCTCGCTCGAGTCGGCGGAGTCGGCCTTCGTCGATCTCAGCTTGCCGCAGCGGCACCTCGATGAGGTGAAGCTCGGGATGGTGGTGCGCACCTACGAAGAAGGCGGGAGCGCCCCGCTCGCCGAAGGCACCATCAGCGCCATCGAGCCCGCCCTCGACGCCCAGACGCGCAACATCAAGGTGCGCGCCAGCTTGCCCGAAGGGGCCCACCCGCTGCGTCCCGGCATGTTTCTGCGGGTGGAGGTCGTGCTGCCCGAGCGCCAGCAGGTCATCGCGATCCCGGTCACGGCGGTCGTGCACGCCTCGTTCGGAGATTCGGTGTTCGTCGTGGAGGAAAAGCCGGGACCGGACGGCAAGCCGCGGCCCCAGGCGCGCCAGCAGTTCGTCAAGCTGGGGCGCACCCGCGGCGCCTTCGTCTCGGTCCTCGCCGGCCTCGCCGCGGGCGCGCAGGTGGTGACGGCTGGGGCGTTCAAGCTCCGCAACGGCTTGCCGCTGAAGATCGACAACAGCGTTGGCAAGAAGCCCGAGCTCGCGCCCCGCGCAGAAAACCGGTGACGTGATGAAGCTGACGGACATTTTCATCCGGCGGCCGGTGCTGGCCATCGTGGTAAACCTCGTGATCATCATCGCGGGGCTGCAGGCGGTTCGATCGTTGAACGTGCGGCAGTACCCCAAGCTCGAGAGCGCCACGGTGACGGTGCAGACCGCATACGTCGGCGCCAACGCGGATCTGGTGCGGGGCTTCATCACCACGCCGCTCGAGCGGTCCATCGCGGCTGCCGACGGCATCGACTACATCGAGTCCCAAAGCGATCAAGGGCTGTCCACGATCAACGTGCGGCTCAAGCTGAACTTCCCCGCCGCAGCGGCGCTCGCCGACATCAGCGCTCGGGTCAACCAAGTCCGGGCGGATCTCCCGCCCGAGGCGGAGGTGCCGGCGATCACCATCGAACCCTCCGACGCCCGTGTCGCGGCGATGTACCTGAGCTTCGGATCGAACATCCTCGAACAGAACCAGGTCACCGACTACTTGATCCGAGTCGTGCAGCCGCGCCTATCGGCCATCGAGGGCGTTCAGCGCGCCGAGATCCTGGGCGGCCAGACCTTCGCGCTGCGCGCGTGGCTCAAGCCGGACCGGATGGCGGCGCTCGGGGTCAGCCCCGCGGAGGTGCGCCGCGCGCTCGCCGCGAACAACGCGCTTTCGGCCGTGGGCGAGACCAAGGGCCACCTCGTCCAAATGAACCTCACCGCCACCACCGACGTGCAGACGGTGGAAGGGTTTCGGCGGTTGGTGATCCGTGAGCGCGACGGGGCGCTGGTTCGGCTCGAGGATGTGGCCGACGTCGTGCTGGGGGCCGACACCTACGACCAGGACGTGCGCCTCTCCGGTCGCAAGGAAGTCTTCATGGGGGTCTGGGTC
Organism: Pseudomonadota bacterium; assembly: GCA_023418705.1. Classification (GTDB taxonomy): domain Bacteria; phylum Myxococcota_A; class Polyangia; order Polyangiales; family Polyangiaceae; genus JAEZYZ01. The sequence goes on along the minus strand of JAEZYZ010000166.1, from coordinate 9,752 downwards.
CTGCCGAACGCCAACTCGCTCGACGTCATCGCGCGCGTGCACGAGGAGATCGAGACCCTCCGCGGGGAGCTGCCGAGCGGCATGCAGGCGACGGTCGCCTTCGACTCGACGAAGTACATCAACAACGCCATCGAGCAGGTCACCAAGACGCTCACCGAGACGGTGTTGATCGTGGTGGTGGTGATCTTCTTGTTTCTGGGTTCGTTGCGGAGCGTGCTCGTGCCGATCATCGCGATCCCGGTGTCGCTGATCGGCGCGGTGTTCTTGATGCAAGTGCTGGGCTTCACGCTCAACTTGCTCACGCTCCTTGCCATCGTGCTCGCGGTGGGGCTCGTGGTGGACGACGCCATCGTCGTGGTGGAGAACGTCGAGCGGAACGTCCGGGCCGGCATGCCGCCGCTCGAGGCCGCCTTGTCGAGCGCCCGCGAGCTGGTTGGCCCCATCATCGCCATGACCGTCACGCTCGCGGCCGTCTACGCGCCGATCGGCTTCCAAGGCGGCCTCACCGGCGCGCTGTTTCGGGAGTTTGCCTTCACCCTGGCAGGGGCGGTGTTCATCTCCGGCATCGTGGCGCTCACCCTCTCGCCCATGATGTCGTCGCGGCTGCTTTCGTCCAACCATCAACCCGGCCGCCTCGCGGTCCTGGTGGACCGCGGGTTTCACGCCCTGCGCGGCGCCTACGGGCGCGCCCGCGCGCGCACCCTCGGCGCGCGCGGGCCGGTTTACGCCGTCTGGGCGGTCCTCGCCCTCCTCACGGTGCCGATGTACCTGCTCTCCCCCAGTGAGCTGGCGCCGAACGAGGACCAGGGAACGGTGTTCACCGCGCTCGACGTGCCGGCCAACGCCACGCTCGAGCAGCTGACGCCCTACACCGAGCAGGTCAACCGCACGTTCCAATCCGTGCCGGAGTTCGCTCAAAGCTTTCAGATCACGTTTCCGTCCGCCGGGTTCGGCGGGGCGATGATGCTGCCCTGGGATCAACGCGACCGCACGATCTTCGCCATTCACGAGGAGCTCAGCCAAAAGACGGCCGGCATCGCCGGGATCCGAGCGCCGGTGTTCCTGCCGCCCGCGCTGCCGAGCGCTGGATTCTTCCCGGTAGAGCTGGTGATCGCCTCGACGGCAGAGCACGACGAGCTCCTCCGCTACGCCGAGCAGCTCGTGCAGGAGGCGACCGCGAGCGGTCAGTTCGCGTTCCCACCCATCCTCGACGTGCGCATCGACGAGATGCAGAGTGAGATCGTGATCGATCGCGAGAAGGTCGCGTCGATGGGGCTGACGATGCAGCAGGTGGGCGCCGACCTGGCGTCGATGTTGAGCGGCAATTTCGTCAATCGGTTCAACATCGACGGTCGCAGCTACAAGGTCATCCCGCAAGTCGAGCGCGCCGCCCGGCTCACGCCGGAGCAGCTCAAGAACCTGCACATCACGGGGCCGGACGGCGAGCTGCTCCCGCTCGACGCCGTCGCTACGATTCGGCAAGGCGTTCAGCCGCGGACGTTGAATCGGTTTCAACAGCTCAACGCCATCAAGATCTCCGGCGTCGCGCCGCGCTCGCTCGACGGTGGCCTGCAGGTGCTCGAGCAGAAGGCGCGGGAAATCCTGCCGCCCGGATCGCGCATCGACTACACCGGGGAGTCGCGTCAGCTGCGGCAGGAGGCCGGGCGCTTCCTGCCGGCGATGGGGCTCTCGATCGTGCTCATCTTCCTGACGCTCGCCGCCCAGTTCAACTCGTTCCGCGATCCGCTGGTGATCCTGGCGGGGTCGGTGCCGCTCGCGATTTTCGGCGCGCTCATCTTCACGTTTTTGAAGTTCGCCGGTCCTCCAGGGATGCGCGATCCGCTGACGGAGGGGTGGACGACCACGCTCAACATCTATTCGCAGGTCGGCCTGGTCACGTTGGTCGGCTTGATCGCGAAGAACGCCATTCTGATCGTCGAGTTTGCCAACCAGGAGCAGGCCAAGGGCGTGGCGAAGCTCGACGCGGTGAAGGCCGCCGCGCACACGCGCCTCCGGCCCGTTCTGATGACGACGCTGGCGACGGTGGTCGGCCACTTCCCACTGACGCTGGTGACCGGGCCGGGCGCCGAGGCGCGCAACTCGATTGGCATCGTCCTGGTCGGCGGGATGACGATCGGTACGCTCTTTACGCTGTTCGTCGTGCCGGCGCTGTACGTCTTGATCGCGCAGGATCATCGGCAGACGGCGGCCGCCCCCGCTCCGGTGCCGGTGGAGGCGTAGGGATGGGTCGGGGCTCGGACGAGCGCGAGGCCGCGAAGCCACGCGCTCGTTCAATCGGCTGCGTCCGCCTCATTCAGCAAAGCACGCAGGCGCGAGGACGCGGTTTTTTCGTGCAGGCCATCGCGCAGAAGTCCGCGGTAGACGGCCACGGCCCGGGCGCGGTCGCCCGCGGCTTCGAGACAGCGAGCCCGCGCCAGCCGGGCGCGGGCGCCGGCCCCGCCGCCCAGCTCCTCGAGCTGCGCGTATTGGCGTTCGGCCCGCCGCCACTCGCCGAGCGCCTCCAGGCTCCGCGCTCTCAAGAACGACAGCTCGACGCGGCGCTCTGCGCCCGCCGCTGTGCTCAGCAGCGCGTCGATCTCGCGCACGGCCTCGACGTGCCGGCCCGTGCGCAGCAAGAGCTCGGCGATCGACACGGCCACTTCGGCCCGAAAGCTGCCGCCGGGAAATCGCCTTCGATAGTGGCGGAAGGTCTGCAGCGCTTCGGCGGGACGCCCGAGCGCATCGCGCCGCAGACGCCCAAGCTCGTACATCGCGAGCTCGGCGGCGAGCCCGTCGAGCCGAGATTGCGCCTCGAAGCATCGCTCGGCGCCGCGAGCGTCCCCTTCGCGGGCCGCTCGCAAGCAGTCGACGCGGGCTGGGAGCTCCGTCGAACGGCTCTGCACCGAATGGTTCTGGGGCGTCGTCGATGGATCCGCCGCAGCTTGCGAGCTCACCTCGTGCTGCAGGGGTGCAGGCGCTTGGGCTCCTTCGCTCGGCACGTGGGGGGGCACCCCGGGTCTCGTGTCGGCGCCGGCCGCGTCCGGCGGCCAGCGACCACCAGCGCCGACCAACGCGCGACGCTCGTCACCGGCCAGCACTTCCACCTGCCCGGAGACCACTTCCAGGCGCGGCGGCTCCTGTTCGGAAGCTGTGACGGTGAACTCCGTGCCGACCACTCGAAACGAATAGCCACCGCTCACCACCGCCAGCGTCCGTCCAGGCGGCTGGCGTCGTGCACGCACCCGGACGGTGCCGTGATGGAGGTCGATGCGACCGCCTCGTCGCGTTTCGCGCACGGCAGCCTTGGCGGCGTGCCCGAGGACCACTTCGGACCCATCCTCTAGAGCGGTGGTCCCGGTCGCCAGCTCGAGCGGCGCGACCATCGCGATCGCGGGTGGGCTCGGCGGCGAGCCGGCCCGTGATCGCCACCACTGAGCGCCGCCGATCAGCAGCGAGCACACCAGGGCAGTGGCGAAAACCCGCGCGATGGCGGGTCGCGAAAGGCCGTGCCCGGCCAAGCCGTTCAGGTGCGCTTCGAGTCGCCGCCAGCTGGCAGCCTCCTCGCGCGCGGCGGAAGCGCGCTGTTGCCGCGCCCCCTCCCGCAGCACGTCACCAACGGCGTCGTTGCCGGCCATCAGAGGCGCCGGGTCGATCGGCACCTCGGGTGTCCCGGCGCGCTCGGCGCGGCTCATGCGACGGCGAAAGGTCGTCATCCCGAGTCCTCGCTCGCGTGGCCCAGCGCGCTGCGAAACCGACGCCTGGCATAGTGCAGCCGCCGCCACACGGTGGCCTCCGGGCTGCCGACGATTTCCGAGATCCGCTTGCCGCTCACCCCCTCGAGCTCGAAAAGGACGAACACGGTGCGCTCGGCGTCCGGCAGGGTGGCCAACGCACGTTCCAGCCGCTCTCGGGCCGACCCGTCCACGAGGCCGACCGCGCTCACGGGCTCGATCGGCTGCAGCGTCAGCCAGGTGAGGAGGGTCCGCCGCAGCTGTCGCCGCCGGCGCAGGCGCGACGCTTGTGTCACGCACAGGCGGTAGAGCCAGGTCTGTAGCTCCGCCTCCCCGCGAAACTTTGGCAGCGATCGAAACACCTGCAGGAACACGTCCTGGCAGGCATCTTCGATGTCCTCGTCGACGACGCCCATGCGCCGCAGGAATGCCGCGGCGACGGGGTGGTAGCGCCGGTGCAGATTGCGCCAAGCGAGCACGTCGCCATCGACGCAGCGGCGCACGATGGCTCCGTCACAGAGCTCCATGGAATTGGGCATAGGTTCGAGCGACCGGTTAGAGCCCGAGGACAGGGCCGACCTTCACGGTGAACTGCAGATCCGACGCATTTCTGGGAAACCCGAGTCAAAACAGGCGCATCGTCACGCCGGCCGCGACGAAGGCCTGGATCCTCGCCGGCGGCAGCACCTCCTCCCCGTTCACCTCGAAGGGTTGAACGAGGCTGTTCGCGATCCAGTCGACGCCGCCCTGGAGGGTCAGCCCCCAGGCCGCGCCGAGGCGCTGCTCGAGCCCCGCCCGCGCTCCGATCCCGAGCGCCCAGCGCGTGCCGTCGCGTGGCGGCTCGAAACCTCGTGTCCGCGCCGATTCCGCCAGCACCAGCACCTCGGGCCCGAGCTGAAGCGCGCTCTGATTCCACTGAAATCGATACAACGTGGCTATCCGCGCCGGGAAGGACCAGGCCCGCACCGCCGCCCCAGCGAACTGCTCCTCCCGCTCATGCGTGGCAACACTCGGCGTGAGCGCCAAATCGAGCCAGCTCGTCGCTCGAGCGATCAGCTGCAGGCCCACCAGCGCGGTCGCGCCTGAACCCCAACCGACCCAGGGTCCGAGCCACACGCTCCACGGGGCAGCGTCGCCGGCAGGCCTCGCCGGAGGCGGCACCATCCCGGTCGGGCCGGGTGCTTCAGCTGCCCTCGCCAGTGGCGGGGGCTCACGTTCCGTGACGTCGGAAGGCGCCGAGGCACCCTCGGGTTTCGACGCTTCAGGAACCTTGGGCGGTGGGTCGGCGGTGTCTCTGGATGGGTCGTTCTCCTGGCGTCGTTCTTCGGCGATCTCTGGCTTGGTCGATGCGTCGTCCAGGGGTCGAAAATATCGCTCCACCACCACGGCGATGCTCTGTGCGGCCGTCTGGCAGTCCCCCTCCGGCAGAGGCAGCTCGCGCGAGAGCTGAAGCTGTCCGTTGGCGTCGAAGAGCTCGACGCGTACGACGGGCTGATCGCCCGCGTGGTCGACGGTGTACCGGAGGCGGTACGGTTTGCCTTCGGGGTGCGCAACGGATCCGACGCGGGTGAGCACGGCCGCGCGGGTGCTCGCCAGGTCCGGACAGAGGGCGTTCGGCGTACCGCTCTCGACCACCAGCCCATGCGCTGCAGCCAGCCCGAGCCACGCCCAACCCCACATCGCGAAACCGGCACACGCGCTAAGGCGCGCGCGCGCCCTCCGAGCGCCTCGCCGCGCTGGCCGGGTGCTGGGACGACGCGCGCATTGGGCTCGTGACTTAGATGACAACGCGCTGGGATTCAAAGGGAAGTTCGGCTGCGATCGCTCAGATCGCGCGAGCCGATCCACGGTGATCGAAAACGAGAACCTCGAGCCGCGCTTCGCTGCGCCGTTACAGTGCAGCTGCGCTCACGATGTGCGATTGTACGGTTGCTCCAAGCTCGGTTCCCCCTCATGCTTGCCGCGCTGTGGGGACGAAAGACAGCAATCGCCAAGGCAGGAGGTTTCGGCGCAGTTTCGCGCGAGCAAGTGTGCTCCTGTCATTGAGCTGCGATCCGGTGTCGCTCGGCTCGCTACCGAACGGTGCCGTCATCGAGGAGCCGCCGTCGGACGTGAGCGTGCCGGCGTCCGGCGGCTCGGGCGCCGCGCAAGCGACCGCCGGCGGCGGGGGAGGATCCCCTGGCGGCGGCGGCTCGCCGTCGGGATCGGGGGGAAACCCAGCGCAGCCGGCGGACTCGGGGGCGGCTACGGGTGGCTCGACCGCCGGCGACTGCGTGGTCGTGCCGCCGCCGATCGCCGCGAACGCGAGCGAGCGCATCGACGTCGACGGGTACTTCGTGAGCCCGACCTCTTTCGTCATCGAGCCCGGAACGATCGGACCCACGGAGTGGCGCTACACCACCTCGACGCCGCCCCTCACCTGGATCGCCGCCGAGTTCGACGACGCGAGCTGGCAGCGGGGACGCGCGGCGTTCCACGCCAACGGCGTCTTGGACTCCGACGCGCCCCGCACGCCCTGGCCCGCCCCGGCGGAGGTCTCGGTGGACCTGTGGCTTCGCCGCTCCTTCACCTTGACCGAATGTGATCTGCCCCAAGTGCTGTTCTGGGGACGCTGGGATGACTCCATCGAGGTCTTCGTCAATGGGATCCTGGCAGCGTTCGAGCCGGAGTGGAGCCACGGCTACCGCTACCTGGGGCTCACCCAAGCGGCGCGCGCCGCGCTTCGGGTGGGCGAGAACGTGATCGCCGTGCACGCTCGAGACGGCGGCGGAGGCCGCTACGTCGACCTTGGCTTGGCCCGCAACGCCGCGTTGACCTCACGCCCGAGCTTTGGGTTCGAGCGCACGCCCGCGCTCGAGGCGTACAGCGAGGCGACGGAGCGGTACATGGTGGAGCATGGCATCCCCACCGGCAGCTTGGCGGTGATGAAGAACGATCAGGTGGTGGTCTCCCGCAGCTTCGGCTGGATGGACAAGTCCTTCACCCGACCCCTTCAAGGGGAGGGGGCGGTGCATCCCATCCTGCGCGTCGCCAGCAATCAGGAACGCATCACCCGGGCGATGGTGATGAAGCTCCTGGATGACGGCCACATCGATCCGGACACCCCGGTCTTTCCGCTCTTGAGAACGCTGGGCCTGCAGGCCGTGCCCGGTGTCGTCCCGCACCCGGAGATCGACACCGTCACGGTCGCACACCTCCTGGCCGAAGAGGTCGACGGAGGCGTCGGCTTGCCCGAGCCGCCAGCGGATGCGAGCTTCTACGAGCAGCTCGGCATCTCGGCGGGCAGCGAGCGTCCAGAGGACAACATCCGCTGGATCTACAGCTTCGGCGGACCGGCTACTGCCGCGTCCTCGGGCGGCTACATGGTGCTGCGCTACCTGGTGCACCTGCTCCGCGGAGGTCTGCCAGACTACCTCGACGACTTTCTGCTCCAGCCCGGGAGCTCGGAGCTCATCGTGGCCCACGAACGTCTGGAACATCGTTCGAGCCGGGAGCCTTTTTACGCCACTCTAGAGCCGCCGTTCGCGCGCTGGATCCACATGGAAAACGCCTTCTCCCTGGCGGCGTCTGCCGAGGGCCTCGTGCGCTTCCTACGCCACTACCACCTCGGCTCCGGCGATCGTTTGGTCGATCCCCAGAGCGGGCAATGGGCGGCGGTGCCGGACAACGGGTATCACGTCTACCTCGCGCGGCACACGGGGAGCAGCTCGATCCTGTTCCAGGACCGCGCCCAGCAAATCGGGGTCGCGGTCCTCTTCAACCTCGATCCCGACGTTGCCGACCTGTACGGCGAGCTCGAAGAGATCACTCGGACGATGCCGCCGTCGGGATGGGGCCTGTGAGCCAGACCCGCTGAAGGAGGACGTCGGCGCGGCGCGCACACCGGGGCACCTGCCTGCGTGATCGACGACATCGTCGGCACCCATCCGCGATGTTTGGGGACGCGGCCCGCGGCTTCCGTTCTCGTGCACCGCCGTGATAAATTTTCGATCTGTGCGCCACTCCCTGATGTGGTGTCCCGAGGGTGCATCGAGTTCGAGGTGCCCTTGGCGAGACGCAGGGTCGACGGAGGCATGATGGGTCGAAGGTCGAAGGGAGCTTGGTGGTTTCTGGCGATGTTGCTCGCCCAGGGCTGCGGAAGCGACGACGGCGGCACCGACGGCTCGGGCGGCTCCGGCGTGGGAGGCAGCGCAGCGGCGGCAGGGAGCAGCGGCGCTGGGGGCACCGCCAGCGGCACGGGGGGCGGCTCGGGGGGCCCGCTCGTGCTCCCGCCCCCGAAGGTCGAAGGGTGCAGCGCGCTCGCGCCAGAGTACGACGGCGGGGATTGCTCGAGCAGCTGCACCTCGGTGGCCTGCGACTGCGATCCGTTTCCCGCAAGCTACGTTGCTTGCCACGAGACCCGCGGCTGCCTCGTGAGCGTGGACTGCGACGTGGCGTGCGAGCGGGAGCTCGGCGACGTGGTGAGCTGCGTCGGCAGCTACGACCCGTGTGACACCGACTCGGACTGCTCCGGCGGACGCTGCGTCCAGCAGAGCGTGACCGTTCCGGGCGACTGCAGCCCGGGCACCGCTGGCGCGAGCTGCGTCGATGACGGCGACTGCCTCGACGGCAGCTGCGTCGCCGTGGCCCTGGATGGAACGCGCCGCTGCCAAGACGGGCAGCGGGGGGCCACCTGCAACGAAGCCGCGGACTGCGGCGACGGGTTGCGCTGCATTCGCCCGGCCGTCTCCTTCGTCGGGGCGTGCGGAGATGGGGCGACCGGCGCGCCGTGCGGTGACGCGGCCGACTGCGACACCGGCATCTGCGTTCGAGATGCGAGCTCGGGCGCATTGGGCAGCTGCAGCGACGGCGCCATCGGTTCCCGCTGCAAGGACGGCAGCGAGTGCGCGAGCGGCATCTGTGGCAAATCGTACTCTGGATCGGGCGAGGGCGTGTGCAGCGATGGCAGCGCCAAGAGCCCCTGTGTGGAAGACGCCGACTGCGCCGGTGGCCTGACCTGCGCTCGTGGGAATTTCGGCGGCAGCTGCACCTCCGGCGCGATCGGGGAGCCCTGTGCCGATCACGCCGACTGCACCAGCGGTGCTTGTGCGCAGGGGGCGTTCGAGAGCTTCTGCACCGAGGGTGAGATCGGTCAACCCTGCTCGGACAATGATCAGTGCCAGGCCGGCCACTGTGTGCGCAACTACTCCGGCGACGTGTTCGGCAACGTCTGCACGACCGGCGCCGTCGGTGAGGCTTGCGACTCCGAAGACGACGCGGACTGCGCAGAGGCGCGCTGCGCGAAAGACTTCGCGGGCGCGGGGTGGACTTGCAGCGCAGGCGGCGTGGGCGATCGCTGCAGCAAGCCGAGCCACTGCGCCGTCGGTGTCTGCGCGCTGTCGAGCGACCTCGATGACGGCGCCGTGTGTACCGATGGGGCGGCCGGGTCCGCCTGCGCGCTGAACGACCATTGCCAGTCCGAGCGCTGCGCGGTGCGGAGCGGCTACGACCAGGGCCTGTGTACCGACGGCGCGGCCACCTCGAACTGCACCGAAGACGCCGACTGCGTCTCCGGTCGCTGCGCGGAGGACTCGGGGGGCAGCTATGGCCAGTGCACCGACGGGGCCGTGGGCTCGCGCTGCACCGCCGACGCCGACTGCATTTCGCTGTTGTGTGCGTTCGAGCCTGGTAGCGGCTACGGAAACTGCACCGACGGTCTGATCGGCAGCCCCTGCGTCGCGGTGGACGACTGCACCGAGGGCGTCTGTGCTTATTCGACGGGGCTCGGGCGGGGAGAATGCACGGACGGCGCGATCGGGTCCTTCTGTGTGCAGACGCAGCACTGCGTGCACGGGCACTGCTATACCGGCGGCAACAGCGCTGGCACCTGTGCCGCCAATGGAGCAGGGATGTCCTGCTCGGCTCCCGAAGACTGCGCATCGGAGATCTGCACGGACATGGTGTGTGAGTGATGGCGGCGGGCTGATGGGTCGCGGCGGCGGCGCGGCTCTGGCGAAGACGGGGATTGCTTCGCCGGAGCCG
>JAEZYZ010000029.1 GCA_023418705.1 Pseudomonadota bacterium | reverse complement strand
CCGCCCGGGTTCTCGGAGCTGGAGTCTCCGCACCCAGTGACGGTTAGCGACAATCCAAACACGAGTGTCGGCGCCCATTTGCTCTTCATTGCGGTTCTCCTGTGGAAGCGACGGCGCCCCAGACGTTCCGGTCGCGCACGGCACGCGCTGGGCAGTCGAAAGACCGTATGGGTGGTAGCAGCTTTGTGAGCGTTAACAAACGGCGATTTTCGCAATACTTGCTCACAGAAATTTGTGATCAGCGCATAATGCCGTCGATCGATTTCGAGTTGGTCCGTGCGGCCTCGACCAGCTCGACCACCGTCTCGAAATCGCCATCTGCCAGAGTGAGGATGTCCCGCCGGACGCGCTCCGCCTCCGCTCCCCGATACTGGCAAAGGTGGGTAGCGACAGCAGACCGGTAAGCGCGCGGGAACCCTGCCTCGATCGCGCGTAGAGTCTCGCCCGAGAGCAGCTCGTTCGGCCGAGCCGGCTCGATCACCCACCCTCGTCGTCCGGACTCGTCGAGCCAGGCACGCAGGCGGTCGAAGACGATTCGGCGCTCCTCCGGCCGCAGGCGGCGCCGCTTGTCGTCGCCAGCCGTCCGCAGCTGAACGCCCCGCAAGCCGGTCGAGAAGCGACCGTTCGGGTGCATCTCGATGGCAAGCGCGAGCGTGCCCGCCGCGCAGCGGCCTACGATCTCGCCGCCACGCCCGGAGTGGGTCACGGAGAACGAAAACGGGCCCACCACGCGCATTTCGCAGAGCCTACCACCGATCGGCAGCGGCCACGGCGGCGTCGCAAGATCCTCCAAGTCGCGCCGGCCGCCGCGGCGTATCCTATCCGCCAGCCATGACAGCCCACGGCTTCACCCTGCTCGACACGGCCATCGGCCCCTGCGGCATCGCGTGGAGCGAAGGCGGCATCTGCGGCGTGCAGCTCCCGGAGTCCAGCCGGCAGGCGACCCACGCGCGCCTCCGCTCGCGCTTCCCCGACGCCGTCGAGGCGCAGCCTCCGAAGGCGGTGGCGCGCGCCGTGGCGGGCATCATCGCGCTGCTCGAGGGGCGAGGCGCCGACCTCTCCGGCGTCACGCTCGACCTCACCGCCGTCCCGCCCTTCCACCGAAAGGTGTACGCCGAGGCGCGGGCGATCCCGGCGGGCGAGACCGTGACCTACGGCGCGCTCGCGGCGCGCGTCGGCTCGCCCGGCTCGGCGCGCGCCGTGGGGCAGGCGATGGGAAAAAATCCCTTCCCCATCATCGTCCCCTGCCACCGCGTGCTGGCGGCGAACGGCAAGCCGGGCGGCTTCACCGCGGCGGGCGGCGTGGCCACCAAGCTGCGGATGCTGGCGATCGAGGGCGCGACCGCGGGCCAGCCCGCCCTCCCCTTGGCAGCGTCCGGGTCCGCCTTCGACCCGGCCGAGGCTGTCCGGCACCTGCGAGCGCGGGACCCCGCGCTCGCGCGCCTGATGGACGCCGTGGGCCCATTTCGCATGGAGCTGAAGACGACCTCGAGCCTGTTCGGGGCGCTCGCGGAGGCGATCGTCTACCAACAGCTCACCGGCAAGGCGGCGGCGACGATCTTCGGCCGCCTGTGCGACCTCTTCCCCGGCGCGCGCGAGGCCCCGACCGCCGACCAGGTCCACGAAGTCGCGGAGGAGGCGCTGCGCGCCGTGGGCCTGTCGCGCGCCAAGGCGCTCGCGCTGAAGGACCTCGCCCACCGGGCGCGCGAAGGCTCGCTCCCGACGCTCGCCGACACGCACTCGATGGACGACGAGGCCATCGTCGCCCGGCTCACGCAGGTGCGCGGGATCGGGCGATGGACCGCACAGATGCTGCTCATGTTCCGCCTCGGCCGCCCGGACATCCTCCCCCTCGATGATCTTGGTCTGCGCAAGGGCTACGCGGTCGCGTTCCGGAAGCGCGCGCTGCCGGACAAGGCGACCCTCGAGAAGCACGGCACGAAGTGGAAGCCCTTCCGCACCGTCGCGAGCTGGTACCTGTGGCGCGCCGCCGAGCTGGGCGACGCCGCGCGCCGGCTGCCGGCGCACCCCTAGCGGACCGCTCTGGCAACGCATCCGTTGCGGTGCAGCGTTCAGGCAGACCAGAGCGCCGCCGACAGTCGATAGAGCACGTGCCGCCGCAGCCGGTGCCCCTCGGGCAGCTTCGGATGATCGAAGTCGTCCCTGGGGTCGCGGGTCATGCCGAGGCGCTCCATGACCGCGCGCGATCGCAGGTTCGCGGGCACGGTGAACGACACGATCGATGGCAGGCGTAGCTCCGCGAAGGCGATCCGGCACGCCTCGCGCGCCGCCTCGGTCGCGTAGCCCCGCCCCCATGACGATCGCGCCAGTCGCCACAAGATCTCGACGGCGGGCGTGAAATGCGCATCGAACCCGACGCGCGCCAAGCCGACGAACCCAATGAACCGCTCGCCACCGGGGACCTCGACGGCCCAGGGCCCAAACCCGTGATCGGCGAAGCGCCGCTCGATGAGATCCACGAGCGCGTCGCTTGCCGAGCGATCGAGCACGTCCGGAAAGTGCGCCATGACCTCGGGATCGGCGTTCAGCCGCGCGAACGGCTCGCGATCGGAAGCCCTCCAGTGCCGGAGGAGCAGCCGGGGGGTGCGATAGACCTCCTCCATCCCTCACCTCTAGCGCGGGCCGACGTGCTTGGGCAACGTGGACCGCCGGTTTCTCGCGGCCTTCGGTGGAACGTCGAAGAGGATCGCGGCGGCGGCGTAGAACGCCGCGTCCGATGCCTCGTTTCCGAAGTAGTCCGTCGCGCTATACTCGGTCTCCCCGAGCAACTCGACCGCGGGCTCGGGTCGTCCGTCGGCTGGCTCGGGATACCTGATGACCCAGGGAGGACGAATCAACCAGGTGACGTCGTCCGCTTGGTTGTAGCTTCCATACAGGCTGTAGCCCGTATGGAAGTCGATCGGCAATCTCCGCTCGAGGCTCGATCCCTTGAGCCGTTTTTGCGAAAAGATTTGCTTTTCCTGCGCGTTGACGTCGCGGAGGAGGCGCCAGCTCTGCCCAGCACACGTCTCGAAGACGTAGGGAACGACGCTGGGCGCGAGCCCGGCGCGCTCCAGGGCGAGGGCGACGAGACGGTCTCGCCCCTTCAAATGATCGCGGAGGCTACCCATTCCGGGAAGCGTTCGCTCACGCGTTGGGATGGCATAGAGGTGCAGGCAAGGGATTCCGAACTTCGCGCCGTCCGAAGCGAAGGTTGGGTCCGCGAGGGCCTCGGTGAGGACCGCCGAGAACGCGGCCTCGGCCTCACCTGATTGTCCCGGCACGACGGCCTCAGCGTCGGGCGCCCGCCGCAGCTCATAGGTCAGCGTGGCTCGGCAACCGGAGGTGACCGTCTCGATGCGGTGGTCGACGTCGCCAAAGAATGCCGCCCAGCGAAGCCGCCGCGCCTTCGTCTCGACAGACAACCCGAAACACGATCGCGATTCCCAATCGAACGTCGCTCGCGCCCCCTGCTCGACGACCAAGCGTCCGCCGCCGAAGACCAGCGGCAAGCACACGACGAGCGTCCCGAAGACGCTCGTCTCGCGCGGCGTGTCCTTGTGAGCAACGAAGTGGCCACCTGGACCATAAATGTTGAGCGAGTGAAGCTCGGCGCTCGGCGGCGCCGCGTCGTGGGGGCACAGCGATGCACGAACTTGGCAGAGGATCTCACCAAGCGCTTCATCGAACCCCTCGACCGCGAGCGCTCCGTCCCGAGCGTAGAGCTGGCGTCCGTCGCGCACGCGAACGTCCGTTCGGGTCTCCGTTCCTTCCCCGAACGACGCCGGAGCACACCACTTGAGGAGCTTTTTGCCGACGTTGGTCCGCCGAAGACCGACCCACTCGACCACCTCGAGCTTCTTGCCTCCCGGACCGCGAAGCCAGAGCGGGCGGGCCACCTCGACCTCCCCGCCGCAGGCGAAGATCGCGTCGAGCGCGTTCGCGCGCTCGACCAGCGTCGTGAGGCGATTCTTGGTCTCGGCATCGTGGGGCTTCGGTGAGCTCTTCATTGGTAGGTCGTCGGCACGCGCGGCCGATTCCGCCAAACCGGGCGCCCGATTCTACTTGACTCGACCGGGCCGGCAATCGGCCGGACCGGGACACGTCTGACCAGCGGCACCCCCTCTGGAAAGAAATTCGCTACTACTGAAGCGCCCTCGTCACGGATCGCCTGAAGGTCATGCCGGCCCCGACAGCCTCCTATCACGATCAGCCTCCTCGTACTTGGCGCCTACGATGTCATCGCGTCTCGAGAACTCGACCTTGGTGCGGATCGGCAGCTCGTCGCCCGCACGCTGCAGACCAACTTTCCAGCGCTGGGTGGTCTCGGTCTGCGTCGGTGCGGAAGTCTCGACGATGGTGATGCCATGTGTTCTGAGGGGCGCCGTCACCGCGAGCGATTTGAGCAGGCGCTCGACCTTGTTTCTGAGCGTCTCCTTCGCGATCACGACCACATCGAGATCCAACGCCCCGTTCCGCAGGGTGCGGAACGGAACGGAACGAACCGAACCACCAGCCGATCCATGGTCCGCTAGGCTGAAGACGCGAAGAGACCACGCATGACACCGCCGACCTACGACCAGGCCTTCTGGGAGCAGCTCTGGACGAAGACGCTCCACGAGCACGCTGACAAGGTCAAGGCGCGCCCGCCGAACGCCGAGCTCGTCAGCGCGCTCGCCAGCGTGCGCCCAGGCCGCGCCCTCGACGCCGGCTGCGGGCATGGCGCCGAGACGCTCTGGCTCGCCTCGCGCGGTTGGGACGTGACGGCCGTCGATTTCTCCGCGAGCGCGCTCGCCCACGGCCGAGCGATGGCCGACGCGCTCGGATCGGCGGTTCGGGAGCGCATCACCTGGATCGAGGGCGACCTCGCGGCCTGGACCCCGCCCTCCCGCCACTTCGACCTCGTGCTCTCGCTCTACGTCCACATCCCGGGCCCCGTGCAGCCAGCGATCCAGAAACTCGCGGACGCCGTCGCGGCGGGCGGCACGCTGCTGATGATCGGCCATCGCCCCATCGACCCGGCCACCGGCGCGCCCACGCCGGCCGCGGGCCAGGTGCAGGTCTCCCTCGAGGACGCTGTCGCGGTGCTCGACCGCGAGCACTGGGAGCTGCTCATCGCCGAGGAGCGCCCTCGGGCGGTCGCTGGCGCCGGCGTCGACGCGGTCATCCGGGCGCGCCGGTTGACGTGATCTTTCGGAGGGGTGCTTGACACAGGCGTCTCTCGTGCGACAAAAGAGAATCCGAGGTTCTCTTTATGGCGCAGCGCCCCAAGCCCGAAGTCCGAGACTCCCTCCGGAAGGCCGCCGCCGAGGCGTTCGCCGACAGCGGGTTCGAGCGCGCCGCGCTCGCGGACATCGTCGAGCGCGCCGGCACCTCCATCGGCAACCTCTACAAGTACTTTGCCAACAAGGACGAGCTGTTCGCGGACTTCATCCCGCGAGGGTTCACGGCGGAGCTCGAGCACCGGATTCGAGCCCAGGTCGAAGCGCTGCGCGCTGAGCCCGACGTCTCTGCCCTCGGCGACGACCACCCTTACCGGCGCGCCTCGGAGGAGCTCTTGGCCTTCACGATCGCGCATCGAGAGCGGGTCGTGTTCCTGCTCCTCCGCGCTCAAGGCACGCAGCACGAGCGCTTCGCCAGCGACGTCGTGCGGCTGCTCGTCGAGCTGGCCCTCGAACACGCCTACGCCGCGTACCCGACGTTCGCGGTCACGCCCGCGCGCAAACGCGCCTTGACGCGGATCTACAAGGCGTTCGTCGCCACTCTCGGGACCATCCTCGCCGAGGAGCGCTCGGAGCGCGCCGTGCGGGAGGCGGTCGCCCTGCAGGGCAGCTACCACCTGTCGGGGCTCAAGGCGTTCTTCGTCTCTGCTCGACCGGGAGAGGCAGCACGATGACGTTGACCCGGCGTGGCCCCCGGGGGCTGGCGAGAGCTCGCTCGCTGTTGAACACCCTCATCGAGCTGCCCGATCTGGCGAGCACGGTCCAGGCGCTCCCCGCTCCGACCTTCGCCGCGTTGGTCCGCAAGGTGGGCATCGAAGATGCCGGTGAGCTCGTCGCCCTCGCGACGACGGAGCAGCTCGTTCAGGCGTTCGACGAGGATCTGTTCGTGAGCGCTCGCGCCGGGGATCGCGAGTCTCTCGATGTTGAACGCTTCGTCGTGTGGCTCGAGGTGTTGCTCGAGACCGGCGACGAGGTCGCCGCCGATCGCGTCGCCGAGCTGGATGAAGACTTCGTGGCTCACGCCTTGGGCGGCGTCCTCCTGGTGCTCGATGAGGACGCGCTCCGCGAGCGGCTGAACGACGGCGACGAGGACGAGGCGTGGCGGGTCGACAAATCCCTCGAGAGCGCGCTCACCGAGGATCTCGACGGCTACCTCCTCGTCGCGAAACAGCACGACGGTTGGGACGCCGTCCTGGCGCTGGTGCTCGCGCTCGACAAGAACCACCGCGCGTTGCTCGTTCGCCTCCTCGACCGTCTCGCGCGGGCCGGGAGCCGGCACCTGGACGACCTCGACGAGCTCTCGACCGTGCTCTCCGAAGGTGAGTCCCTCGCCGAAGATGTCGAGGCCGCGCGCGAGGAGCGCCGCAGCAAGCAAGGGTATGTCGAACCGCGAGCCGCGCGCGCCTTCCTCTCGCTCGCGCTGGAGCCACCAACCAGCGAGCGGCGCCCGCTCGGGCGCGATCCCCTCACCCGGGCCTACTTCCGCGACGTCGAGCGGGCCCGTCCAAGCGCGGCGCCCCATCGAGATGCCCAAACGGCGAGTCACCTCCTGCCCACCGCCGTCCTGCAAGAGCTGGACGACACGGGTTCGGGCGCTGGCCGGCTCGCGCTCGGTGGCTCGTCCGCCCAGACCACCACCCTCGGCGTGTTCACCCAGGCGCTGCGCGACCTCGGTCGCGACGAGCCGGACGTCTTCGACGAGCGGATGGAGGAGCTTGCCTACCTGGCAAACGTCCTGATCGCGGGTCACGAACGGGACGGCTCGCGCCTTCGCCCCAAGGAGGCGGCCGAAGCGGTGATCGCCACCGTCTGCTACGGCGCGGTGCTCGAGCTCCGGGCGCGGCGCCAGCACCAAGAGGCCCGCACCTCAGCCGATTTCGCCGAAATCCTGCGACAGCGCGAGGCGGACCTCCTCTTCCGCAGCGCCAGCAGCGCCCTTGCCGCCGGCGCTGCCCCCAAGCTAGCGTCGGCCAGAGAGGCCGGGGTGCTGTACTCGGAGGAGGAGCTCGAAATGGCGCTTCGTTGAGCGACCGACCTCACCCGCGCAGCGCGGCGTCAGCCCCAGCAAGAGAATCCGGTCGCACGCTCCACGGCCGCAGCCACGTCTTCGCGGCTGGTCTCGCCGAGCAGGCGGTCCGTCTCTCGACCGTCGTCATCAAAGAGGATGAACGTGGGCGTGCCACGCACTCCGAAGCGATCGGCCAAGGCTTTGCCGTGCGCCGTCGCGACGTCCACGCGGACGATGCGGTCACCGAGGTCGGCGCACGCCCGCACGAGCCTGTCGAGCACGGGCCGCATCCGGGTACATACGGGGCAGTCGTCCGAGCTGAACTCGAGCATGCTGGCGCCCTGAATGGGGACGGGCGCCTCGCCCTCGGAGCCACTCTTCACCGCAGGGAGCGCGCAGAGATGGCCCGCCGGTGCGTCAGGATCGCACGACGTGACCTCAGCGCCCAGAGGAGGGTGGCTCGCGACGGCGCCCTGGTCGGTGGGTGCGGACAGGAGCGGCAGCAGCGTCCAGCCGCCGAGCGCGACGAGGAGAAGGCCGGTCGCCTTCTCCAACCTGGGAAGGGCGCCACGAAGCTGCTTCAGCCAGCGCATCGCCCGCGCGGCTCCCAGCGACACCGCAAGCAGAGGCAACGAGATGCCGGCGGCGTACACCGACAGATAACCCGCGCCGTGCCACGGCGTCTCGGCCTGCGTCGCGGCGAAGCTCAGCACGGAGGCGAGCACGGGGCCGATGCAGGGCGACCACCCGAGCGCGAAAGCCGCACCAAACACGAAAGCGCCGGCCACACTGGACGCGGCGTCGAGCCGGTGGAAGACGGGCCTCGCGTCGACGTCCATGGCGCGAATGCGCAAGAGGCCGAGCGCCCGCAGTCCGAACACGATCATCAACACGCCGCTCACCCACAAGAGCGCCGTGCGATGTTCCGCGAGCGCGTTGCCCAGGGTGGACGCGAGCGCCCCAAGCGAGACGAACACGAGCGTCAGGCCAAGCGAGAAGGCCCCGGCGCGCGCGAGCATGCGGCCCGCCGGCGCGCGGTCGATCGAGCCACCCGTGATGGCGGCAAGGTACATCGGGATCAACGGCAGCACGCACGGGGAGGCGAAGGTAAGGACACCAGCGCCGAAGATGGTCGGGATCGAGTAGTTCACGGGGATTGCTCCTAGGATCGCGCCGGATGCCGCGGGCAAGGTCCGCGGGCGCCCCGGATGCTGCGCGCCACTTCCACGGTCACGGGGTGGGGGCTTGACTTCATTCTAATATTTTGCAGAATAACAGAATGAAAGGAGCGCGCAAGGTCGATCGCGCGGGCCGCGACGCCATCTTCGAACAGCTCGCCCGCGTGGGTCACGCGGTGTCGAACCCCACCCGGCTCAAGCTGCTCTCGCAGCTGATGCAGGGTGAAAAGCCGGTGGAGCTGCTCGCCGAGCGCGCTGGGCAAGCGGTCGTGAACGTGAGCGCCCACCTCAAGGTGCTGCGCGACGCACACCTGGTGGCGTCCACGCGCAGAGGGCGCGAGGTTCACTATCGCGTGGAGAGCCGCGCCGTCGAACAGCTGTTCCTTGCGCTGCGCACCGTCGCAGAGATGGAGCTCCCGGAGATGCGCGAGCTCGTCGCGGCCTACGAACACGAGCGCGACACCCTCACCCGCTACCGCGGCAAGGATCTACTCGCGCGCGTGCGGTCGGGCAGCGTGCTGCTCGTGGACCTCAGGCCCGCCGACGAGTTCGCGCAGGAGCACCTGCCGGGGGCCCGTTCCATCCCGTTTGCCGAGCTGAGCCGGCGCATGGGCGAGCTCCCCGACGACCGCGAAATCGTGGCCTATTGCCGCGGCCCGTACTGCGTCATGGGTGTCGAGGGCGTGAAGCTGATGCGCGAGCGCGGCAAGCGCGCGAGTCGCCTCACCGACGGCGTGCTCGAGTGGCGCGCTCAGAGGCTACCTCTGTCCTAGAGAACGCTCGGAGCGCGTCGCCGATCGCTGCGGCGAGCAAGCAGGCGATGATGGCCCCCTTCCTGCTCCCAGCCCCCAGGCTGGACTGCCATCACCGCTCGAGCGCACGCGAGCCTCACGTCGTGTGCTTTGCCCCCCCAGAGGCTCTCCGCCTCACACCCGGCAGGTCGGCTGCCCGCGACGCCTACGCCGTCTTCGTGGGGTCGCCCTCGGGCCACGCCACTCCATCGCCGCGATCCTGCGCCTCGAGCATGGCCATGTCGGCGTCGTCGATCTGAAACGAGAAGATGTCGGCGTTCTGGCGAACGCGGTCGGGGTTCGTGCTCTTGGGCAGGACCGGGTAGCCCTTCTGGACGCCCCAGCGGAGCAGGACCTGCGCCTCGCTCACGCCGTATTTTCCGGCGAGGCGCTTGAACGGCGAGTCTTCTTGGGCGCCGGCGGCCCTCATCGCCGCGCTCTTGGCGCTGTTCTGACCGGGCGCGGCGCGCCAGGTGGAGAGCGGCACCAGGCTGCTGTAGGCAATGGGGACGATGCCGTTCTCCTCCAAGTACCGCACGAGCGTCGGCTTCTGCGACCAGGGATGGAGCTCGATCTGGTTCGCCTGGGGCAACGGCAGACCGGCGGCCTTCAACTCCTCCAGGTGCGAGACACTGAAGTTGCTCACGCCAATGGCTCGTGCCTTTTTCTGCTCCCTGAGCTCCACCAGACCGCGCCATTGCGCGAGCCGCTGCTCGCGGTCGAAGGGAGCGTGGATCAAGTAGAGATCGACGTAGTCCAGGCGCAATCTCGCGAGGCTCTCTCCCAGCGCCTGGACGGTGGTCGCGGTCGTCTTCGGCGTCTGCCCCCAGCTGGCGTTCCCCGGCCAGAGCTTGGTGGTCACGAAAAGATCGCTGCGTGCCACTCCCTCACTCTGAAGCGCGCGGCGGATCCCCTCCCCGACGCCAGCTTCGTTTCGGTAGCCCTCGGCCGTATCGATGTGGCGATACCCCGCGCGGATGGC
Source organism: Pseudomonadota bacterium (assembly GCA_023418705.1). Classification (GTDB taxonomy): domain Bacteria; phylum Myxococcota_A; class Polyangia; order Polyangiales; family Polyangiaceae; genus JAEZYZ01. The sequence goes on along the minus strand of JAEZYZ010000029.1, from coordinate 11,843 downwards.
CGTGTGCACGATGTCGGCCGCCTCGGCGTCCGGGATGAGATAGGTCCCAAAACCCAGGTACGGAATCGCCACGTCAGGGGCAAGGTTTCGTGCGCGTTCGTTCGTCATGGTGTGCTCCTCCAGGTCGACGAGGTGCCTCCGCGTCGATGAAGAGAACCTAGCTCGGCGGGACGCCACCTCGCCTGCCAAATGGTCTCCAAGACTTGCCTGATTCTGTCAATTGGAACAGGATCGGGTGTGCCCCGCGTGACCTTTCCAGCCGGCATGCTGGAGCGCTGCGAACGAGCGCTGCGCAGTGCTCCCGAGTTCAGCCAGCGCTCCGCCACCTACGTTTCTCCCCTGACGGGGCTCCGGCTCCTCGGACACCCGATACGCACGGAGTTCGAAGCGACGCTGTACGAGCCGGTCATCTGCGTCGTGTTGCGCGGACGCAAACAGACCACGTTCAGCGAGCGCGCCTTCGAGGCGGGCGCCGGAGATTGCCTGCTGATCAGCCACGATCTGCCGGTCGTGTCGCGGGTCGTCGACGCCCCGTACCTCGCGCTCATCTTCAACCTGAACCTCGACATCTTGCGAGGGCTCTACGACGACATCGGCCCAGCGATACACGGTGGGATGGAGAACAGTGCCCTCGAAGTCCAAAGGGCGACGGCGCCGCTCCTGGAGGCACTTGGTCGCTACGTCGCCCTCGCGGAGTCGCCGACCGACGCCAGGGTCCTCGGGCCCATGCTCGCGAAGGAGGTGCACTACCGCCTGCTCACCGCACCCTTCGGCGGCATGCTGCGCAGCCTCATTCGCTACGACAGCGCCGCGAGCGCCATCGCGAACGCGATCGGCCACATCCGCCGGCGCTATCGTGAGTCGCTCGTCGTCGCCGAGCTCGCGCGCGAGGTCGGCATGAGCGTGTCGGCCTTCCACCGCCACTTCAAGGCGGTCACCGCGTCGTCACCGCTCCAGTACCAAAAAGAGCTGCGCCTGCTCGAAGCGCGACGCCTGTTGAGATCCGGGACCGTCACGGTCACCGCCACCGCGTTCGACGTCGGCTACGAGAGCCCCAGCCAGTTCAGCCGCGAGTACGCCCGCAAGTTCGGGTGCTCACCGAAACAAGACCTGGCGAAGGCGCTCGAGGCGTTTGCATAGTGCAGGCAGCCGGAAGACCTTGCCAAGCGGACTCGATCACCGGCCGACGCTACGCCCGTGGAGCTTCGTGCAGCTCGATCGGATTCCCATCCGGATCCTCGAGCAGGATCTGCTTGCCGCCCGGGCCAACCTCGATCTCGTTTCGGAACTGAGCTCGGGCGCTCTTCAACGCGGTGATCGTCGACTCGATGTCGTCGACGTACAGGACGATTCTGTTCCACCCGCCGGCCTCCTGCTGGCGGCCGTCCGGCATCGGCCTCGACCCTGAGCTGCCGGGTCCGCTCAACAGCAGGTGCAGGTTGCCGCGCGAGACCGTGGCGAACACGGCTCCCGCGCTCTGGGTGAGCCGAAATCCCAGAAGTCGTGTGTAGAACGCGATGGCGCGCTCCACGTCCTGCACGTGGTACCGCACCACGGCGTCCTTCGTGTCCGCTGAAAAGGGAGCGGATCGACCGCCCTGTGACTCCGTCATTGCCGAACCTCCGTGTGTCATGCGGGGGCGTCAGGGCGTCCAGGCCCAATGTGCCCGCTCGAGAAGCCGCCGAAGCAGCGTCTCGTCCCGCAAGGTACCGGCGCGCCGGGCAGATGTATTGGACGAATTTTACCTCTAGAGCCGATCCGTTTGCGAGAGCCCGGGGGATCGGGGCCCCCCTGAGTGGGGCTCCGATTCCTCGGGAAACCCTCAGCTTCGCCCGCGGATGGGGCTCTAGATCGTCTCGTCTCCCGCGACCGCCAGGTGATTTCCCTTGAGAGGCGGGCCAAGGTGTCGTGCAACTTCGCCGGGGGTGGCACCGGCGAAGGCGACGAAATCCCGGATCATGTGCGACTGGTCGAAGTACCCGCAGTCGAGCACGATCTGAGCCCAGTGGCACGCACCTTGCTGCTCAATCGTCCCGAACGCGCGCTGGAAGCGCTGGACGCGACTGAACAGCTTCGGCGTCATCCCGACCTCGGCGGTGAACAGCTCGATCAAGCGGCGCCGACTCAACCTCACGTGCGCGGCGACGTCGCCCACACTGCACCCTCCGAGCGCCAGGCTCTCGACGGCGACGCGTACCGCGGGGTGTCGGTGGGTCCCACGATCAAGGCGCGCGGCGAGAGCTGTTTCGAGAATGCGAAACCGAGCGTGGGTGTCTCGGGCGGCAACCAGACGTTCCCGCAACACCCCCGCGTCCCTTCCCCAAAGCGCCTCCAGGTCGACGTGTTGGTCGGCAAGCTCCCCGGGGGCCGCGCCCAGGACCGGCTGCGCACCACCTGGTCTGAAGTGCACGCCGATCACCGAGGCATGCGCGCTAGTGTCGATGAGGAAGGACCTGCGATACGCGCCCGAGACGATCGCCCCCCGGTATCGCTTGAAACGCGGCTCGACCCCGTCGAAAATCGCGAACCCGTCCTCATGCAGGTTGATGACGAGCTCCTGAGTCCCACTGGGAACGATCCGCTCCCTCGCGTGTGCAGGGACGTCGCTCAATGCCCACAGGTCGTCGACCAAGTCGAATAGAGGCGGGCCCGGCACGTGCACGTCGTAGCGCATGGCGGTCGTCCGAAACCTACCACCAGCCGCTGGCGGCGGACGCTGGCTCTGCAGGATCATCTCCGGGGCAGGAATGGCCTCGTCATACGTTCTCCGAGCTCGCGCCAAGGCCCGCGAGAAACTCCTCCAGCTGGTCGAGCTGATCGGGCATCCCGCCCGTTTCGCCGGAAGCGATCGCGGCGTCGAGTGCTTCTTTCGATGGGTAGAGGTCGTGCACGACCAGCGACGTCCTGCCGTCCTTCTCGTCGAAGGTGACCGTGGTGACGGTCTCGCCGTCACCTTCCTCGTTGGTCCACACGAGGCGCGTCGGCGGCGTCACTTCGAGGTAGGTGCCGAAGAATGCCATCGTCGAGTCCCCGTGACGAAACACCAGGCGGTACTTGCCGCCGACGCGAACATCCATCTCGCAGGAGAGCAACGTCAGTCCATACGACGTCGGCACCCACCACTGCTGAAACAGCTCGGGCGTGGTCCACGCCTCGAACACGAGGCGCGCCGGGCCGTTGACGGTGCGCTTGACGACAAGCTCACGCTCGGACGTCCGTTCTGCCGTCGTGGGGTTCTTCGAGGTGGATACACCGCTATTGCTTCTTTCGGGCATTGAGCTTCTCCTTCCGTTTCAGTTCATCGACGACCGTGTCCAGCCCGTCGAAGCGGGCGGCCCAGAGCTGGCGGTAGCGCTCGATCCACGCCGTCTCCTCCTCCAATCGACGAGGACCGAGCCGGCAGGTCCGCACGCGCCCGACCTTCTCAGTGGAGACGAGCCCCGCCCGCTCCAAGACGCCGACATGCTTCCGCATCCCCGTCAGGGTCATGTTGAACGCCGCGGCGAGGTCCGAGAGCGACGCGTCCGCGCGCCCGAGCTGGTCCAGGACGCCACGCCGGGTCGCGTCCGAGAGCGCGGCGAACGAGGCATCGAGGTGCTCACCCGAACACTGAACCATTTGGTTCACCATAGCGAGATGCGCGCTCGCGTGCAAGCCAATCGTTCAGGCTGCAGCCGAAGGCGCCGACGTACGAACTAGCCTCGCAAAACCGCCCGCTGTTTGGTGCTCCCCCCCCCCCGGGAGCTTAGACGAGGGGGGCGTCAGAAAAAATGCAGCGCCCTTGTCGATCGAGCCCAAGTTCGATCGTCGCTTCATTGAAGGCCGTCGTACGCTCGGCCTGGCGCTAGGAGAAACGATCATGTCGAAGCTAAGGGTCAACTCGTTCTCAATCTCGATCGACGGCTACGGTGCTGGTCCCGACCAGAGCACGGACAACCCCCTCGGGGTCGGCGGCGAAGCGCTGCACGACTGGCTCGTGGGCACGCGGCTGTTTCACGAGTATCAAGGCCGCGATCCCGCCGGCGCGTGGGGTGGCGTCGACGACGACTTCGCGCGGCGTGGCTTCGAGAACCTGGGCGCCTGGATCATGGGCCGCAACATGTTCGGACCCATCCGCGGTCCCTGGCCCGACGATGAGTGGAAGGGATGGTGGGGCAAGAACCCGCCCTATCACGTGCCCGTCTTCGTGCTCACCCACCACCCTCGCGCCCCCATCACCATGGAAGGCGGAACCACCTTCCACTTCGTCACCGACGGAATCCACGCGGCGCTGGAGCGCGCCCGGGAGGCGGCCGCAGGCAAGGACATCCGACTCGGCGGCGGCGTGTCCGTGATCCGCCAGTACCTCGCCGCCGGCCTGATCGACGAGCTGACCCTCGCCATCTCGCCCATCCTCCTGGGCGGCGGCGAGCACCTGCTGGCCGGTCTCGACCTCGTGGGCCTCGGCTACAAGTGCACCAAGTACGCACCCAGCGACCACGCCGCGCACGTCGTCCTCACCAAATAGCGGACACGGGGGTCAGCGTGGGACGATCCGCCACTGCTGCTCTTCACCTGAGCTGCCCGTTCGCTGCTCGACGGGCGCGCCGTCGACCGTGGAGCCCTGAACGACGCCGACGACCTTCTCGCTCTTCTTGTTCATGATCTCGAAGCGACCGCCACCGAGATCGACGATCCGCCAGACCTGGTTGTCCCCGTCGTGGTTTTGCCACTGGATGAGCTCGATGCCGTCGTCCGTCGACTCGTCCGCCACGTCCAGGATCTTGCCGCTGTTCACGTTCGTGATCCGGAAATATCCGGAGCCGTTGTAGTTGAGGCTCCACCCCTGGCTGTCGGCGCCGGTCGCGGCATTCTGGACGATCTTGGCGCCGTCCGCGCTCGATGCGCCGGCCACCTCGAGCGCCTTGCCGCTGTTCACGTTGACGAACTGGAAGGTCCTGGTCGCGCCGGCCACGCTGCCCGTGGTCGTGTCGATGCTCAGCGTGTTGTTCCAGCTCATGCTCATGCTGGTGGCCGAGGGAAACGCGATCGGCTGCCACACGTACGCCGAGTCGTTCACTCGGCCGCCCCAAGCGCCGGCCCAGCGGTCGCCGAGATACAGGTAAGCCGTCCCGCCGCTGCCTCGAACCGGCATCACGAACGTGGACTGGGAGTAGAAGGTGTTGCCGTCCGCGACGTCGGTCATCGCCGACCAGCCGCTGGCGATCGATTGCGACGTCGCGTAACGCGCCTGGTTGGGGGACCACCCGGTCGAACCCGACGTGAGCAGAAAGTACACGCCGTCGCGTTTGAACAAAGCCGGCGCCTCGCGATGCCCGCCCGGGAACAGCACCGCCGTCAGGCCCGCGATTTCGAGATAGTCGGGCGTGAGCTCGTACAGGTTCAGGTCGTAGTTCTCGTTCGAGGCGGAAAGGAAGTACGCCGTGCCGTCGTCGTCGACGAACAGCGTGCAATCACGCGACATGTAGCCGGGCTTGCCGTGATCCATCACGCCGCTGTCGGCGAGCGGCCGGAAGCTGCCGTGATACGTATAGTCTCCCGCGACCGTGTCGGAGCTGGCGACGGCGGCGCGCGCCTCGCCATAGTCGGATCCGTTCTCCCAGTGCATCCACATCACGTACTTGCCGGTGGACGCGTTGTAGACGACCTTCGGCCGCTCCACGTTCGCAGGGTCGAGGCCCGGCCCCGAGTCCTCCCGCAGCACGTGGTGGACGAACTCCCAACGGATGAGGTCACGCGACCGATACGCAGAAACGGCGTAGAACGTGCCGTCAGGGTTCCGGTTCTCACCGAACCAGTAGTAGTCGCCGTCGACCTCGAGCATCCCGCCCCCGTGCGCCTGAATGGGATTGCCCGCCGTATCCGCCCACTGCAGACCGTTGATCAGGGGCCAGTCGGCGGGGCCCGGATCCGGCGAGCCGCCCGCTCCCGAGCTGCCACCCGAGCCACCCGCGCCACCGCCCATCCCGCTCGCACCCGAGCCGCCGGTACCGCCCACCGGCGCACCGCCCGTGCCGCCCACCGACGCACCGCCCGTGCCCGCGGAACCGCCGGCACCCGCGCCAGAGGCACCCCCGCCGCTCGTCGCCGCCGCGCCTCCACCCGAGTGCCCATCCGGTGGACTTTGATCGTCGCCGCTGCAGCTAGCGGTCACGACGAGCACGGCTACGATCGACGGAAACCACGATGTCGTTGACGGAAGAGAACGGCGCATGGGAGCTCCCCAACGCGTGAGCGCGTTCGAACGGATCGCGTTTCTCGTATCACATCCGGGGCACCCCGTCCGATGCTCGGCCCTCGCTCCCCAGTTCCCGATGGATCGAGGCCCCCGCGATGGCGAGTTCCCGATTCGTCGGAGAAAATTTGAACCCAGCGTCAGCCCATCCGTCCCGATCCACAGCGCCCGAGATCAAGCCTCGCAGCCGCCTCGCTCTGCCATCTGCCAGCCAAAGTCGCCGAGTGCGTGCTGCGGTTCGCGGCTCAGGCTGGTGTGGCCCAGCTCCCCGACATGGGGCAGCGGTGTCGAGTGCGTCCCAAGCGGCGGTGGCACGGTACGCGTCAGCACCTGTGAGCGGGCGATGGTCGATGTGCTCCACTCGCCGGCGCTCGGGGGCGGCTGGGAGGAAATCTTCCGTTCGCTTTCGATGGTCGAGTTCTTCGACCTCGACGCCGTGATCACCTACACGCTCGCGCTCGACTCGGCGGTGACCGCCGCACGGGTCGGCTACCTTCTCTCGTTGCACCGTGAGCGTCTGTTCGTCGAGGAGGCCCACCTCGCGCGACTCGCCAAGCACGCGCCGAAGCAGGCGCGCTATCTGGACACGTCGCGCGACTCGGGGCGGCTCGTCCACCCGTGGAACCTGATCGTCCCAGACTGGGTGCTCGAAGAGCGCTGGGAGGAGGTGGCCTGATGCTGACCCGCGAACAGCTCCAGCTCGCAGCGAGCGATACCGGCTTCCCCATCGACTCGCTCGAGAGGGTGTCGATGCTGGTCCGGCTCCTGAACCTCATGGCCGCGCACCCGTTCCTGGGGCCGCGCGTCGCGCTCAAGGGCGGGACGGCGCTCAACCTCTTCGTCTTCGAGCTCCCTCGGCTGTCGGTCGACGTCGACGTGAACTACATCGGCGCCGCTGATCGCGAGACGATGATGGCGGAGCGCACGAAGCTAGACGCGGCGCTGTCGCAGGTCGCGTCTCGCCTCGGCCTGACCGTCAGGCGCGCGCCGGGCGAGCAGGCCGGAGACAAGTGGCGGCTCTCGTACACCTCTGCGCTCGGGCGTCCGGCGATCATCGAGGTCGACGTCAACTACATGCTCCGTGTCCCGCTCTGGGACGCGGCGCCGCACGACTCCCACGAGTTCCTCGGTGACCGCGCGAAGCGCTTCAACCTGCTCGACCCCCACGAGCTGGCGGCGGGCAAGCTCGCCGCGCTGCTCGCTCGCGGCGCGATCCGAGACCTCTTCGACGCCCACCAGCTGCTCGCGCGCGACACCTTCGACCGAGACAAGCTCCGCCCTCGCCTTCGTGGTCTACGGCGGGCTCAACCGCGTCGACTGGAGGACCGTCTCGGCGTCGGCCGTGACGACGACGGTCGACGACGTGAAGCGGCAGCTCTTGCCGATGCTTCGGCACGACATCCGGCCCGCGGACGGTGACGTCGAGCGGTGGACGTCGGCGCTCATCGACGAGACACGAGCGCTGCTCGGCGCGGTCCTCCCGTTGGCCGAGGAGGAAGTCCGCTTCCTCGAGCGCCTCAACGGCGACGGAGAGATCGAGGCGCCGCTGCTCACCGCCGACAGCGAGCTCCAGCGACGCATCGAGGCAAGCCCGGGGCTACAATGGAAGGCGTTGAACGTGAAGAAGCACGGCCGCCTGGACGAATAGGCCCATCCAACCGCCGGCGAGCTGCCGGGGGGCGCGAGGGCGGGCCGGACACGTCGCCGTTGCGGCGGTGGGGTTCGGCCTCGCGTCGCTTGGCATCGCGCGCTCCGCAGGCAAGCTGTGAGGGGGCGCGGTGTAGCGGGCGGGGCCAGCCGCGCGCTGACGCTCCCGGTGCGACCCGACGAGCTCCGCGCGGAGGCCTGCAAGCGGTCCTTGGAGCGCGCCGCGAAAGAGCTGGATCTCCCGCCGTCGGCGCTCGGTCCAGCGGAGCGTCACTTTTTCTTGGCACTTCGTCGGCGATGGCGAGCACCCTGCAAGGCCGCCTTCCACATGCTCGCTGCCGACGTCGAGCTGGCGCCGCCGGCGAACGAGAGATGACCCGTCAGGTCGAGGACGAAGCCGGGCGGGGGCGCGTGTACCTCGAGCTCGCCGATGCGATCGCCGCCGACGCCGGGCGCGGGGTGGCGGCCGCCCGCTCGACGAGCGCCTCCGCCTCGGCGAAGAACCGTGAGACATGCGCGTTGTCTTCGAGCTTCGGCGACGGCAGGATGGCGTCGCCCTTCCTGTTGAACAGCGCGCCGCTGTGCGCCTCGATGTCAGGCGAGACGAGCAGGGGCGCGATGCGGTCGCCGTAGGCCTCCGGCGTGGGCGCCAACCAGCCGATGAGCGTCTCCGTGAAGCGCGACTTGAGCGAGTCCTTGCCCAAGAAGTTGTCGCGGATGTTCGTCTTGATGAGGCCGGGGTTCAGCCCGAAGATCGCCAACTCCGGGTAGCGCTTCGCGCCATCGAGCACGAGCATCTCGTTGCCAGCGACGGTGTTCATGTGGACCTCGAACGCCTTGTACGCCTTGTCCGCGTTGAGATCCCCGAGCGTGCCCGCCTGACCCGTACCAGGGAAGCCCATCACGAACACGCGCGGCTTGTGCTTCGCGCGCTCGCCCGTGCGGTCCCTGCCAAGGCGTGGCGCAAGCTCCCGCAGCATGACGAGGCGGTTCAAGTAGCTCACCGCCATGTCGCGCTCGAGTCCCTCCCCTGTCTCTTGGCGCTTGGGCGCCGCGAAGATGCCCGTCGTGAACACGACGAGGTCGAGCTGCTCGGCTGGCAGCGCCTTGGCGACGTGCTCGGCTTCGCGCAGCAGGCTCAGGTCAGCCTTGACGAACTCAATGCCTCGGGCGCCCTCATCGCGGAACGTCTGCCCGATGACCGTGACCGAGGCGCCCCGCGAAGCGAGCACCTTCGAGATGGCGCGCCCGAGTCCTCCTGTGCCACCCACGACGGCGGCCTTCCACCCCGACAGGTCGAGGCTCGACGACGGAACGCGCCGCCAGCTGATGCTCTTGTTCTTCTTCATGATTCGATGCCTTCCTTCGTCGCTACCTCCTCGCGCACCGTCGTCGGCCGGATGGAGGGGTAGCGTTCGTTGTTGAGCGACTTGAGCTGTCCCTCGCCAGCCATGATCGAGCGCAGCTGGGTCAGCGGCAGATAGGCGAGGAGATTCCGCGGGTTCGCCCGCTGCAGCTCGGCGACGCGCGGGGGCTTGCGCACGGGCCCGTTGCTGGCGATTTTGCGGTAGATGTTGCTGGCGGTCATGTTCGACCCGCACCGGTTTTATTTCTTGCTAGAAAGAAATAATCTCCGACCACGGATCGTCAAGGCCTCGAGCGATGCATGGGAAGACCTAGAGAAGTCACGGACGAGCAGATCGTCGCTGTCGCACGCCGCTGCTTCCTGAAGCGCGGCGCCGGCGTGTCGGCTGCGGACATCGCCAAAGAGCTCGGCGTCAGCCACACCACGCTCTTCAACCGCTTCGGCTCGAAGGAAGGGCTGATGCTCGCGGCGCTCGGCCCGCCGACACAGAAGGTCGCGTGGGTCGCAGCGCTCGAAGAGGGCCCCGACGAGCGCCCGATCCGCCAGCAGCTCGTCGAGCACGCCAAGACGATGTCGATCTTCTACAAGGAGCTGCAGATGGGCATCGGTATCCTTCAGGCGGCGGGCATCGATGTCGCGAGCGCGCACAAGAAGGCGAAGGGGCGCACCTCGACCTCGGCGCCCGAGCAGGCGTACGCTGCGCTCGTCGGCTGGCTCGAGCGCGCGCAGAAGCAGGGGCGGCTCGGCAAGTGCGACGTCGACACGCTGGCCTCGACGCTGCTCGGTGCCCTCCAAGGCTGGGCGTTCATGGCGCGTGTCTGCGGGCTACCGTCCAGCAGCGCCGCCGGCAAGGACTACGTCGAGCGCCTGATCGACCTGCTCTGGACCGGCGTCGGCGACGACAGGTGAAAGGACGTGCCCTCCCGCAGGCGCTGGGTCGCCCAGATGCGGAACGGGGTGCCGCGGTGCGACTTCACACGGTAGCCAAGCGAAATGATGACGTCGAGGTGGAAGTACTCGACGTGTCGCGCGACCTCCCGGCCCTCCTCGCGCTGAACCGTTGCAAATTCTGCAACAGTTGTCTCGCGGGTGAGTTCGCCCTCTTCGAAGACGTTCTTGATGTGGCGGGAGATCACCGACTTGTCCCGCTGAAAGAGGTCGGCCATCTGCGTGAGCGAGAGCCACGCGGCCTAGGCCGCGACCCGTCACAGCTCGACCGAGACATAGCCTCGCGCCTAGAGCTGCAGGACCTCGAGCAACGCGTTGGGGACCACCTCGACGCCCGGGAGCAGGCTCCCGTACGGCGCCCTCGCCTCGAAAGCGAGCGTCATGCCCGAAGGGCGCGGCACCCAGCCTGATGCTCCGTACGCACGGGCGCGAAGGCGATCCCGACGTAACACTGAACCGTGGCAACGCACCGGCGCTGCTGGGCGCAGGTGCGGCCACTAGCTTACTGTCGGGGTTCTTCGGCATGGGCGGCGGCTTCCTCGTGGTGCCGGGGCTGATCGCCTCCACCCGCGTGCCCGCCATCGTCGCGCTGTACATGTTGTACCGCACCATCAGCGAGCTCGGCTGGCTCTGAACGAACGTTCTTTTGATCACAGACATTCCGGAGGACTCCATGACTGAACCTAGGCGCTTCGCCACAAACCACTATGCCGGCGGTTCCAGCAAGATCTTCCGCCAGCTGTTCGAGCCGGTGTCGTCGACCTATACCTACCTGCTCGGGTGCGCCGAGACCGGCGAGGCGCTGCTCATCGACCCGGTGATGCCCGCATGGCAGCGCGACCTGCAGGTCGTCAACGAGCTCGGCCTCCGGCTCGTGATGACGATTGATACACACATCCACGCCGACCACATTTCATCCGCATCCATGCTCAAGCGGGAGGTGGGCAGCCGCATCGCCATTCCTGCGCTCGACGCGCTGCCTTGCACGGACGTGCCCGTGCACGACGGCGTGCCGCTGCATATCGGCAGTATCCGCGTAGACCCGATGCACACCCCCGGGCACACGGACAACCATTTCGCGCTGATCACAGGTGATCGCGTGTTCACCGGTGATGCGCTTTTGATCGATGGCTGCGGCCGCACCGATTTTCAGAGCGGGGACGCCCGCGCCCTGTACGACAGCGTGCGCGTCAAGCTGTTCGGGCTCCCGGACGAGACGCTGGTGTATCCGGCGCATGACTACCAGGGTCGCTGGGTGTCGAGCATCGCGCAGGAGAGACGCCGCAACCCACGGCTCGGCGGCGATCGAACGCTCGAGGACTTCGTTGAACTGATGGAGAACCTCAAGCTGCCGTATCCCAAGTTCATCGACCACGCGGTGCCGGGCAACAGGCAGTGCGGCCTGTGCCCGCCTGATCTGGCGGAGGACCTGCGCCAGTACTGCGAGCAGATGGCGGAGAGCCGGCAGGGTTGAGCGACTCACGCTCGCCAAGGCCCACCAGCGGCGTCACGCGTCTAGCCCCAAATCAAGCGATACCCCCCCGCGCGTCGCGCGGGGGGGTATCGCTTGATTTCAAAGGACGCAGGCCTAGCGACCGGATTGGCTCCGGGAGCAGGGTCGGATTGTGGCTGGGCATCGGTGATCCT
>JAEZYZ010000505.1 GCA_023418705.1 Pseudomonadota bacterium | reverse complement strand
CGCGGCCACCGCCGCCGCCGCCGCCGCCGCCGAAGCCGCCGCGGCCCCCGCCACCGCCGCCGGGTCCCCGGCCGCCCTGGGTGCGCTCACGGGCCACGTTGACGTTGATGGAGCGCCCGTTGAGCATCGAGCCATTCATGGCCTCGACGGCGCGCTCGGCGTCGGCGGTCGAGGTGAACTCGACGAAGCCGAAACCCCGAGACTGCCCCGTCATGCGGTCGGTGACGACGGTCGCCGAAACGACCTCACCGTGCTCCTCGAACGCCGCCTTCAGCTGGTGGTCCATGGTCGAGAAATCGAGGTTCCCGACGAAGAGCCTGTTGTTCATGAAAAACTTCCTATCGATCTGCGCCATCAAACTAACTCGGACTCGGACAACGCTCGGCGCGGGTGCTTTCTCCGATGCCCCCAACCAGCGGAGGCTACCAGCACGCAGAATCAGGACTCGAGCGGAAACGAACCGAACGGGCAGATCTGGTAACTAGGTGGCTGCCAACTTAGCACCCCCCCTTTCGGTTGGCGAGGGGAGGGCACTTCGAAATAAAGGGGGTTCGGACCGTCAACCAGCCGCGTTCGACGCGACCGGCACGCAAAAATTAGCTTTCAGGGCCAAAGCAGCCCATAACCCGTTGGGAGCGCGACCCATGCAGGCGTCCGGTTTCGAGCTGGCTCGTTCTTCGGCGGCGAAAGCGCTGCTGCTGGTGGCCCCGGCCGCGGCGCTCGCCTGCAGCTCGGAGACGCCGGAACGCCCGCCGCTGGTTCGTTGCGATTCGGCCAGCCAAACGGGGTGCCTGGCGGACCAGGGGATTTCCGGCCGTTCGGGGGCTGGCTCCCGCGACGCCGGGGCGACCGACTCGGGGGACACGGCGGTAGAGCGCGAGCTGTCCGGGACGCTCGTGTTCATCGACAGCGAGGTGTTCGAACCGCAAGGGGTGCCCTTTCGCGAGAGGGCGCGGGTCTTCGCCGAGGCGGCGGAGGGCGGCTTCATCGAGGACACCGTGACCGGCGGCGAGCTCGCGCTGCAAGACGTCATCGCCGAGCCCGAGCTCTGGGCTGGGGTGATCCCCGAGACGCCGGTCGACGCCCTGCCGACCTGGTCCCGGGTCGTCAACGATCCAACCGAGCCGGCGACGCTCGGGCTGGTGCGGGAGAGCATGCTGGACGGGATTTATTCGGTGCTGCCGCTGCCCGTCTTGCGAGCTTCCGGCTTCGCACAGCTCGTGATCCGGTTCATCGACGCCGGGACCGGCGCCTCGCTGAGCGGGGTGCAGCTGGTCGCCCCGCAAGCCGAAACGGTCATTTACGACGCGGGGCTGACCTTCAGCAATGACGCCACCGCGACCGGCGTCGGCGGCATCGCGCTCGCCGCCAACCTGGAAGCGGTCTCCTGGCCGGGATCGCTGCAGTCCTTCGCGCTGGCCGGCGCCGCCAGCGGCTCGGTTCAAGCGCTGCTCGCCAGGGACGCGGTGACCGTGGTGACGATCGGCCTGGAGTGACGGCGCCCCGTGGCTGGTAATTCCGCTGCCGCTTTGGTAAGCGGCGGGGGTGGCGACGATCCTCGACGGAAAGGTGATCGCTCAGGCGGTGCGCGAACAGGTGGCTCGAGACGTCGAGCGCTTTCGTGAGCGACACGGACGGGTGCCGGGGTTGCATGTCGTGCTCGCCGGAGACGACGTGGCCTCCCAGGTGTACGTCCGCAACAAGGAGAAGGCGGCCGCGGAGGTGGGCATCGCGGGCGAGGTGCACCGGCTCCCCGCCTCGGTCTCCGAAGCGGAGCTGCTCGCGCGGGTACGCGACCTGAACCGAGATCCGGACGTCGACGGGATCCTGGTTCAGCTGCCGCTGCCGAGCGGCGTGCGTTCGGAGATCGTGCTCGACGCGATCGACCCGGACAAGGACGTCGACGGCTTCCATCCGGTCAACGTGGGCGCGCTCTGGTCCGGGAAGCCAAACTTGGTCCCGTGCACGCCGCGGGGTTGCATGCGCCTCTTGGCCGAGGCCGGCGTGGAGCTCTCGGGTGCCCGGGCGTTGGTCGTGGGGCGCAGCAACATCGTGGGCAAGCCGATGGCCGCGCTCCTGCTCGCCGAGCACGCCACCGTCACCATCGCGCACTCGCGAACGCGCGATCTCGCGGTGCGCTGCGCCGAGGCGGACGTCGTCATCGCCGCGGTCGGTCGCGCGCGCCTGATCCAGGGAGGGTGGCTCAAGCCCGGCGCCGTCGTGATCGACGTCGGCATGAACCGCGACGATCGGGGCAAGCTGTGCGGCGACGTCGACTTCGCCTCCGCGGAGCCGGTCGCCCGCGCGATCACGCCCGTCCCGGGCGGCGTCGGACCGATGACCATCGCGATGTTGCTCGAGAACACGCTGCGCGCCGCCGAGCAGCGCCAGCTGAGCGGCGAGCGAGAGATCCGCCCCGGGACTTGAGCCCGGGTCAGCCGCGCCGAGGGTAGCGAGCCGGAGCGATCCCGAGCGCCTCGCAGATCGTGTCGAGCACGGCGTCGGCCGCGACCCAAAGCTCCTCCAGCGTGCCCTCGTTGTCGATCACGTGATCGGCGCGTTCGGCCTTGATCGATAGCGGCATCTGCGCCGCCACGCGAGCTCGTGCCTCTGCTTCGCTAAGGCCGTCGCGCTCCACGATGCGGCGGACCCGGGTCTGCTCCGAAGCGTGCACCACCACCACCGGCCGCAGCGAGTCTTGTAGCCCCACCTCGAACAGCAGTGGGACCTCGTAGCACACGAGCGGCTCGCCCCGCGCGTCGAGCTCCGCGAACCTGGCCAGCGCGAGCGCTCGGACCTGCGGGTGCACGATGGCGTTGAGCCGCGCGCGGGCGGAGGCGTCGGCGAAGATGGTGGCGCCCAGGCGCTTGCGGTCCAGCTGACCGTCGCTGGCGAGGATCTCCTCGCCGAACTCGGCGATCACGGCGTGCAGCCCTTCGGTGCCGGGCGCGACCGCCTCTCGAGCGAGCACGTCGGCATCGACGACGGGGAGGTGGCGCGCACGGAAGCGCGCGGCGACCGCGCTCTTGCCAGAGCCGATCCCGCCGGTCAGACCGAACACCTTGGTGGCCACGCTGCTCAGCCTACTGCGGGACGGGCGAGTTGGCCGAGCGCGATCGTGGCGGGGGCCGTTTGCTCGCGTTCGAGCGGGGGCGCTCGTGGCGCGCTGCCACGAGGCGCTCGTTTTTGACGCGCACGCAAGCGCCTTTCCGTTCAGCCTGCAGCGCACGGAATGGGCGCGTTCCATGCGGCTTTGGCGCATCGCTGCCGTCGGTGGAGGTCTCGGCGGGCGTCGCCACCTCGGCATTTCGGGGCGCGGCACGGCCTTCGCAAAAGCCGCCTGACAGGACGACGGCGCTAGCGGTCGCCAGCGAAGCCACCGCTAGCCCCGTCTTCCGCGGAGAGCGGCCATGCTGGAATCTGCGATCTTACTTTTGATCATTGCGGTGATCGCGAGCTTGCTTGGTCATCCGGCGATGGCCGCGGGCGCCGCGGCATCGGCGAAGGTGATGTTCTTCGGCTTCTTGCTGTTGGTCATCCTCGCCGGTGCCGTGATCGCCGGCGCGGCGATTCGTGAGCGGGAGCGCCACCGCAGCCTCTGACGGAGGGATGGACTTGACCTTGCTCGTCGCCTTTGGGTTGGTGCTGGTGTTCACGGCCGTTTCCGCGCTGGTCTGAGGCCCGCGTGGGAACGATGGTTGCGTCGGCGCGCGACTTTCGCCATACCGCCCCTCGGTGTTCCGCCGGTCGAGCCATCGCTCCGGGCTTTGGGCCCTCGCCCTCTCTGTCGTGCTAGTCGCTGCCGAGCGCGCCGCGTCCGAGCCCGCGATCGCGGAGGCACGCGCGTCGCAGGGGATCGGGCGAGGGTCGCTTGACGCGGGCCTCGGTTGGGAGGACTCCGCGGCAAGCTGCTCGACGCCGCGGCATTTGCTCCCGATTTGGCGCTTTCACGCTGGCGCTCCGCTGCCCGCGGCGCCGACGCCCTTGCCCGATGGGGGGCTTGGCTTCGGCACCGACGAAGGCTACGTCCACGCCCTCGGTCCGGAAGGCGAATTCCGCTGGAGCTACACGCTGGACGGGCCGGTGACCGGGCGCGTGGCGGCGCTGCCGACGACGGGTGACGTGGTGGCCGCCACGCTCACCGGCAGCGTGTACCGGCTGCGCGGCGACGGCCGTGGGCTCCTGCGCTTTCGCGTGCCGTCACCTCCGGTGACGGGGCTCGTCGCGGTGGGCGGGCGCATCTGGTACGGCGCGAAGGACGACCATCTCTACGCGATCACCGGCCACGGGCGGATCGTGCTGCGGCTGGCGGCGGGGGGCGCGCTCAGCGCCGATCCGGTCGCCGGTGGGCCGAACCGGGTGCTGTTCGGCACGCTGGAGGGCGGCGTCGTCGCCGTGCGCGGGCTGCACGACAGCCAGCGGGCTCAGCTCGACGGCGCGATCCTCGACCCACCGCTGCCGTGGCGGGGAGGAGGGAGCCTCGTGCGAAGCGGGCGGAGCTTGGTCGCGCTGGCGCCCGAGCTCGGTGTTCGCTGGCGCCTGCCGAACGTGGACACCGTCGGCGCAAGTGAAGCGGTCTTGGTGACGAGCACCGGCCGCGACCTGTCGTGGCATTCGCCGGACGGGCGGGTGGTGCGCACCGTCAAGCTGCCCGAGCCGCTCTCCGCGCCCCCCCTCGTTCTGCAGCGCGGCGTCGCGGTCGTGACCGACGCGGCACGAGTGGCGGTGCTCGAGCAGACGGGTTGTGTCGCCGCGGTCGCAGCGCTGCCGCGCAAGGGGTTCGGCTGGCTGCTCGGCGGAGGCGACCGCGTCGTCGCCGCCGCCGGCGACGGCAGCATCGTCGCGCTGGAGCTGCGGGCGGCACGCGCGGAGTAGGCGCGCACACGCGGGGTTGGGGAGCCGGCCTTTGAGGGGGCGGGGAGGAGCTGCTATAAGCGCGCCGGTGGACCTGAAGGGCAAGCTGGCACGCCTGGGATCGGCAGCGCCAGTCAGCCGTCAGGTGTTGCAGGTGCGTGACGCAGCGCTGGCCGATGGATCAGAGCCGCGCCCGGCGGGCGCTTCGACGCCGCCGAACGCCGCGTCCGCTGACGCCGAGAAGGGCACCACGCTGCAGGCGCTGCGCGACAAGATGCAAGCCATCCTTGGTCGCGAGGCGCCACCGCCCCGACGGCGCGCCGATCCGACCGAGACCGATCTGCCCTTCGTGCGCTTCGAGACCCCGCGCGGTTCGCTGTCGCGTCGGCTCGCCCGGCTGGCCCCGTCGCACCACGTCGGTCGCATCCCCGTCGACGCCGCGGGGGCTGCCTCCGCGGAGGTGCTGGCGCTGATCGCGCTCAACCCGGAGCTTGCCAACTGCCAGCCCCGCAGAGCCTTGTTCCTCGACACCGAGACGACGGGTTTGAACGGCGGGGCAGGGGTGGTCGCCTTCCTGGTGGGCATGGCCTACTTCTCCGGCGACGGCCTGATGATCGAGCAGCTGATGCTGAAGAGCCCGGCGGACGAGCCCGCGTTGCTCGAGCGGGTCGCCGAATGCGTCGAAGAGGCCGGGCTGCTCGTGAGCTACAACGGAAAAGCGTTCGACTTGCCGTTGCTCGCGACCCGCTACGTGATGAACCGATTGCCGCCGTTGCCGCCCCGGCCGCACCTGGATCTGGTGCACGTGGCGCGCCGCCTGCATCGGCACCGGCTGGGAGCGTGCCGCCTCGTGCACTTGGAGAGCGACGTGCTCGGCTTCGAGCGCGGTCCGGACATCGATGGCGGCGACATCCCGGCGCGCTACGCTCACTTTTTGCGCACCGGAGACGAGGCCGCCTTGCGCGCCGTGGTGGAGCACAACGCGCTCGACGTCGTCAGCATGGCGGCGCTGGTGGGCTTGTACGGCGAGCCGCTCGACGCCCTGCACGCCGAGGATCTGGTCGGCCTGGCGCGCACCTTGCGGCGCGCCAAGGCGCTCGAGCGGGCGCGCGAAGCGGCAGACGCCGCGCTCGGGCGCGGGGGCGGCAGCGGCGCGCTGCGCGTGCGCGGCGAGATCCACAAGGCGCTGGGGGATCGCGCCGCCGCGCTGAGCGACTTCGAAGCCTTGAGCGCGGACGTCGATGACCCGGCGGTGCGCCTGGAGCTCGCCAAGCTCTACGAACACCACGCCAAGGACCTCGCCCGCGCGCTGGAGCTCTTGGCGCAAGGCACGAGCGAGTCGCCCGAAGCTTCCGAACGGCGCCGGGCGCGGCTCGAACGCAAGCTCGCTCGGACGGCGGCCCAGCGGCTGCGTCGCCGCCGCTGAGGCCGTGGTCGTCAGTCCGTCCCGGCGTCCCTCGGCGGCGGAAAGCCGCAAATCTCTCCGCAGCGGGCGCGCGCGCAGCGTCCGTACGCTGCCGCAGCCAACGCGGCGGCACCCGCGTCGTCCTCCAGGTAGCAGTTGGCGCGGGTCTCGCAGACGCCATCGTCGGGTTTATCGAAACAATGGGTCCTGAATTGACACCCGACGAACACGCCGCACCCGGGCGTCGCGTTGCAGTCCTCCGCCTCTTCGCGGCAGCCCGCCTCGGCGCCGGCGTCTTTGGGTTGCACCAAACAAGCCTCACACGCCTCGCTGATGAGCGGGTCGACCTCCTCCGAGCAAGCGCCGAGCGACAGCGCGGCGATGACGGTCCAGACACGAGCAATCACCGGGGAGGGCATCGACCGGCGCGGCGCTCGCGTCAAGCCGCGGTTCTGCCGCTCTCGACGCTCGCGCTCCCAAGCGGATCAGAGCGTCAGCTCCAAGCTGGCCAGGAACGTACGCCCGCTCTGTGGAATACCGCGCTGGCGAAATTCTCCGCTCACCGGCAGCGCCACCCGCCAGTCGAACAGATTGTAGGCGCCAATGGCCCAGCGAAGGCCCCAGCGATCCTCCTCGCCGGACACGACCAGGTCCCAGATGACGAACGGGTCGGTGCGCCGCTGCGCCTCGCTGTCGTCGTCGTCTTCGAAGCGGTCGTAGCGCGGCCCCTCGAAGGTCAGCCGAGAGCCCAGGGTGGCGGCGCGTCCGACGATCGGCACGGCGCCTTTGATCGCCGCCAGGTGCTCCGGAGCGTTGGCGACCCGGCGGGCGGTCGGTAAAAACCGCAGGCGGGCCAAGCTCTCGAGGGACTCGTCCGCGAGGTACTCCGAGCGCTGATAGCTGTAGCTGGCGGCCAGCATGAAGCCCTGACGCCAATCGCGCCGGAGCTCGAGCTCCCCGCCGACGGTCAACAGCGGCGAGCTCGAGTTGACGTAGTGCAAGAGGTCACTTTGCGTGCCGCTGCCGCGGATGTCGATCAGGTTTTGAACGTAGTTGCCGAACAGGGACGCCGTGCCGCTCAGCGTGGGGACGAATCGATGGGTGTGCTCGACCTCGAGCGAGTAGATCTGCTCCGGTTCCAAGTCGGGGCTCGCGCGTTGGGTGAAGCCGTCGTCGTTGTAGAAGAGCTCGTAGATGCTGGGCGCTCGGAAGGCTTTGCCGGCCAACACCTTCGACACGCCCCCGGGGTACAGCTCGGCGATGAAGGCCGCGCGCGGGTTGATGGAGGCACCGAAGGTGGAGTAGGCGTCCACGCGAGCGCCGCCCGAAAAGCGAAGCCGCTCGGACAGATCGACGTCGAGCAAGCCGTAGGCGGCCCCGATCTGATAATCGCGCTGGTCGTCCAAGAAGAACCCGGAGTCGTCGCGCGCGGTCTGCTCGACCTCGAAATGCAGCTGACCTTCACCGCCGACGGTGATGCGGAAGCGCTCGCTCGGCCGGAAGACGACCCGTTCTTCGAGCCCGAACCACGCGCCGTCGAAGGTGTCCAGCTCGAGCCCGCCGTCGGCGGCCTCGCGAGGGTAGCGTCCGCGGAAGGCGTAGTAGTTCAAGTGCAGCCGGCTCATGAGCTGCACCGTCTCGGTGAGCTCCGGCTCGGCGCGGGCTTCGATGAACGCGCGCCGGTCGGTCTGCCGCGTGCGCGGGTCGGCGAACAGGGTCTCGAAGGCAGCCGTGGGCAGCTGCTTTTCGTGGACGTGGCCGAACCACTGCAGCGTGAGCCACTTCCAAAACAGCCTGCCCTGGACGGTGCCGGCCTCGAAGCCGTCGAGCCCTCGGGCATGTCCGGCGATCGGCGGCGGGGAATCCGCCGCGAACTCCGGAAAGAAGAACTCGCGCCCCTGCCCGCGGGCGGCGGCGACGCTGGTCCAGAGCCCCGCGCCGTCACCGAGCGCGAGATCTGCGCGCGCCCGCGCGCGCGCGACGCCGTCGCCGTAGGCGGCGAGCCCGAACTCGGCGCCCTCGGGCACCTCACGATAGCGGCTGACCAGGTTGACGACGCCCGCGAAGGCGTTGGTGCCGTACAACACCGAGCCCGGGCCGCGCACCACCTCGACGCGCTCCAGATCGGCGAGGTCGGTGCGCGCGTCGTAGCCGACGTACGACGAGCCGATCCAGTTGTCGTTCAGCGGGTGTCCGTCGACGAGGACGAGCAAACGATTGCCGTAGCTGCCGAGGCGTCCGAGGCCGCGGATGCCCGCGGTCGCGTACGAGCGGTCGTCCCAGACGTAGACGCCCCGCACCCCGCGCAGCGCTTCGACGAGCGTCGGGTAGGCGAGCGCGCGGAGCTCCTTTCGAGGAATGATGCTCACCGAGCTGGGCGCTTCGGCCACCGTTTCCGTCACGCGCGACGCCGCCGTGACCTCCTCGGCCAGCGCCAGCTCGAGGTCGACGCGCGTCTGGCGGTCCGCCTCGATGCGGATGGCGCGGTCCTCCTCTCGAAACCCTTGCGCCGACACACGCAGGTGGTGATCCCCGACGGGCAACGGAACGATGGAGGGGGTGAATCCCACCGAGCGGCCATCGATCTGCACCAGCGCCCCTGGCTCGTCCGTGCTGACCACGAGCGTGCCGGTCAAGACGTCGAGTCGTGGACGGAGCTCGCGCGTCTGGTCCGCCCGCACCCGCACCGAGACTTCGGCCGTCCGGTGACCGGCCTTCTCGATGAACAGGCGGTGCTCCCCGGGAGGCAGCTCGACCTCGCAGGGGACGCGGCAGCTCGGCGCGGCCTCGGCGTCGCCGACGCGCACGAAACCATCGGCGGCGGGACCCCGGACCCGCACTTTACCGAGGATCGGGCGCAGCTCGAGGAGCACCTCGGCGCTCTGCCCGCGGCCCAACGGGCCGACCCGCACCGCGGCCGGGTGATGACCCGGCAGCTCGGCGATCACTTCGTAGGATCCTGGTGCCAGGCCGAGCTCGCGCGGGGCCGAGCCGCGCGGTCCCAGGTCGCGCCGGTCGATGTAGAGGGTGGCGCCGGGCGGCGTCGAGCGGATGTTCAAGACGGCGACGTTCGGCCGGATCTGCTCGAGCGCCGCCCGAATGCGGGCTTGGGCGGCCGGGTCGGTTTCCTGGTCCAGGGCCTGGGTGTAGTAGCGATGTGCCTCCGGGTAGCGGTCAAGCTTCTCGTAGACGCGCGCGATATTGAACAGCACGTTCTTGTTGGGGACCAGGCGGTTGGACACGAGAAAGTGCTGCAGAGCGGCCTGATAGTCCCCACGCTGGTAAGCGTCGGCGCCCAGCTGAAACCTGAGGTCGGCTTCGTCTGCCAGATCACTGGCGCGGACCGGTGCCGCAACCGCAGCAGCCAAGAGGGAGCACAGGCACAGCAGCGCCGCGTGGGCGAGCCGCCGGGGGGTGAGCGGTGACCCGCAGGGTCGTCTTCGGAGGGCGGTCAAGCGTCAACGCTGCAAGCGGATGTCGGGTTCTGCGGGCTGCGAGCTGGGAACGGGTTCCGGCGCGGGTGAGGGGACCCGCGGGCGGGGGGCGGCTTTCGGGTCCGGCTCGGAGCCCTTGGGGGCGACCGAGGGGCCCCCAGCGTCGACCTGCACCGGCGGGCTGGGTGCAGGCGGACGTGCCACGGCAAGCGCGGCGTGCACGCGGACGTTGTCCGTCGAGGGGCCCTGCTCGATCACGTAGTCCTGGTACCCGGCGGAGCGCAAGGCGAAGGTCCGCGGGCGCCGGGCCAGGCTCGGATCGTCGATGCGGATGACGAGGGGGGTGGTGCCGAGGCGCCTTCCGTCCTCCAGCACCTCGGCGCCGGTGGGCGTCGAGTCGAGCCTCAGCTCGAAGCTCGTCGCCTCGTCGCCCTCGGCAGGCGGTGGCGCGGACGAGACCACGGCGTCCATCGACGCCGGGCTTCGCACCAGCTGAATGGACCCCGCGACGGCGAGCGCTAGCGCCGCCGCTCCCAGGATCCAGGGCCGTTTCCGCCGCACCTGCTGCGATCCGGTCAGGCTGCTGCGGGTGCGCGCCAGGGCCGCCTCGGCGGCGTCCGGGGGCGGCGGGGCGCCGACCGACACGCGCGTCGCCGCCGATAGGGGTGAACGCTGCGCTTGCAGCTCCTCGGTCGACAACGTTCGCGCGTCGCCGAAACCCTCGGAGGAGCGCAGGGTGGCGTCCGACAGCGCCCTGCTGGAAGCACGGGCCGAGGGCGAGACCGAGCGCCGCTCGGCGAACGGCAGCAGCGCCTCCACCAGCTCTCCCACCGTCTGGAAGCGCCGGCTCGGATCTTTCTCGAGGCACCGGAGCACGATATCGGCGAGGGGCTGCGGCACGTCGGGGCGCCGCTCGTGCAGCGGCGCTGGCGGATCGGCGACGATGGCCGCGCACACGGCGGGCAGGGTGTCGCCGACGAAGGCCGGCTCCGCCGTCAAGAGCTCCTGCAAGATCACCCCGAGCGCCCAGATGTCGGCGCGGTGGTCGATCTTCTTCGAGTCCCGGACCTGCTCGGGTGACATGTAATACGGCGACCCCAGGACGCTCCGCGTGGACGTGAGCGCGCCGTCCACGCTCTCATCGCTCTGCAGGGACTTGGAGATCCCGAAATCGAGCACCTTGATCAACGGCGACCCGTCGCTGCGCTGGCAGACGAACAGGTTGGCGGGTTTCAGGTCGCGGTGGACGATGCCCCTACCGTGCGCCTCGCCGATCGCGTCGCTGGCCTGGAGGACGTACTCCACCGCTTGCTGGACCGGCAGTGCTCCCCGCTCGTCCAGCACCGCCTTCAGGTCGGAGCCCCTGAGCAGCTCCATCACGATGAACGGCGCTCCCTGCTCGGTGGTTCCGACATCGTGGATTTTCACGACGTGATCGCTCTGCAGGCCGGCGGCCGCCTGCGCCTCCCGCAAGAAACGCCGAGCCGCCTCCGGCCGGCGGCTCGCGTCGGGGCCGAGCAGCTTGACGGCCACGGCCTGCCCGAGCCGCTCGTGGCGCGCCGAAACGACGACGCCCATGCCGCCGCTCCCCACGACCTCTTCGACGCGGTACTTGTCCGCGATCAGCTCACCGGGGCGTGGAAGCGCGTGGAGCGCGCCGGTGTCGGAGCGGGCTTCGGGGTCCGCCATCGTCTTCGGTGACCTGCGGGCGTTATGAGGCTTGGATTTCGGGATCATACCGGTTTTCACCGGGGAATGTGAGGGGATTCGCCAGGGGCGCTCGGCCGGCCCTCTGGAGCAATAGCTCTAGAGGCCCGGGGTTCAAGGGCGCGGGCGCCGAGCGAGCGCGCATCGGGCGGCAAGCTCTGCTATGCGGTGGCGCGATGGCCTACGATCATCGAACGATCGAGTCACGCTGGCAGCAGTACTGGGACTCGAAGCAGACCTTCAAAGCCGTGCGGCGCGCGGGCCGCCCGAAGATCTACGTGCTCGACATGTTCCCGTACCCGTCGGGGTCGGGGCTGCACGTGGGGCACCCGGAGGGATACACCGCGACCGATATCGTCGCCCGCCACAAGCGCATGTTGGGGTTCGACGTGCTCCACCCGATGGGCTGGGACGCCTTCGGTCTACCCGCCGAGCAGCACGCCATCCAGACCGGCACCCACCCGTCGACCACCACCGCAGCGAACATCGCCACCTTCCGCCGTCAGCTGAAGATGCTCGGCTTCGCTTACGACTGGTCGCGGGAGGTGAACACCACCGATCCAGGGTACTTCAAGTGGACCCAATGGATCTTTCTCCAGCTGTTTCACCGCGGCTTGGCTTTCCAGGCGGACATCCCCGTCAACTGGTGCCCGGCGCTCGGCACCGTGCTCGCCAACGAGGAGGTCATCGACGGGCGGAGCGAGCGCGGCAACCACCCGGTCGTGCGCCAGCCGCTCCGGCAGTGGCAGCTGCGCATCACCGCCTACGCGGATCGGCTGGAGCAGGATCTGGACGGCGTCGACTGGCCGGAGACCAAACAGAAACAGCGGGACTGGATCGGACGGAGCGAAGGGGCGGAGGTGGATTTTCCGATCGAGGGTCGCTCGGACGCGCTTCGAGGCTTCACCACCCGCCCGGACACCCTGTATGGCGCGACCTACATGGTCATCGCTCCGGATCATCCGCTGACGCTCGAGATCGCCTCGAGCTCCGAGCGCGCCAAGGTCAGCCGCTATGTCGAGGCGGCCGCGCGAAAGAGCGACATGGAGCGCACGGCGCTGAACAAGGAGAAGACGGGCGTCTTCACCGGCGCCCACGCCAGAAACCCGCTGAGCGGCGAGACGATCCCGATTTTCACCGCCGACTACGTGCTCGGCGCCTACGGCACGGGGGCGATCATGGCGGTCCCGGCTCACGACGAACGCGATTTCGAGTTCGCTCAGAAGTTCGGGCTGCCGATCGTCGAGGTGGTGAGCCCCGATGGCGCGCTGCACGACCCGCTCGGCGGCGCCTACACCGAGCCGGGCATCGCGGTGCGCTCGGGGCCGTTCGACGGGCTGCCCACGTCCGAGATGAAGCAGAAGATCATCGCGCACCTCGAAGAGCGCGGCATCGGCAAGCGCAAGGTCCAATATCGCTTGCGCGACTGGGTCTTCAGCCGCCAGCGCTATTGGGGCGAACCGATCCCGATCTACTTTCCCGTGACGACGGCCGGGGATCCCAGGCGGGGGGACGCCTACGAGATCGACTACTCGCAGCCGATCGCCGTGGACGAGAGCGAGCTGCCGCTGCTGTTGCCCCCGCTGGAGGACTACAAGCCCGGCGACCCGCAAGGGGCCCTGGTGCGCGCCCTCGAGTGGCGGTTTTTCCAGAAGGACGGGGCCTGGTACGCCCGGGAAACCAACACCATGCCGCAGTGGGCCGGATCGTGCTGGTATTACCTGCGCTATCTGGATCCGCACAACACCGAGCGCATCTTCAGCGAGCAAGCGTATGACGACTGGATGCCGGTCGATCTCTACGTCGGTGGGGCGGAGCACGCCGTCTTGCACCTTCTGTACGCTCGCTTCTGGCACAAGGTGCTGTTCGACATCGGCATCGTGAAGCACCCCGAGCCGTTCCAAAAGCTCGTGCACCAGGGCATGATCTTGGGGCAAGTGTACCGCTACTACGCGGTGCTCGACGGCGCGGGCAACACCGTGCGCGCGCTCGATGGGGACTCGCCGGAGGTCGAGAAGGCGCCCGACGGTGGGCTGCGCCTGGTCGGCAGCGGCCAAGCGGTGGAGGCTCGCCACCTGAACGAGTCGCAGATCGAAATCCGAGACGGCCGTCCCGTGCACCCGGAGCACGGCGTCCTCTTGGCGCCGCAGGCAGAGAAGATGAGCAAGGCCCGCGGCAACGTGGTCAACCCCGACGACGTGGTGCGCGATCAGGGGGCCGACAGCCTGCGCGTCTACGAAATGTTCATGGGGCCGCTCGAGCAGGTCAAGCCCTGGCAGACCAGCGGCATCCAGGGGGTGCGACGCTTCCTCGATCGCGTCCACGCGATCGGGACGCGCCCGGTCGCCGAGGAGGCGATGGATGAAGAGACGGCGAAGCTCGTGCACCGCACCGTGAAGAAGGTGGGCGAAGACATCGAGGCGCTCCGGCTCAACACCGCCGTCAGCGCCATGATGATCCTGGCCAACCATTTGAACGGCTTCGAGCGACCGCCGCGCGAGGCGGTCGAGAAGCTCGTGCTGTTGCTGTCGCCCTACGCGCCGCACCTGGCCGAGGAGCTCTGGTCGGTGCTCGGCCACGCCCCGAGCATCGCCGATGCTCCCTGGCCGTCCTACGATCCCGCGCTCACGGTCGACGCGGTGGTGGAGATGCCGGTGCAGGTCAATGGCAAGGTGCGCGGGCGGGTGACCTTGCCGCGCGACGCCGACGAGTCCGCGGCCCGCGCCGCGGCGCTCGCGGACGAGAACGTGCAAAAGCATGTGGGCCAAAAGTCGGTGAAGAAGCTGATCTACGTCCCCGGAAGGATCTTGAACGTCATCGTGGGTTGAACCGTGCCCGTGCCCGTGACGGGCGCGGGCAGTGATCGGGGACAGCCTGGCCGATCGAGCTCGGGATCGACCTCAGGGACACGCGCCAGCATCGGCGGCGGCGCGGACGGCGGCCACGGCCGGCGCGAGCCGTTCGGGGAAGCGCCGGCCGAGCTCGGCGTAGCGCCGCGGCGGCAGCCCGGCGTCCATCAAGAGCTGCTCGAAGACCTCGATGGCGTCGAGGCGGCGTTCGAGCGCGTCGCCGCCGATGACGTGCAGGATTTCGGTGACCGCCTCCAGGGCGGCGATCAACCGCTGCAGATCGTCGGCGTCGCCGCCCGTCGGGGGGTCCACCGACGGGCGGGCACCCGAGCGGGCTGCCTCGGCGAACCAATGCGAAAAGCGGCGCTCGATCGCGCGCTGGTCGCGCGCTGCCAGCTCGAAGCGCGCGCGCTCCGCGGCGTCGTGGTCCCGCTCGAGCGACAACCCGAGGTGCTCGAGGGCGAGCCGCTCTTCGTGCGTCCGAGCGATGCGATCGGTGTCGACGCCGCGGTGATCCGCGTCGATTTGATCGAGCAGATCCCGGATTCGATCGAGGGCGCTCGCCGCGTCCACGGCTTCGGGCGGGTGGATGGCGGGCGGCGGGTGACCCTGGACGATCTGCGCCAGCGCATCGTCGGATAGAAACTGGTAGAAGACGCGCTCACCCATGGCACGTTGCGCCGCCGCGAGGGAGCGCAGCGCCGGGTTCTCTTGGCCGAGCGCGATGATGCTGATGCCCACCGCCAGGTCACCGAGTTTTTTTCGGTACGACAGCACCGCCCGCTGGCTGACCCGGGCCCGCCCGTCCGTCACCAGCACGATCTGAGCGCGAGCGAGCTCCGGATCCGTGGCCTTCTGCTCGGCGATCTGCTCGAAGCTCGACCGCAGCGCGCGCTGGATGTTGGTCCCGCCGGTGCGGAAGGTCGACAGCACGTCGCGGATGGCGGCGAGCGCGTCCTCCTGGCTCCGCACGCGGCAGATGGGGCCGAGCTGGTCGTTGAAGTAGCGATAGTACAGCACCGGGTCGAGCGTGCGATGGCGGTCCTGCAGGCGAGCGGCGACGGTGGCGAGCTCGGCGACCAGGATGGCGTCGCGCATGCGGCCGCGCGCGCCGCGCATCGAGCCGGATCCATCCAGCACGTAGATGCGAGCTTCGCTCTTCAACACCGTGCGTGACCGGCGGACGACCTCGTCGGCGGCGTAGCGACGCGTCAAGAGCCGCCCGCTCGCCAGGGCAGGGATCAAGGTGCGGGGATCTTCGATGATGGCGGTCGGCAGGTCGGTGATGTCGCTCGTGGGCACCACGTCCATGTGGGCCGTAGGGAAGGACACCCTGCGCGGCCGCCGCTGCTCTTCGATCGCCCGAGCCGGCAGGGCTCCGCTGCCGACGTCGAAGCAGCCGTCGACGGCCAGCGCGGCCCGGATGGTGGCCGGCACGCCCTGGGCGTCGAAGTAGCTCTTGGCCGCCAGCTCGACCGCCGCTTTCCGCTGGGTGCCTATGTTCTTGCGCCCCTGTCGATACCCGGCGGCGATGGCCTCCATGACCTGCTCGCCGAAGGCATCCTCCCCCGAGCGCTGCAACGAGCGGCGGCGCTCGACGGGGTCTCGGCGGTCTTTGCCCGCCCAGAAGGCGTCCAGGGCGCCGCGGGTGAGCTCGCCGAGCCTCGCGTCGCCGTTGCTCTCAGCGAACGCGTGCAGCGCGGACAGGGCCGCGTGGACGCGCCCGGCATCGTTGCGTCCGGCGGCTCGGCGCAGCTGGTAGCGCAGGCCCACCCGCGGGTCGAGCCCGGCCGCTTGCAGGCGATCGATGATCTCGATATCGCGCGCGATGTGCAAGTGCCGGTCCGAAACAGCCTTGGCGTCTAGCGACAGGCTCGCGGCAGCGTCGAACAGGAGCTCGCGGGCGGCCTCGAGCAGCCGCCGCCGCCGTTCGAGGTCGTCGGTCTCCGCTCGGGCCGCGAGCAGCAGCGGGTCCACGGCCCGCGCTCGCGCAGCGGCTCCGGGTTGCGGCGCCGCAGAGCTCGGCGCGGCGGCGTCTGCCGAGGAAGACGGGGCGTCGATGAGGGGATCGAGCACCTCCAGCGCCGGCCTCCCTGGGTCGTTGCCCGATCGCTTCGACAGGGCGTGAAGGGAGCGGCAGGCGCGCCAGAGCCACGTGACCGAGCGGCCGTCGACGGGTTGGTCCGCTTCACGGGCGCGCTCGAGCTCCGTCAGGTTGTGATCGAGCTCGGCGACGGCGGCTCCGAGCAGCGCCGGGAAGGCCGCGGGCTGTCCGCCCGACAGGGCGCGCGCTGCGTGCAGCGCCGAGAGCGCCGTGGTGCGAAGGTGGGGTCGCCAGCCGAGCCAGAGCCGCACGCGGGTGGCGGCACGCCGGATCGGGCGCGTCACCAGGGGCTGGGCCGAGACGAGCGCGTCGATGCGTCGAGCGATCTCGGCGAGGTGCTCGCCCGTCGTCCTCGGTGTCATGGCCCCGGCTGCAGCCGGCGACGGATCGCGGCCCAGTCCGCTTCCACGCGGGCTTCCCTGAGCGCGTGCAGGCGAGCCGCCGTGCGCAGGTCGAGCTGCTCGATGCGTGCGAGCAGCTTGTCCGCGCCTGTCTTGGGAAAGAGGGCGTCGAGCAAGCGGGCCTCGAGCGCGAACCGCAGCAGGGCGGCCTCGTCGCGCGTGACGATGAAGTAGTCCGAAGCGGCGACGCGATCGAGCGCCGCTTTGGGTCGAGCGCCGGGCTCGTCGAGCCGTCGCCACCAGCTCTCGAGCGCCCCCAGGCTCGTCTCTACCCGCGCGATGTCGGCAGCGGCGATGCGCGAGCGCAAATCGTCGGGCAATTCGCCGAACATCGCGCTCAACGGACCGAGGGCATCCGGCGCGTCGCCGACGGCCTCGGCCAGATCCGGAAAGGCCGTCAGCGCGAGATCCGCGAGGAGAAAGCAGATGGGACGCCGCTGCATGCGCTGGCGCAGATCGCGGTAGCCCTGACGATCGGCGACGTTCGAGCGCGGCAGATCCGGCTCGCTTTCGACCAGCGCCCGGCCGAGCCACGTCATAAAGTCGACGCGTGGCAGCGCCTCCCGCAGCCCGAAGCTGGAAAGCAGACGCAGCAAGTCTTGAAGCTCGTCCGCCAAGCGCTCGTGGTCACCCACATCGAAGGTCCGGACGGCCGCTTCGATCAAGGGGGCCAGCCGACGCCCGGCGACCCGCTGCAGGAGGTTTCCGGGGCGGCTGCCGAACGCGACGAGCTCCCGCTGTGCCGTCGCCATCGCCGCGAGCGGCGCTCGCAGCGCCTGCAGTACGGACGACAGGGAGCGGGTCGTCGTCTCGAGACACGCCCCGAGCGATCGCCCGAGCTCGGCGTCCCAAAGCGCGATCAGCTCCTGCTCCAGCCGCTGCACGGCGTCCTGCCAGCGGCGATCGTCGCGGCTGGGATCGCCGTGGCCGGCCCCGCGAGCGAGCAAGCCCGAGCGCGCCTCGAGCAGCCCTTGCAAGCGGCGCAGCCGGGCTGCCGACGCCGCCTCGACGCTGGCGAGATCGGAAAACGCAGCGAGCGCCGGAGGTGCGGGCGCGAGCGCGATGGCCGCGTCGATGAGGTCGAGCGCCTGACTTCGAAGCCAACGCGCCAAGGGGAGGCGCCCGCCAGCGGCCGCCTCGAGCTCCGCGGCGATGGCGTCGAGGGCGCGACCGGTGGAGAGCGGATCGAAGGTCGCGCCGTCGCCGTCCGGCGGCAGGCCGGCCCGGAGCGCGCGGCGTGAGAGCTCTCGAGTGACCGCCTGCAGCTGCTCCTCGGATCCGCTGGCGCCGAGCCGCCGCGCGCGCTCCAGGAGCTCCGCGGCGGACAGCGTGTGCAGCCGAGGTAAAGCCTCTTCGGGGGGCCGCTTGACCTTGGGACGCTTTTTCGGTGCCGGTAGAGCGGCCAGACAGCGGTCGAACAGCTCCCGTTCGGTCTGAACGATGTCGAGCTGTCGCAGCTCGCGCGGCTCGGCTTCGAACTGTCGGAGCGCCGGGATGTGCTCGAGCCTCGGTCCACAGAGCAACAAGGTCAGCCGAAGCGCTTCGAAGTCGCTCCGGGTGACCACGAGCTCACGTTGCTGGCCGTGCCGCGCCCAGTCATAGACGCAGGCCGCCCGCAGTGTGCGCCCGAGCCGTAGGATGGTCCGCGTCGAGAGATAGCGCGTCGGGGCAAAGCTCGGATCGGCGCGCGTGGCGGCCCCGAGCTCACGTTCGAGGGAGCGCGCCAGGGCCGCCAGATCGTCACACAGCTCGTCCGGGAAATACACGCCGTCCACGGCCGCTTGCAGGGTGTCGACGTCCTGGATGGTGAGCAGCGCGGACAGCGGCCGCTCCTGGACCCCGGCCACCTGCGCGCGCAGCAAGTCGGTCAGGTGAGCGGCCTCCCCGAAGCCTTTCGGCACGAAGCTGATGTGGGCGATCCGATCGACGAAGGCGAGCAGCGCCTCCCGTGACCCGTCGAGCACCTCGGAGAGGTAGCGGTTGGTCGTCATCACGGCGCACTCGATCTGGCCGCGGGTCGTGCGGGTGCCCTGCTTCAGCTCGCGTTCGTGCAGCACGTTGAGCGTCGTCCGCAGCAACATGTCCCGCCCGTCGAACACCTCGTCCAAGAAGGCGTGGACCGCGCCCAGCATGCCTTCGTCGGTGAAATGCTCGGTGCGGCCGGTCTCCATCAATGTCTTGAAATCGATCGGCCCGACGAGATCGGTCTGCACCGTGCTCTCGCTGAATTGGCGGGCAAACAGGCTCGGCTTGCCGCTCTTCTCGTCCACGATGCGACCGAGGACGGACCAGGCCAGGCGGCTTTTGGCGGTGCCGGGGGGTCCCGTCACCAGCACGTGCTCGCGTGACAATAAAGCGAGCGCGAGCTGGTCGAGCACGTCCTCCCGCTCGACGAAGGTCTGCCGGAGCTCGTCGAAGAACGCGGCGAACCTGGAGGCTGCTGCCCGAAGGCGCTCGGATTTTGCGGTGGAAGCCAAGGGGCTCGACAATACCCGGGTTCGGCGGCCGCTCGAACACTCCAGATTGTTTGGCCACGCGCCCCGGCACCTGGAACGATCGCCCGGGATCTCGACCAGAGCAGGAGTCATCGATGGGCCAACACGACGCGGTTGTGGTGATGGAAGACGGAACCCGGTTCCCCGGCTGGCTCGACCGGCAGGCGGGCCCCGAGAGCAATGTCGCCGTGCTCGCGGAGCAGCCGTCCGAGGGGCACGCGGCGTTCTGCGCCGCCGTCCAGGCGCGGATCGACGGCTTGGGCGCGGTCCGAGCTCCACGTCGGGCCGTGCTGGTGGCGACCGGAGACCTCTCCTCGGAGCGCCAGCACGGGCGGCGGCAGATCTTGCGGCGCCTTGCGGCGCTCATCGAACGCGCCGGCGGCGGGCAGGTCGTGCTGGTCGCCGACGGCACCTACGCTCAGACCCGCGCGATGGCCTGGTTTGCCGTCGAGCTGAACGAGGAGATCGAGCGCGAGGACGGCGCCGCCAGCATCCAGTTCCGGGCGGCCGCGCGCCCCGTCGGGGACGAGTCGGCCGTAGGGCCTATCGTCTCGCCAGAGGTCCGGAAGGTGGCTTAGCGGCCGGACACCTACAGCCCCGCCCTGCGCAGATGCAACTGCACGCCCGCGGTCCCTGAACGGTCGATCCGATGTGGAAAAGCTGTTGTTTCCCGTGAAACTTGGCCATGATTTCGAAAGTGTGCCGCGGACGAAGGCGAGCCAAATCCTCGGTCGTCGCTTCAACCCTGGTGGCGGCGGCCGCGTTCGGCGGGGCCGCCGGCGGCTGTGGGTATCGTCCCCTCTACGGGGGTCGAGCGCCTGAACAAAAGCTCGCGGTCGCGGCTGCCCCTGCGCTGATCCCCGAAGCGGACGTCGTCCACGCGGCGCTGGCCGGCGCTCGCGACGAGCTCGTCAGGTCCGGTCTGCTGCGCTTCGGGACCGGGTACCCACAGCTGGTCGTCCAGGTGCTGCGCGTGGACGAGCGCGCCGCCGGCATCGCCGCGCTCGAGGCCAGCGACGGGACGGAGCTGCCGCTTGCCCGGGCCAGCAGCGTGGGGGTGCTTGGCCGGGCCTGGGTGCTGGAGGCGGCCGGCGCGCCGCCCACCCGCGACACCGGTGACGTCCGGCGCGTGGAGCAATACGCGAGCGCGGCCGGCGCGCTCGGCGACGCGGCGGGATACGACCAGGCGACGCGCGCCGCCGGGCGGGCCCTCGGGCGAGCGCTGGCCCGCTACATCGTCGGGG
>JAEZYZ010000495.1 GCA_023418705.1 Pseudomonadota bacterium | reverse complement strand
GCCGCGGGGGGGGGGGCGGCCGCGCGGGGGGGGCGCACCAGTGTGGCGAACACGCGGCGAGACTCGGTCCGGTAAACGAGCTCGATCTGCGCTCGGAGTGCGCTTCCGGGTTCGCCATCCACGGGGGCCTACTGGTGACAACCTTCGGCGAGCGGCCGGATCTCGATCCCCCAGCCGAGCTCCTCCCCCATGTTCGCCGCGGGGTGCAGCGACGCGATGCGAATCGCATCGTTTAGGTCGCGCGCCTCGATCACCAAGAAGCTGGCGACGACGTCGCGCGTCTCGACGAACGGCCCGTCAGTGACCGTTGGCTTGCCGCCCCGCGCGCGCACGGTGGTCACGTCCCACTCGAGGGTCTCGACCGTGCGAACGGCGCCGGTGCGTCGAAGCTCCGCGTCGTGGCTCTCGCACTTCTCGGCGAGGGCGGCGAACTCCTCCTTCGAGAGCTGCGACATCTTTTGCTGGTTCCCGTAAAGCAGGCACAGGTACTTCATCCGTCGGCTCCTTCTTCAGTATGACCCGCGCGAACCGGCGCGGGGCATCCAGCAGTCGCCCGACGCAGGGCGGGATCGACAGTCCGGGGTGCCTTTTCTGAAGAAAAGAGGGCGCTGGCCGTCGACCTAGGGGCGCCCTATCTTTTGGGGCATGTCACGGCCAGCGTCCCGCAGAGCCGGTTGGGACGACCTGCTGGATGTCGCCGAGGGCTTCGTCGGGGAGATCGTCGACGGCGAGCTCCGGGTCCAGCCGCGCCCCGGTGCGGCCCACGCAGAGGTCGCCGCCGATCTCCGCGTGCTGCTCGGCGGGCCGTTTCGCTTCGGCCGCGGGGGCCAGGCGGTTGGATTATCCTCCATGAACCACGCGCTGCTTTGAGCGACGACATTCGGGTTCCGGATCTCGCGGGCTGGCGTGTCGAGCGCTACGTACGGCCGGAGCGCGGGCCGCACGTCATCTCGCCCGATTGGATCTGCGAGGTGCTCTCGCCGAGCACTGCTTCGACAGACCGAACGGAGAAGCTCCCGCTGTATGCGCGGTCCGGCGTGCCCTACGTCTGGCTCATCGATCCGCTCGCCTTCTCGATCGAAGTCTACCGGCTCGATCCTGCCGGCTACATCCTGGTGCTGGCCGCCCGCGGCGAAAAGATCCTGCGCGTGCCTCCGTTCGACGCCATCGAGCTGGACCTCACGTTGCTGTGGGGCGACCGCTTCGTGCCCGGCCCACAGCGGGAAGAGGAGTAAGCGCCGAAGTCATCAGCCCGCGCGGCGGCGGGCGCGGAGGGAGCGGTAGCGGCGCGCGGCTGCCCCGAGCAGCAACAGGCCGCACCCGGCCATTGTGGCGGGACCGGGGGACCGTGAGGAGCCAGCGACGTCGCAGCTGCAGCCCGTGGCCGAGGATCCGTCCGGCGAGGAAGCAGGGGGGGCGTCGGTGGGCGTGCCGCCGGCACCCCCGCCACTCCCGGTGCCATCGGCGCCGCCGGCAGCATCGGCGCCCCCGGATCCATCGCCGGCCTCGCCGCCGTCCCCGGTTTCGCCCGCTGCGCCGGCAGCCCCGGCTCCGCCGGCACCCGCGGATCCCCCGGGATCGGTCGGTACGACGAGATCGGTCGGGGGCAGGCCGTGGTCGATCTGCTGGAGATAGGCGACGAGCTGATCGAGCTGCTCCTCCGTGAGGGTGCTCGTGTCGCCGTGTTTGCCCTCCGGGTTGCGGGTCGTGAGGACGTCGCGCAGCGTGGGCGCCGAGCCGTCGTGCAGGTACGGGGCGGTCTGCCAGATGCCGAGCAGAGTCGGGGTGTCGATGCCTTCGAGCTCGCCACCCAGCCGGCTCCCTGATCCGGCGGTGAGGGTCCCGACGTCGTGCACGACGCCGGAGGGGCTGTCGGTGAAGTCGTCGCCTGCGTGACAAGAGTCGCAGCCGAGCTCCAGGAAGAGCTCGCGTCCGGCGACGGCGTCCTCCGTCAGAGAGCCGTCCTGGTTGCGGTACGGGCTGCGCGGAATCGAAGCCAGAGAGGTGACGTAGGCGGCGATGGCGTCGAGCTCCGGGCTGAGGCCCGCCTTTGGATCCCCGAGGGAGCTGCTGCGCGTTCCGGACTCCCAGTCCTCGTTCGTCATGAAGCCCAGGCCGCCCTGGGCGTGGCGGATATCCCCTTCGAAGTCCTGGATCTCGTCGAAGTTCGCCGACCAGTGCAGCCGGCCGTGTCCCGTCCCGCGCCGCCCGAGCAGCGAGGTCGTGTTGCGAAAGCCTTCGCCGCGGTCGAAGAAGTCCCAGACGCGCCCGTCCTCGAAGCCGTCCATGTGGCAGGACGCGCAGCTCAAGTAGCCTTCGCTCGCCATGCGCGGATCGTCGGCGTTGGCGAAGAGCTGTTTTCCGTAGAGCACCTCTGCCGGCAACGCCTCGTTCGCGACCAGGTCTATTTCGTCGACCAGGCGCGTCGTGGGATCGGCTCCCGAGAGCACGCCGCTCACGTCGTAGACGAGCAGATTCCGTGACAGGTCCCCGAGGACGAACAGGCGCTCGTCGGGTCCCAGGACCGTCGCGACAGGGCCTTTCGAGCCGCGCATGCCGGTGACGAGGCTCTTGGTATAGGTGTCCCATACCTCGACCATGTTCGACCCGTAGATCGAGACGAAGGCGTAGTCGCCGAGCGGGCTGAAGGCCACGTGGCGCGGCATGTTCCGGTCATCGAGATCGATGCGCCACTCCGGCAGCTCTTGTCGACCGTCGAGGTCGAGGATGGCGATGAGGGGGCGCACGGTGTTGTCCTGAGTGAGT
Source organism: Pseudomonadota bacterium (assembly GCA_023418705.1). Taxonomy (GTDB): domain Bacteria; phylum Myxococcota_A; class Polyangia; order Polyangiales; family Polyangiaceae; genus JAEZYZ01. Next base: position 5,688 of record JAEZYZ010000495.1, on the reverse strand, counting down.
GCAAGACCATCCCGCTGCAGCCCGCGCGCCAGGTTGTCCTTCTTCCCGGGGACCCAGGCTTGTTTGCCGTCGGGAGAAATCGCCACGGAGAACAGGTAGTTTGGAAGTCCCCGGCCTTGGACGCTGGAGTCCTCGGTCGTGGTGTCCTCCGCGAGGTCCAGGCGTTCGACGACCTCGAGGGTCGTCGCGTCGAGCTGGTAGACCTCCCCATGGCCGTCGGGGGAGATGAAGCGCGTCAGCCAGAGGTGCTGCTCGTCGCCGCTCAGGCTGATGCCCCGCACCCACGGCGCGACGAACCCCCGTTCGCGGATCTCCCCGGTCGATGCGTCGATCCGCGCCACCTCGCCCGTCGCCATCAGGGGGACATAGGCGTCCCCGTTCGAGCCGAAGACGACCCCCATCGGCTGACTCGCGTAGGGCAACCGAAAGACCTGCGTCACCTTCAGCGCGTCCAGATCGATGCTGGCGATGGCGTAGTCGGCCTGATGAACGACCCACAGCTGTCCGTCGGGAGCCGGCGCGACGGCGACCGGCCCATCGAACACGGGGATCTCCGCCACCGTCTGGAGAGCGCCGGCGTCGACGACGGTCACCGTGTCGTTGTCCGTATTGGCTGTGACGACGTAGTTCCGGTCGCTCAGGAACACGAGCGGGCTCGCGCTCGCGGGAGGGTTGGCCGTGGGCTCGGTGTGCACGGTGTGCACGAAGGAGCGGCTCTGAAAGCCCGCTTCGTCCCGTGCCACGACGATGACCGAGTAGTGGCCCGGCGCCGCGTAGGAGTGCGTCACCGCCGTCGCCCCTTCCGCGAAGTCGGTCGACGAGCCGTCGCCGAAGGTCCAGCGGACTTCGACGGGTCCGCTGCCATCGGTCACCTCGGCCTCGAACCTGGTATCGGCCCCAATGAGCGTGGGAGCGGGCTCGACGACCGAGAGCTCTAGCGCGAACGCCGACGCAGAGCAGAGGCTCGCGACCAGCCCCACCGCGGAGACGATGGCCCGGCGGGTCATTGGGTGGTGAACGTGGAGCGAAACTCTTCGGCCATCCCGTTGCCCACGTAGTCCTTCACGCCGCCGGCTGGGAGGACGACTTCGTAGGTGGTGTTCGGCTGCAGGGGCTCTGCCGGGTCGAAGTTGAGTACGCTCATCGTCACGCTGAAGGTGCCGGGGAGCGCCTGGCCGCCGATCGGCCGCACGATGAAGCTCCGCGTGTCGACCGTCGCCAGCTCGACGTTGTCGGTGAAGGAAATGCCGACGCGCGTCGTCACGGGCTGCCCGGTCGCGCCGTCCTTCGGGATGATCGTGTCGACGTAGGGCGGCGTCGTGTCCGGCTCCACATCGTGCACCGCGATCACCGTCCCGGCGGCCTTGCCGGTGTTGGGACCCACGGTGTGGAGCTGGTCGTCGGAGAGCACGAGCAGGTTGCCGATGGCCACGGTGAACTGGTCGTCGTTCTCGGGGTCGGCGTTGCCGGAGAGGTTGCGTCGCCCGACGATCGAGCTGTCCCAGACGAAGTTCGACAGATCGCTGACGTCGATCTTGTCGGCGCCGGGGTTCGGGCGGATGCGCCCGGCGAACATGTAGCCGTCCTGAAAGCTCATGTACTCCCAGTAGCCGCCCGGTCGGTTGCCGTTGACCTGGGTGATGTCGGTCGGATCCGAGAGCACGTCGTAGACGCGGATGGGATTCAGGAGGTAGACGTGGTGCCGATAAAACCAGCCGATGTAGCTGTTCTGCTGCGGGATGACCGAGTCCAGGATCATGGGCTGGTGGGGACTGGAGATGTCCAGGGTTGCCACCCCGCGGTTGTCCTTGGGCGTCGTCACCACCAAAAGGTTGCCGATCGCGAACAACGGGCCCGCGTTGACGTTGCCGACCTGCCCCTGCGGGACACTCTTGACGAGCGTCGCGTTCGCGGGATCGGTCGCGTCGATGACGTGCACGCCGGTGTTCGTGCCGCCGACGTAGATGGTGGTGCCTTGCCAGGCGACGCCCCAGACCGCCTCCGTGAAATCACCATAGTTGACGCCGGGGATATCGACGGCTTTGACGTGCTTCGGGTCTCTTACGTCGGTGATGTCCCAGATGTCGATCCCCTTGCCGCGAATGGTCGCGGTGTAGAAGGTGCTCCCGTACTTCGCGAAGGAGACCTGGTGCCCCTCCGCCTCGCCGCAGCCGCCATCTTGGCAGTGCCCAGGGCTCTCCCTGAAGGCGAGTAGCTCGGGCGCCGTCGGATCCGAGAGGTCGTACAGGGAGATGAGCGCGTTGCCCGACAACTGCAGGTAGCCGTTGATGACGGACGGCTGGTTGTGATGGCGGAACTCGAGGGTGTCGGAGATGAGGCCAGGTCCCTCGGGGCGGCGGTCGTTCGGGAGCTGACCTTCCGGCGCGGCGGGTGGGCCGTCATCGGGGTTCATGTCCGGGGCTCCGCTCGCCCCCGCGGCGCCGTCGCCCCCGCTCCCCGAGCTGCCACCGGTGGCTCCCCCGGTTCCAGCGGTCGAGCCGCCCGATCCATTCGGCGCGCCCCCCGTGCCATTGGGCGAGCCGCCCGATCCACTCGGCGCGCCCCCCGTGCCGCTGGCAGATCCGCCGGCTCCGCTCGCCGATCCGCCGGTCCCACCGGTAAATCCGCCGCTGCCGTTGGACGACCCGCCCGTAGCAGCCTGACCGCCGCCGCCCGTCGCCGCTTCGGAACCGGGCGGATCGGCGCTGGAACAGCCGTAAACGGAACAACCAATCGCGAGCGCCAGGCCGGGCCAGCGCAGTCCAAGGGCAGTGCGTCGCATCATTTTTCGGGTGGACCTTCTCCGCGACCTGCATCGCCGCGGGCGGGCATCGACCCCAAATTCTGCAGTTCGAGAGCGAGACGGCCAGGGGAGATGATTTGCCGCCGCAGCTTGAAGTTTTCCTGCGGCGAAGGAATCTTGGCGCGTCGCAACGGCTCGGCCGAGCGGCTATCCTCGCTCACATCCCATGAACCCTCCGCTCTCCGCGCGTCTTGCGGCTGTCGTCGAGGCCCTTCCGCTTCGTCCGGGGATGCGTGTTTTGGAGATCGGCTGTGGACCGGGGGCCGCGGCACGAGCGGTCGCGCAGCGCATCGGTCGGGGGCACGTCCTTGCGATCGACCGGTCCGCCAAAGCCGTGCAGCAAGCGGTCGCCGCATCCTCCCAAGAGATCGCTTCCGGCAGCTTGAGCGTGCGACAGGTCGCGATCGAGCACTTCGAGCTCGCGCCCGGCGAAGCTCCCTTCGAGCTCGCGTTCGCCATCCGCGTCGGCGCTCTGGACGGTCGCCACCCGGAGCTCCAGCAACGAGCGCTCGAGAACATCGTCCGGGCATTGGTGCCGAAGGGGCGCCTGTTCATCGATGGCGGTGCTCCCCTGAAGGAGGTCCGCTTGCCGCGCCGGCAGCAGGCACCCGACGACACGTCGAGGACGACGACGGACCGCTCCAAGCGCTAAGTCGGAAGCACACGACCGAGCATGATTCTCAAGCAGAGGATCGTGCGGTGGGTCGTTTGCGTTTCGACTGGCCGTACGTCGAGCTGTTTCACCTTGCGGCCGTGCTAGCGGAGTTTCGCCGGCGGGCAACGGTTCGTCGGCTGCGGCGGAGCGGTCGCGTTGCGACAATTCGCCAGCATGTACCGGGGTTGTCGATCGACGTATGGTCGAACGTGAGGCTCGTGTCATCGAGTTGGCGCGCACTTGGTACGACCTCGACGAGATCCCGGGCTTGAGCGTACACATCGCCGACGGCGCGACCTTCGTGGAAGGCGCGGCGTCGGCGAGCTGGGACATCGTCGTGATCGACGCCTTCGATGCCAACGAGTCGACGGAAGCGCTGTTGAATCCTCGCTTCTTTTCGGCCGTGCGTCGCTCGCTACGAGGCGGAGGCGCGTTGGTCGTGAACGTGATCGGGACGCTCGATGGGCAGGGACCCGTCCACGACGTTGCTGCGCAACTGGGTCGGCTGTTCCATCGAGTGCGCATCGTTCCGGTCATGGCCGCTGACGAAAAGTATCTGCCCGGCGATCTGAGAAACGTCGTCCTGATTGCGTCGAAGCGTTGAAGCGATCGAGGTCCTCCCTGATGCCAGTCACCACGTGTGGTACTGGTGCAAGCCGACGCTCGAGTCGGCGGCTGCCGGAACTAGCGGCGACGCGATGATCGGACTCAGCTTGCGCAAGGGCGGTAGGGATCCCGACGGCAGCCGTCGGCGGCCCCTTGTGATCCTCGCGCTTGCCTGGGCGGCGGCTTCAGTCAGAGCCTCGAGTGCCCCGCTGCATCGGACGCGCTGCTTGCTGGTGTGGTGGGCTGCGTCGGGTGGGCGGAGGTGTTTTACGTGTGGGTGGCATTTGGGGACCTGCCGGGCTTCGTCGCCGAGGCAGAGACCGACCACGTCTTCGAGCCAGGCGTGGATCGTCCCCGGAGCCGTCGTGTCTGGGGCGGGGCCCGAGCACGAGGGAAGTGGAACAGGATAGCGACGGGCTCAGTCGTCGTTCGGTGGTTCGAACGACGGGTGATCCGAACGAGCACGTGCGGCGCGCTGAAACGATACTGGGACGTGAGAGAACAGGAGACCGCTTCAAGTCTTCACCCATCCATGTCGTCGCAATTCTCAGGGCATTCTCTCCGAACGAGGTCGATTGAGCTTGACACGATTCGCTGCCAAAGCGCCCGCTGGGCCGACGCCCCTGTCCGAAGGGCGCTGCTTGCCCGCCCAGCGGCGTCTGTAGCGGCTCATCGTGAGCAAATCGACTTGCGAGGTGTCAGTGTGGCCGCGAGCTCGACAGCGGGCATCCTCAGGGCATCAAAATCTGGGGTGTATAAGGATCTCATGGCATCCTCATTGAGATCTCTGTCCGATGACGATCTTCACGCTGCCGTGCGTCGGCTCACCGCGCGCTCCAACGTCACCCTCGCCGATCTGCTCGCGCACCTCGGGGAGGTGGAAGAGCGCGGCATCCATCGCGCCCGCGCTTGCGCGACACTCTACGCCTACTGTCAGTACGAGCTCCGCATGAGCGAAGATGCCGCCTTCCGGCGAGCCAAGGCGGCGCGGCTCGTGCATCAGCACCCGGAGCTCCGGGGCATCGTCGCTCGCGGAGAGCTGCACCTCACCGGTCTCTTGATGATCGCGCCGTACCTGGGCGGCCCGCGCCACACCGAGGTGATCGAACGCGCGCGCTTCCGAGCGAAGAAGGAGATCGCGCGCCTGATCGCCGAGATCGATCCCAAGCCGGAGGTCCCCGCGCGCATCGACCCCGTCGCCCCCGCAGCGCCCCGGCGCATGCCGATGCATGCGATCGCGCAGGCCTTCGTCGGACCCGTGCGGAGCTTGCCCGAGGGGGATCGACCGGCGGATTGGATCGAGCCGCCGCCTCCGGCGAACGTCGGCGCAGCGAGCGAGGTCACCGATCCCGAACAGGCCCGCGAGCTGGCAGAGGCCGAAGCGGCGCTCGATCGCGCGTGGCTAGCGCGACGGGAAGCCCGCCCGGAGCGACCGCTGCGGTTTCGCGTGCAGTTCACCGCCGAGCAAGAGTACGTCGACCTGATCGAGGAGGCGTTCGATCTGCTCGGTCTTGGCAAGCGCGCGGCGAGCCTGCCCGAGCTTCAGCTCCGTGCGCTGCGAGAGTTCGTGGAGCGGCTGCGTCAGCGCAAGACCGGCACCAAGCGACCTGCGCGAGAGGCTGCA
>JAEZYZ010000485.1 GCA_023418705.1 Pseudomonadota bacterium | reverse complement strand
CCGCCTGGCGGCGGTGAGGCTCCCGGCATGCCCGGCGCCCCGTACGGCGGGCCGCCGGAGCAGGCCATGGGCCAGAGCCCCTACGGTGCGCCGCCCGGAGCCGCACCCGGCGCCCCGTACGGCCAGCCCCCGGGCGGACCGAGCCCATACGGCGCGCCCCCTGGCGCGCAGGCTCCGGTCGACGGCGCTCCGAATTTCGGGATGGCGCCGGCGATGGGGGCCGCGCCCATGGTGCACCAGCCAGGCGGCATGGCACGGCCGGGTGCTCACGGCCCGGTCGGCAACGTCCGAAACCCGATCGTCGTGCTGTTGCTCGGCTACTTCTGCTTCATCTACCTGTTCTTCGCCTTGTGGTCGACGATCAACGAGCTCAAGGAGTTCCGGCAGAAGGACGACCTGAACCCGATTTTGTTCTTCATCCCGATCCTCGGTTTGCTCGAGATGTGGAAGCTGCCGGAGAAGGTGCTCGACGCCAAGCACATGGCGGGGGTGCCGAACGCCCAGGTGCCGCACCCGGTGCTCTACCTGTTCTTCTGGCCCTACTTTTTGATCGCCGATCTCAACGAGGTGTGGCAGGCGGCCGGCGGCCGTCCCTGACCGCGGGGCCCGGGCTGTCTCCGATCCTGGCGACGCCGGCGCGTGCTACGACTGACCGCATGCGCCCGGCGTGCGGCATGCGTGGCCGCGCCGTCACCCTGGCCGCCGTCGCGTTGCTCGGCGGCGGCGTGCTGGCGTTGGGTCTGCCGATCTGCCCGGCCGCCGCCGTCTTCGGCATCCCTTGTCCCGGCTGCGGTCTGACCCGGGCGACGCTCGCGCTGGCACGAGGTCATTTCGGCGAAGCGCTGCACCTGCACCCGCTAGTTCCCCTGCTCGCGCCGCTCTACCTTGGGCTGCTCGTCTACGGCTGCCGCAGCTTTCTGGCCCAGGCGCCGCGCGCGGCCGACGCCGTGCTGGACCGCCGCCTCACCTGGCTCGCGGGGGGCTCGCTGGTGCTGCTGTTGCTGGTGTGGATCGCACGTTTCTTCGGCTACTTCGGCGGGCCGGTCCCGGTGCAGACCTGGAGCGGCTACTTCGGCGCCAGCTGAGGCTCCGAAAGAGCCGGCGTCAGCGAGCCGCCAGGTTGGCGACCGCGGCGCGCAGCTCCTCCGGCCGGAAGGGCTTGCGCATGGTGACGTTCGGCACCGTCTTCAGGAACGCCTCGGCCGCGGTCGTGAAGGCGCCGCCGGTCAAAAATAGGATCCTTCGCGCCGTCTCCGGCTGCACCTCGCTGACCCGCTCGTAAAGCTCCATGCCGGTGACGTCCGGCATCATCAGGTCGCACACGATGACGTCGAAGTTCGATCCCGCGAGCAACAGCTCGAGGCCGCTGCGCCCGCTGGTGACGCTCGTGACCTCGCAGCTGTCGCGCAGGATGCGATCGATCGTGCGGCCGATCACTGGCTCGTCATCGATCACCAGCACCTTTCCCGCCGCGGGGCGGGTCGACGGGTGCAGCGGCCGCTCGGTTTCGGTGGCTTGCGAGGGCGCGGCTGGCAAAACGACGCGCACCGTGGTGCCCTTGCCCGGCGCGCTCTCCAGGTGGATGTCCCCGCCCATCGCGCTCACCAGGTTGTGACAGATGAAGAGCCCGAGCCCGCTATTTTCACCGAAACGCTTGGTGGTGAAGAAGGGGTCGAACACGCGGCGGCGCGTTTCTTCGGTCATCCCGCAGCCGGTGTCGCGCACCAGGATCACCACGTCACCGAAATCGTCGAACCCCGTCTCGACGTGGACCTCGTTCTCGGCGCTGCGCCCCGGCTCGATCGCCTGAGCGGCGTTGAGCAGCAGGTTGAGCACGATCTGTCCGACCTGGGTCTCGTTGCCCCAGATCGCGGCGACGGGCGCCAGCTTGCGCGAGAGGCGAGCGCGGTGCCGGATTTGGTTGGCGGCCACCGCGACCGCCCACTCGACCGAGCGGTGCACGTTGACCGGCCCGGTCTCGTCGGCGGCGCCGGCGTTCATGCTGAGGCCGCGCACGATGTTCTTGATGCGCTCGACCCCGGTGACGGCCTCCCTCAGACCGTACAGCGCCTCCTCCAACAAGGCATCGCGTCTGAACGCGACCCGCGACAACGCCTCCTCGGCGAGCAAGACGTTCGACAGCACGTAGGAGAGCGGGTTGTTGACTTCATGGGCCAGCCCCGCCGCCATGGTGCCCAGCGAGACGATGCGGTCGCTGAGCGCCAACCGCCCCTGGATCCGCCGGTATTCGGTCGCATCCCGAAAATGGAGCAAGAGCCCCAGCGGCCGTCCGCCGGAGCGAATCGGCAGGAAGTCTCGCTCGACGAAGCGACCGCTCCGCAGCTCGAGGACCTCCCCCACGACGGGGCGGCCGTCGCGGATCAGCTGCTCCATGCGCGCCCGGAACCGTTCGGGCTCGGCGAACACCTTGGCCGCTTCGCGCGCGACGTCGACCCCCGACCGTCCGACGAGTCCTTCCGGGCCGTCGAGCTCCAACATGCGGGCGAGCTCGAGGTTTGCCAGCAGGACCTGTCCACGTTCGTCTTCGAGCAGTACGGCGCTCGGCAGGGCCCGGACGGCGGCCTCGAGGCGCAGCAACGCTCGGCGAGGGTCACCTACCTCGTCGCTCGATGCAGCCACATGTGCGCCGTCGTCGCTCACCAAGTCTCCGCAACCTGAAACGAATGCGGCTCAGATTACGCGGTGGATCGGCGCTTGCAAGGTGGACCCGTAAACGGCCTCGGAAAACGGCGGTCGACGCGCCTCCGCGCGCCACGATCCTGCCCGGCGCCGCGCGCCGGCGCGCTCACACGTTGAACCGAAAGTGCATGACGTCGCCGTCGCGGACGACGTACTCCTTGCCTTCGATGGACAGCTTCCCGGCCTCGCGGCACTTCGCCTCGCTGCCGAGCGCGATCAGGTCCTCCCACCAGATCACCTCGGCTTTGATGAAGCCGCGCTCGAAGTCGGTGTGAATGACCCCCGCGGCTTGCGGCGCCGTGGATCCCTTGCGCACCGTCCACGCCCGGCACTCCTGCTTGCCCGCCGTCAAGAACGTGATGAGCCCGAGCAGCTCGTAGCCGGTGCGGATCACCTGGTTCAGCCCTGGCTCCTCGAGCCCGGCCTCCCGCAAGAACTCCGGCCGATCCTCGGGATCGAGCTCGGCAATTTGCGCCTCCAGCGAAGCGCAGATCGGCACGACCGGAGCCCCCTCCTCGGCAGCGAACGCCGTCAGCGCCCTGAAATGCGGATTATCCTCGAGCTGACCGAGCGACTGCTCGTCCACGTTGGCGACGTAGAACACGCGCTTCGCGGTGAGCAGCTGCATCTCTGCCAGCAGCTCCTCCTCCTTGTCCTCGACCGAGAGCGTGCGCGCCGGGCGCCCCTGATCGAGGTGCTGGACCAGCCGCTCGCACAGACCGACCGCCAGCTTCTCGGTGGGGTCGCCGCCTTTGCTTTGTTTCCTGGCCCGCTCGAGGCGTTTGTTGGCGGTGTCCAGGTCCTTCAAACAAAGCTCGGTGTGGATGGTCGCGACGTCGGCCACCGGATCGACCCGACCCTCGACATGCGTGACGTTCTCGTCCGTGAAACAGCGGACGACGTGGGCGACCGCGTCCACTTCGCGGATGTGCCCCAGAAACTGGTTGCCCAACCCTTCCCCTTTGGACGCTCCGCGGACCAGGCCGGCGATGTCGACGAAGCGGATCGTCGCTGGCACCTTGCGCTCCGGCGCGTACAGCTTGGCGAGCGCGTCAAGCCGGGTGTCGGGGACCGCGACGATGCCGACGTTCGGCTCGATGGTGCAAAACGGGAAGTTTTGGGCCTCCGCCTTGGCGTTCGACAAAGCGTTGAACAGCGTGCTCTTGCCGACGTTCGGCAACCCGACGATTCCACACGAAAAACCCATGGCGAGGCCGGTCTAGCGCAACGGCCAGAGCCCTGCCCTATCTTTTTTTCGGGCGCTTTCGCCCCGGAACCCGCTCGGCAGCGGGGCCGCGCCAGCGGGTCCGAGGCACGCCTCAATCCGCTCGCCGGCCCCGGCTCGTCGCACCGCCAGCCGCCGACGCTGGCTGAAAGTTCAGGTTCTCCAGCGAGCCGATCAGGCGCCAGCCGTAGGAGCCGTCCGGTCGCTTGGCGCGCTTGATCTTCGGGTCGAGATCGAACAGGCCCGGCATGCTCGACCCAGGCGCGCCGAACAGGCCGCGCGTGGTGTCGTTCTTGTTCTTGTAGCTGTCGGCGAACTTGAAGCTCAGGCCCATCTCCGAGAGGCTCTGCCCGAAGGGATCCCGGAGCCGGATCTGGCCGTCGACCGAGAGCTCGAGGTCTTTGCCGTTCACCACGAATTTGGCGATCTTGAGCCGGCCGTCGGTCGCTTCGGCCTCGATCGTCAGCTCCCCGGCCTCGAGCTTCGGCAAGGCGATGGAGTCGCGGATCTTGGCCTTGCCGTCGCCCACGGAGACGTCGCTGCCGTACAGCTCGATCTTCCCGTTGGCCTCGCTCAGCTTGCCCTCGGGAAGCCTGAGGTCGATGACACCGCTCAAGCTGCCGGCCATCGGCAGCTCGACCAAATCGGCGAGCATCGGCAGCTGGCCAATGTCGACGGCGTCGAGCTCGACCCGCAGCTCCTGCGCCTCGTCGCTCTTGGTCGCCTCACCCGTGAGGCTGCCTTCGAACGCATCGGCGCCGAACGTCACGTGGGAGGTCCCGAACAGCTGCCTCAAGAGCGAGACGCTGACGTGGGCGTGATCGATGCCGATCACCTTGGGCGTGGGCTTCTTCTCACCTTCGGCCGGCGCGGACGGCGGCGGTCCCACCAGGCGCACCCCCTCGGCTTCGATGCCCCGAATCCAGTACGAGCTCAGGTCGTCGATCTCCAGCCGCACGCCGGGGCCGCCCAGCTGGCGCGCGTTGAACTCCGCGATGATGCGGTCCTTGAGGCGTTCGAAGGGGAACGTCCAAATCAAAAACAGCATCAGGGCAAACAGATAGAACGCGGGGAACGCGATGAGCCGCAGGATCCTGCGGTTCTTGGCGGTCCCAAAGCGCGCCCAGAGCTGCTCGAGCCGGTCCATCATGGCGCCTCTTCCTCCTCAGCGTCGTTGGATGCCGTGTCGGAGTCGGATTTGCTCGCCGCCTTCTTCTCGGGAGCCTTGCGGTCGTAGGCCGAGACCGTCATCTCGACGTCGTAGGAGTCGGCCTCGGTGCCGCGCTTGCGGATGTTCAGCTTCTCGATCCGGACGGGGTGGCCGCTCTGCTCGATGCGTTCCATGAACTTTGCGAGGTTGAACATCCCCACGCGCCGGAAAACGATCTTCGTCGAGCGTTCCTCGTACTTTTTGCCATGCGGCACCACCGGACGATCCTGGCTCTCGGGGATATCCAGGGTGAACTGACTGGCGTACTGCTCGAGCAGCCCCGCCAGCGGCGGGGCGGGGCGGGCGTACCTCTCGACCACGGCCTCGCGTTCGGCCTTGGCGGCGTCGATCGCGGCGCGCTCGTCCTGGATCCGCGCGATCACCTCCCGCAGCGCCTCGTTGTCCGAGCGCTGGCCGGCCAACGCCGCGGTCACGCCCAGCGGCAGCAACAGGGCCACGAACACGACCATCACGATGCCGAGGATGTTCAGCAGGCGGCGCTCGCGCGGGTCGAGCTGGTCGATGCGATCGCGCAGGCTCATGGCTCACCTTCCGTGGCTTCGGGCTCGGCCTCCTTGGCCTTCTTCTTCTTGGCGCCCTCTTCCGGACACTTGACGTCGAATTCCATCACGTACTTCTGCCGGTCGCTGTTGATGACCTGCGTGGTCTTGGAGATTTTGACGTCGCCGATGCAGGCGTGTTTGCCGACCGCCTGAGCGATCTTCTGAGCGTCCGCCGTGGAGCCAGCGATGCCGTTCACCCGCACGTGGCCGCGCTGCATGTCGAACTCTTCGATGTCGTGCGTGATGCTCATCGGGATGGCGTTCGAGATCTGCACCAGGACGTCGAAGGCGTCGGCGCGCGGCATCGGATCCGGCTCGTCCATGCGCTGCAGCCGATCGAGCAGCTCGGTCGCGACCGCGGGATCCTCGGTCGTTTCACCCAGCACGTCCGTGCTGAGCGATCCGAGCGCCGCGGTGAGCACCTCGTTCTCCCGCTCGATCCCGCGCAGCTCCGCCCAGGTCGAGAACAAGAAGCTTATCAGGATGGCGGCCGCGAGACCGCTCAAGAGCGGGATCTTCTCCTTGATGAACCCGTAGCCGCGCTGGAAGCCGAGCGGCCCCTGGCGCAGGTCGAGATCGCTCGGGCGGCCCGAGAGCCCGAGCGCGAGCGCGAGCGCCTTGGCGAACCGCGGCAGCATCTGCAGCTGCTCCGGCGTCGTCTCGACCTGAAGCGCTGGGAGCTCCCGCACCTCGACCCCCACCTCGTGGGTCAGGTACGCCTCGGCCCCCTCCGCGGCCGCGCCGCCGCCGAGCAGGAAGGCTCGGACGACCTCGGCGTTCCCGGCCGCCGCCCACGCGCCGAAGGTCTGCCGCAGCTCGGCCGCCAGCATCGGCGCCGTGTCCGGCAGCCCCTCGACGCCGCGCGACAGCGTGCGAGCGTAGGCCGCCTCCGACCCGTTCAACACGACCACCTCGGTCCGCCGCCCGCCCAGGTCGATCAGGGCGATCGGGCCCGAGACGTCCAGCGGAGGCAGGACCCGCGCCAGGTTCGCGAGCGGCAGCGGGCCGCAGCCCACGCGCTCCGGCTCCCTGCCGATAGCGCTGCGCACCAGCTCGATGCGGCGCCGCACGTGTTCGGTCCGAGCTGCCGCCGCGAGCACCAAGAGCGGATCGGTCGCCGACGCGCGCCGGAGCTGGAGCTTGTCGAAGACGAGCTCCTCCATGTCCACCGGGACCTGGGCCTCGAGCTCGAAGGGCACGATCTCGTCGAGCTGCTTTTGCGCGGTCGGAGGCAGCTTCAGGCGATGCACGAACGCTTGCTCGCCGTCGATGGCCACGGCGACCGCCTCGTGGTGCTGCGTGAGCTGCAGCGTGCAGGCTTGCACGGCGCTCTCGACCGAGCCGACGGCGGCGACGTCGACTTCGACCAGACGCTCGACGACGACCCGGCGGTACGACGCACGCACGAGCGCGGCCCGAACGTGGGTGGGGCGGATATCGATGCCTACGGCGCGACTCATTTCAGTTGACCTTATAGTATATCAGGTTGCCCCCGGGGTTCGGCGCGAGCGCTCCCCGGATGGCGTCCTCGGTGGCCCCTTCGGGCAGATCCATTGGCGGCAGGGTGGACCCGGGGCTCGCGGCACCCGCCCCCTGGCCCGCCCCGAGCTGCCGCTGGAGCTCGGCGGTCATCGCCTGACCGGGCGGCGGCGCGTCGCGGAAGTCCACCACGGCGTGCACCCGCGTGCGGGTCTCGCGCTGGCCGCTCTTCACCACCCCGGTGGCATAGATGCTGAAGACCTTGCTCTCGGTGGCGATGGATTTCTTCAGCTGGTCCGCGCTGATCAGCGTGATCGGCTTGAGCTCCATCGCCTGCAACATCGTGGCGAACTTGCCCTTGCCCTGCAGCGCGGACACGAACGCTTCCTCGTTTTCGAACAGCGGCGCCCCCATGGTGACCCCCTTGAGGAGCGTCATCGCCATGACGAACCGCTGCATCTCCATCGGATCGATGCAGATCGGCTCCGTCGGTGCGTACCCGCACACGGCAGCCAGGATGGATTGTGGGTTAGCGGTGTTGACGTTCAAGCGGCCGGTGCCCCACACGGTCAGGTTGCGCTTGCTCGGGTTGTCGGGGTCCGGCTCGACGAAGGTCGCCCAGAAGTCGTCGCTGACGCCGCGCACGCGGTGCAGCTCCTCGAGGCTGTCGAACGGCGCGTTCTTCCGCTGATAGGGCCTCTTCAGCATTTGATAGAACGAGTCCTCGGCGCCGACCTGCTGATTGGTCTCCGAGTAGGGCTCGCAAGGGTCGGCCTCCTGATCGGCATCGGTCCAGTCGATGATGGCCGCGCAGATGGCCTGTCGCGGGTGGAAATTGCCGCGCTCGTCGCGTTGCTCGAACAGCTTGTCGTACTGGGGCCCGCCCATCAACGCGAGCAGCTGCTGGGCCAACCGGATCTTGCCGAACTGTTCGCGCGCCGCGTTGACGTTGATCTTGGAGTCTTCGTCGATGATGTTGAGCTCGAAGCTGGCGCCCTCCAGCCCCAGGTTCTCGCCTTCGGCCACGTTCACTCCGGACAACATGGAGAAGGACTCGGCGCCGGCGGCGTCGTTGAAGGCGCCCAGCACCTGGTCGGCGTACTGCCAGACCGGGATCTGGGGCGGCGCGCCGCCCATGATCATGAAAATGGGAGCGAGCGACTGCCGGATCGTCGGCTCCGTCGCGATCAGCAGGCGCGACAGGTTCACGGCGCTCTTGGCCGCGTACTCCGCCTGCATGGCGTCGCGGTGGGACGCCGCGCTGCCGAGCTCCGCGCTCGTCTCGTCCTGAAACTCCGTCAACATGACGGTCAAGATGGTGAGCGCCGCCAGCACCATGATGAGCGCGACGCCACGCTCCCGCCCGCGCCCGCGAGCGCGGCGGCCTCGAGCGCTTCCTGCGCGGTGGAGCCGATGATCGAGGGTCATTGGTAGGCGAACGTCAGGGGCCGGAGCATGGGCAGATCGACCTTGGTCACTAGCTTGATCGGGCGCTGGCCTCGATCGATGGCGCTGCGACGGCCGCCGTTCAAAACCAGGATGACCCGGACCTGCATCGGCATGCGGTTCTGCTGGCCGATGCTGCTCGTGCTGTCCCAGGTCTCCGACCACTGGCCGGTCATGGGGTCGAGGTACTCGAGATCGAACAGATCGATGTCGGTGGCGAGCACCTCCACCCGCCCGCCGCGCTCGGGCTCGAGGTCGATGTTGGAGCTCACGCGCCGCACCAGATCGAGGACACCGGGACGCTCCGGGTCCTCGGAGCCGAAGTAGCTGACCTCGGCTTGATCCGAGTCGGCGCTGTCCCGATCGAGCCGCCGGTGAGCGAACGCGGTGAAATCGATCCGATCCGCCGGCGAGCCGCGCGTGCCCTTGAAGATCGTGCGCTGCACGGTGAGCTGCTCGTTGATGGGCACGTGGGCCGACAGATAGGCCGATTGCAGCTCGCGTGCGATGCGCGCCATCGCCAGGCGCCCCTCACGGTAGCGATCGTTGATGCGCTCCACCCCCTCCTTGCTCCGCCGCATGCCGGCGAAGGCGCCGTAGATCAACATCGAGACCATCGCCAGCACGGCGATCGCCACCAGCAGCTCGACCAGCGTGAACCCACGGCGGTTCATCGCCCGCCTCCGGGCGCCGCTCCGGGCGTTCCAAGGCCGCCTTGCGTCCCGAAGCCCGGCACCCCGCCGTCCAGCCCGCCCAATCCCTCGTCGATGCCGCCTTGCTGCGGGTTGGTGACGTATTGAGTCACCGAGAAATCACGCTCGCTGCGCCCCTCCTTCCACAGCACGCTCACGGTCACCTTGCGGATGCTCGCCTCGAGCATCGGCTTGAGGCCGGGGTAGACCATGCCGAAGAGCATGGCGGCGATGCCGCCGCCTTGCGCCGCCTCGGCCGATTCGCCGAGGGCGCTCGCGACACCGCTGAGCCCGCCGTCGAACCCGAGCGAGCTGCCGCCTTGGGACAGCGCGCCGAGCGGGCCCAGCGTGTCCGCGCTGAGCCCGTCCCCGCCGTCCCCGTCGAAGCTGGAGGGCTCCGGCAGCTCGATCCGCTCGATCCGCCACTCGCAACGAAAGCCGTCGAACGACTCGTCCTCGCAGCAGGGGCCCTCATCCTTGGAGTCGATCAGGGGGTAGCCGGTGCGTTGCAGCTCGACCTCCACCTCGTTCATGCGGCAGCGCGCCAGGTTGGTCGCTACCGTCAAGTTCGCCGTGCGGCTGGAGCTGGAGAACAGGCCCACCTGCGAGCTCAAGATCACGGTCAGGCCGAGCCCCAAGATCGAGATGGCGACCAGCACCTCGAGCAGGGTGAAACCTCGCCCGCGCATCATTCCTCCCGCTCGCTGTACTCTTCGTCATCGAAGCGGGACTCGGGGAGCGCGACGTTTCCAGGCTCGATCTTCGCGCGCCCCGTGAGCGGGCTGACCATCACCGTCAGCCCCTCGTCGTCGCCCTGGCGGGTGATCTGGATGGCCGCCCGCTCCGTGCCCCCACCCGGCCAGAAGTAGAGGTACGCCCGGCCGTCGGTGATCGGTTCTTCGTCGTGCTGCGTCTGCACCTGCCGGAAGCGAATCCGCTCCCCGAGCGGCTTGCCCTCCGACCCGTACTCGGCGACCGGCGTGAACCGCGGCCGCGGCGCCTTCGGCCCCTCGAGGATGCGGTCCGCTTCCTTGCGGGCCCGCTCCTCGGCCTCGGTCGCGGCCTCCGCGCCGCCCGCGACGCTCGAATCGCGCAGCATGCGCCCCGAGCTCTCCTCGAGCAGCACGCGGTGCTCCTGCAAATCGAAGACGAGGCGGACGGGCTTACCCTTGGCGTTGGCCCGGGTCATGGCCAGCCGCACCGAGCTCATGACGAGGGTCGCCGCCGCCCGCTGCCGGCTGCCGGAGAGCATGCCGGAGCCGAACACCACCGCTCCGGTGAGCATCGCGATCAGCGCCACCACGATCAAGACCTCGACCAGGGTCATGCCGCGCGCGGGTGCGCGGCCGCTCGAGCCTGGGTGATGGATCCGATGGCAACGCATCCCGCACGATCAACCTTCGTCTTCGAGGGCCACCGCGGTCTTCGGGACCTTGATGTCGTCGGTGCTGCCCTTCTTCTTGTCGGGGCCGGGCGAGGTCACGACGATCTCGTCGTCCGCGCATTGAACCAAATAGGCGGAGCCCCAGGGATCGGTGGTGTTGGTCCCCGGGTCGAGCTGCTTGTCCGCGACCAGCTGGCTGACGGTGGGACAACCACTTTCACCGGTCGTCACCTGCCAGGCCTGCGCCGCCTGTCGAATGGTGCGCGCGCCGGTCTCGGCCGTCGTCTTCTTCGCTTCGTTGTACTTCGGCAGCGCGAACACGGTCACGCCACCGGCCACCATCGCGATGATGGCGACGACGATCAAGACCTCGACCAGCGTCACACCACGCTGCACGTGGCGCAGGACTCGGGCCTTCCTCGTGAGGTGCGTCATCGCTGCAAAACGCTGCGCCGGCGCGGATTGTTCCACTGTCATGTTCGTCTCTCCCTTCGGTGATGGAGTCATTGGATTCGATCCAGTCCGCCCGGCTTTCCGTCCGGACCATCGCTGTACAGCTCGTAGGCCGACTCGTCGTGGCGCGCCGGGCACACCAGGCGGAGCGGCCGCCCCCAGGCGTCCCGGCCCGACAGCTTCATGCCGGCGTGGTCGACCGCGACGGCCACCGTCGCCGGGCAGCCGCCGTCGTGCTCGGCCATGTAGGCGTCGACGGCCTGGCGCACGTTGAGCAGCGCCGAGCGCGTGTGGCGCACCCCGGCCTGGCGGCGTTCGCGGACGCCCACCACGACGAACACGCCGACCACCAAGAGCCCGAGCAGCACCGGGCGGACTCGCCCTCCGGCGATCGCGCGCAACAGGCCGCTCCGGCCCTCCCACGGGAAGAAGATACGTCGATCCGCTGCGCGCCACCGCCGCATCACTGCACCAGGCTGTTCATCTGGATGAGCGGCATCAAAATCGCCATGGCGATGAACCCGACCACGCCGCCGAGCGCGACGATCATCAGCGGCTCGAGCAAGCTGGTGAGCGCCGCGACGCGGGTCTCGACGTCGGACTCGTACGCGCGGCTGACGTTTTGAAGCATCTCCTCGAGCTGCCCGCTGCGCTCGCCGACGGCGATCATGTGCGTGACCATGGGCGGGAACATGCGGCTGCGCTTGAGCGGCTCGGCGATGCTCTCACCTTCGCGGATCGACCCGATGGCCTCGCTCACCACCCCCTCGAGCCGCGAGTTGCCGAGCACGTTGCGCCCGATCTCCATGGCCTTGAGCAGCGGGACGCCGCTGGCGAGCAGCGTGGCGAGCGTGCGGGCGAACCGCGCCACCGCGACCAACAGGTTCAGCCGGCCAAAGATCGGCACCCTGAGCAAGAAGCCGTCCCACTTGAGCTTGCCCTCCTTGGTGCGCTTCCAGCGCCGGAAGAGCAGGCTGCCGCCGACGCCGATCGTCAGTAGCAGCCACCAATAGCCAGCGAACACGTCCGAGACGAAGATCAGAAGCCGCGTGTACCAGGGCAGCGCGTGCCCCAGGTTGTCGAAGATGCTGACGACCTTGGGCACGACGGCCACCATCAGCACGCCGACCATCACCGTGCCGATGATCATCATCAGCACCGGATACGCGAGCGCGGCGGTGACCTTGCCTTTGAGCCGCGCCTGTCCCTCCATGAAGTCCGCCAGGCGCTCGAGCACCGTCTCGAGCGTGCCCGACGCTTCGCCGGCGGCCACCATGTTGACGTAGAGCGGCGGGAACGCGCGCGGGTGAGCGTCGAGGCTCTTGGCGAAGCTCGTGCCCTCGTTCAGGCTCTCGCGCACGCTGGTCAAGATCCGGACCAGCGCCTCCTTCTCCACCTGCTCGGTCAGCGCCGAAATCGAATCGACGAGCGGCACCCCCGCTCGCACCAAGGTCGCGAGCTGGCGAGTGAGCACGGCCACGTCCGCGGCGTTCACGCGGCGAAAGATCGCCAAGAGGTCGATGTCCTTCTTGGCGCGTTTACTGCGCTGGCTCTCCTCGGTGGCCAGCGTCAGCAGAATGCCGTCACGCCGCAGCATGGCCCGCAGCGCCTTGGCGTTGTCCGCGTCCCGGTAGCCCTTGACCTGCTTGCCGGAGTCGACCTGGATGCCGCGATATTCGAAGACCGCCATGGCTTCACTCGTCGAGCAGGACGTCTTCTTGCGTGGCGGCCACCACTTCTTCGACCGTGGTCTTGCCGGCCAGGACCTTGCGGGCACCGTCGTCTCGCAGTGAATCCATGCCTTGCGTCTGGGCGGCGCGTTTGATGGTCTGCGCGTCGGCGTTCTTGAGCACGAGCGCGCCGACCGCGTCGTCTGCCATCAAGAGCTCGTAGATGCCCGCGCGACCGCTGAAGCCCTTGCCCGCGCACTTGTCGCAACCCTTGGCCCGGTACAACACCGGCATCCCCGGGCCCCGCCAGCCCACCGGCTCGTACGCGACCTGGTGCACCACGTAGGACGGCGCCAGCCGGCGAGCATCCCGGCGCGCGGTGCGGTCCGGATCGATGCCGAGCTGCGACAGCTCGTAGGGGGTCGCCTCGTACGGCTCCTTGCAGTGCTCGCACAAAAGCCGAACCAGGCGCTGGGCGAGCACGCCGATCACCGTCGAGCGCACCCGGAACGGCTCGATGTTCATGTCGACCAGGCGGGTGAACGCGCTGGCCGCGTCGTTGGTGTGCAGGGTGCTGAGCACCAGGTGGCCGGTCATCGACGCGAACATCGCGATGTCGGCCGTCTCTCGGTCACGGATCTCACCGACCATGATGACGTCGGGGTCCTGGCGCAAGAAGGCGCGCATGGCCGCGGCGAAGGTCAGGCCGATCTTGGCTTGCACCGGCACCTGATGGATGCCGCCGATCTCGTACTCGACCGGGTCCTCGGCGGTCAGGATGTTGCGGGTCGGGTGGTTGATGCGGTTCAGGCAAGCGTACAGCGTCGTGGTCTTGCCGCTGCCGGTGGGGCCGGTCACCAAGATGATGCCGTTCGGGCGATGGATCAGCTGATCCATCAGGTGGTAGTCGCGCGTCGAGAAGCCGACCTCCGTCAGATCCAAGAGCACGCTCGTCTTGTGCAGCAGACGCATGACGATGCGCTCGTGATCTCGGCTGGTCGGCACGGTCGAAACACGCACGTCGATGCTGCGCCCGGCGATCTTGAGCGAGATGCGCCCGTCCTGCGGCAGCCGCTTCTCCGCGATGTTCAGCCCCGCCATGATCTTCACGCGGGCCACGACCGAGCTCATGAACTGGCGGCTCGCCCGGCGAGCGACGTACAGCTGCCCGTCGATGCGGTAGCGAACCAACACCTCTTTCTCTTCGGGCTCGATGTGGATGTCGCTCGCGCGCTCCTTGACGGCCTGAAAAAACAGCCCGTTCACCCAGCGGATGATCGGCGCGTCCTCGTCCGACTCGAGGATGTCGACTTCGTCCTCTTCGGTGTGCGCCTCGTCGCTCTCGAGCTCGCTCGTGGTCTCCTGCCGCTCGTAGACACGGTTGATGGCGTCGATCACCACGTCCACGGCGGCGACCCGGGCGACGACCGGCTTCTCGAAGGCGGCCCGCACGTCGTCGAGCCCGCCGGTGTCGAACGGATCCGCGCACACCACGTCGACCTGGTCGTCGCTCTCCGCGATGACCAGCAGCTTGTGGCTCTTCGAGTAGCTGATCGGGAGCCGCATCGACAGCTGGGTCGAGACCTGCTCGATGTCGATGCGCTCGACGAACTCGAGCCCGCACTCGGCGGCGAGCGCGCGGGCCACGTCGACCTCCGACGCCGCCCGCGCCTGCACCACCAAGTCGACCAGCGGCGCGCCTTTCTCGCGCTGCTGCAGGTAGAGCGGCTCGAGCACCTCCGGCGTCAGCACGCCGTGCCGCACCAAGATGTTGCCGAGGACGCGCTGCTCCAACATGTCACTCCACGCGCGGGACGTTGACGCTGCGGGCCACCGGATTGACGTTGATCGGCGGCGTCTCGGGCGGCACCGCCGACGGCGCCTCCAGCAGGTCGTCGAGCTGTCCCTGCGGTCGTTGTGTCGGGGTGGTGTTGCGGCGGCGCGGTCTGCGCGGTCGCTGCGTCGGCTGAGCGGGCGCGGCCGCCGGAGCGGAGCCCGATGCCCCGCTGCGCACGGTGCCGGGCAGCTCGATGGGCTCGCCAGGGGTGTGTTCCCGGAGCTCGCGCGGGCGGCTCTCTTCCTCGAGGCGCCGCTGCTCCTCGAGTCGGAAGTAGGCCTGGCGGATGTCCTCGACCAGACCGTTGGTGCGGGCGAAATCCTTGGGCGGGGACCAGTCCTCCCCGCTGAAGACGAAGTAGCGGTCGAGGAACTCCTGCCGCTCCTGCATCTTGCGCTCGAAGATCTTCCGTAGGTCGTTTTGATCCTGAACGACGTAGGGCGTCAAAATCAGGATCAGGTTCGTCTTGCGGGTCTGGGTGTCCGAATGCCGGAACAAGAACCCCAGCACCGGCAGATCTCCCAGGACCGGTACCTTGCGCCGGCTCTGAACCACGGCGTCACGCATCAAGCCGCCGATCACGACGGTCTGCTGATCGTCGACCACGATGGTGGTGGCCGCCGTGCGCCGCGTGATCGGGATCGCGCCGAGCGCGCCGGTGGGCGCGCCGGGCTCGCTGATCTCCTCCTCGATCTCCATCCGCACCTGGTTCTTCTCGTTGATGTGCGGCGTGACCTTGATCTTGGTCCCCACGTCCTGGCGGGGCGCGCTGAAGCCGCCGAAGCCCAATCCGCCGAGGGCCGCCAACGGATTGATGCCTCCCTGCTGGCCAGCGGCGCCCGCCAACCCGGCGAGGCTCGCCGCCGAGGTGCCGCCGATGTTCACCTGCAGGGGGATGTTCTCGCCGACGTTGATCTCCGCCGGCGTGTTGTCCATCGCCAGGATGTGCGGCGTCGCCAGGACGTTGGTGTCGCTGCTGGTCGCCAGCGCGTTGAGCACCACGCCAAAGGCCGGGATGCTGAAGCCGGTCCCGAGCAGGTTGCTGGTGCCTTCGAGGTCCGGCCCCCGCACGCCCAGGGCGACCCCCTGCAGCAGGTCGGGGTTGCGAGGGAAGGTCAGCGAATCCCCTGCCTCGAAGCCGCCCAAGATCAGCGAATCGGTGTCCCCGCCCAGGTCGGCGGTGGTGCCTCCGTGAAACGACACACCGAGGCTCGTGGAGTGGTCCACCGAGACGTCCATGATCACGGCTTCGATGAACACCTGGCGGCGCGTGATGTCGAGCTCCTCCACGACCAACCGGAGCGCGGCGAAGTCGCGCCCCGAGGAGGTCACCACGAGCGAGTTGGTGGCCTTGTCGGCGACCACCCGGAGCTCGCCTTCGAACATCCCGGCAGGGGCCCCCGCGGCCGCGCCCTGTTGCCCGCGGGCGGCCGCCCCCTGGAGCATCTGATTGAGGGTGTTGGCGAGCTCCTCGGCCGAGGCGTTCTGCAGCGGCATGACACGAATTTTTCCTTCGGCCGCCGGCTGCGTATCGAGCCGCTTCATCAGCTCGAGCAGACGTTGATAGCTCTCCTCGGTGCCGACGACGATGAGCGAGTTGGTCTGCTCGTCGGCGACGACCTTGGCGAGCCCGCCGTCCCCGCCACCCGCCTGGCCCCCGTCTTTCCCTCCCCCAGCCACGTCGAACAGCTCGTTGATCCGCGTGGCCATCTCGGTCGCCGACCCGTAGTGGACCGGCTCGATCCACATCTTGTGGCCCGCGCCGCCGACGTCGACTTCCTCGACGATGCGGATCATGCGCCGGATGTTCGCCCCGGTGTCGGTGATGATCAAAAGCTGCCCCGGCGCATAAACGGTGATGTCGCCGTCCTTGCTCTTGAACTTCGTCAAAAGCTGCGAGGCTTCTTCCGCGCTCACGTTCTGGAGGCGATAGAGCCGGGTGATGAAACGATCGGTGTCGGGGACGACCGCGCCGCGTGAATAGACAGGAACCGACTGGCCCGCGATGCCCGCCGTGTCCACGATCTTCAAAAACTGGCCGTGGGGCACCACCGTGAGCCCGTTGACCTCGAGGATCGACAGGAACACCTGATACGCCTCTGCCAGGGTCACCGGCGTGGGGGACACCACGGTGGCTTTGATCTGGCGCACCTTCGGGCCGTAGATGAAGCGCCTGCCGGTGAGGCCGGCGATGTGATTGACCAGCTCGCCCAAGTCCGCGTCCTGCAGATTGAACTTGACCTTGTGGCCCATCGGCTTGGGCTTGAACTCCACGTCCGTCGCCTGCGCGATGGTCTCCATCGTGTCCGGCAAGGGGCCCCGCGCGCCGGGCGGGTCCGGATCGGCTTGCTGCGCGGGCTGCGCCCGCTGGGCGGGACGGGCGG
>JAEZYZ010000409.1 GCA_023418705.1 Pseudomonadota bacterium | reverse complement strand
GAGCACCGATCCGTTTGCCAGCCGAGCGCCCCGAGGGATCGGGGCCCCACTTTGGGAGAGGGCCCCGATCCCTCGGGATACCCTGAGCTTTTTTGCTCGCGGATCGGTGCTCTGGATCGTCTCATTTTCCGCCGACAAACGGTCTGCGCCGCCGAACGTTTGTCGCTCCAGGCGTGCGCGCGGGCAGCGAGCGGCGCGCGGAGCGCGGAGCCGGGCAAATTCTTTTGCCCTCCCAAGCCGCGGGCGTCTCTGGTTGGTTTGGCAGTTGCCGTGCATCGCCGGTGGAAATCCGACTGCTTGCCAGTGGCAACCCTTGCACCAAGTGCCGTTCGAGGCCTGACGCTGGCCATCGCCGCCTGCTTCGTCGTGGCCTGCGCCGGGAGCGACGATGGGGACGGCAATTCCCAGCCAAAAGCCGGAGGGTCCTCCGTCGAGAAGGTCTGCGATCGGATCCTCGACCAATGTGGTGCCGGAGCGAACGGCTTCACCCGCTCGGAGTGCCTGGAGCTGGGGAGCGACATCTCCATCGACTGCATGGATTGCATCCTCGAGGCGGGCTGCGACTACGAAGCTCAATGTCACGATCCGGCCAACCGTTGCGAGCTCAAGTGATCGCTGCCGGCGCCACCGCCCCGGAGCCCAGAAAATGCGCCTGACCGCGAGCCTCTTCCCGATCCTGACCGCCGCCACCGTCTCGGTGGCCCAAGCCCAGCCCGCGCCCATGCCGGCTGAAGCGCCACCCCCGCCTGGGCCCCCGGCGGCGGCGCCCGCTCCACAAACCGCAGCGCCAGCGCCGCAGCCCGCAGCGCCGATGCCGCCGCCGGCGCAAGCGCCGCCGCCGCCAGCCGAACCCTATGCCGCCCCCGCGGCAGCCGTGCCCCTCGCGCCCGAGTGCACGCCTCCCTGCCGCGACGGCTACACCTGCCACCAGGGACAGTGCATCTCCGCCTGCAACCCGCCGTGTCCCGCGGGGCAGACCTGCGTGGGCGCTGGGGTTTGCCAACCCAGCACGCCCCCCCCGCTCCAAACCGGTGCGCCGCCCCCCGCCGCCCCGTACTACCCGCCGCCCCCGCCGCCCCCGCCGCCCCCGAGCGGCGCCAGCGCGACCTCCGCGGACGTGCCGCGTGGCGTGAACCTCCACGTCAACGCGCTCGGCGTGCTGCAGTTCGGCCTCATCCCGCGCATCGAGATGGGTGGCTCGACCACGTTCCTGCTGGGCGCGCATTTCTTCAATACGGGAGCCTTGAGCTACGTCGTCATCGCGGGCGGGGACGACGAGGAGTTCGACTTCGGGCTGGGCGGCAACGTCGGCCTCAGGCACTACTTCAACGCTCGCGGCGCGCAGGCCGGAGGCTACCTCGGCGCCCTTCTCGAGTATGCCTCGCTGACGACCAGCGATGACACCGACGACATGGCGGAGTACCAGAGGCAGGTTTTGATCCCCGCCGTCGACGCCGGCTACCGCTGGGTGTGGGGCAGCTTCCTGCTGGATCTAGGCGGGATCCTGGGCGCCGCCTTCCCGGTTGGCGCCACGGACGAACCCATCGGCGACGAAGGCTGCGCCTACGTCGACTCATGCCTGGAAGAGACCGAGACCACCCCCTTCGCGATGGGAACGCTGAGCATCGGCTTTTTCTTGTGAAAGCGCCGAGCGTGAAGCGCCCGCTTCGCGCCGTCGACGGTGTGCAAACCCCAAAGCCGAAATGGGGTCGGCACGCAACGTAACGCCGACGCGCGCGCAGCTCAGCGCGGCGTGCCGTTGCGGCGCTGGAGCTCCTCGACGGCGGCCATGTGCTCCTGAAACTGTTGGCGAGGGCTCCATTCGATGAGCTCGGTGCCGCCTTCCATGACGATGGTGTGCCCGGGAGGCAGGTAGTACGCCTCGCCGGCGCGGATCTGTTCTTCGCGACCGCCGAAGAAGGCGCGGAAGCTCCCCTTGAGCACGTAGCCCCAGTGCGGGCACTGGCACTCGTCATTGGGAAGCCCCCGCAAGAGCGGCCGCGAGTCCCAATGCTGGTCATAGGTTTCGAACGAAACGTGCAGGTCCTCCCAGTCCTCGGAGCGCCACGTCGCCTGCGGCAGCTCGAAGCGGTCGGCCAATTGCGTTCCACGCTTGTGCATCGCTCCTCCTCGTCCAGCGCGACCCGCACAACCCCTGAGTCGCCCCTCGAATTTTTTTCGTAAATTCGCGGCGCAGGTCCGTCAAGCGTCGTGGATCTCCCGAGCGCGTCGAACAATGGCTCTCGCTTTGTCGGCAGAAGCTGCCAGCGAACGAGGGTTCTCTTTGGACTGAGCGAGGCGGGCAGGCACGCAGGCGGAAACGTTGTATCTTCCTCACGCATGAACGCGCTGCGCTGGATGGCTCTTGGTCTGTGGACGGCGACCATCGCCTGCGACGACGATCGCCCGGCGTTCGCCTTGGGTGGAGACGCCGGCGCAGCCGGCAGCACCGCCGGCGCAGCCGGCAGCAACGGCGACGCGGGCGGGGGCGCTGGCGTGCCGGGCGGCTCCGGCGGAGC
>JAEZYZ010000388.1 GCA_023418705.1 Pseudomonadota bacterium | reverse complement strand
TGTGGGGGCCGCTCCTCGGCGGCGATCGAGGGCTGCGGCTCAGGCTGCCGACTCGGTCAGCTCGAGCGGGTCGTCGCTGGCGGCGCGCCGTCGGCGACCCGCCAGGTGCACGTCGCGAACGCGCACCTCGGTGATGTACTTCGTCGTGCCATCGGCCTCGTAGCTGCGGGTCTCCATGCGACCTTCGACCATGATCCGGTCGCCTTTGGTGAGGATCCGCGCCAGCGCCTCGGCCCGCTTGCCCCAGAGGGTCACGTTGTGCCACTCCGTGCGGTCCTTCAGCTCCCCGGTTGCCTTGTCGCGCCAGGTCTCGGTCGTCGCCAGGCGGAAGCGAAGGTTTGCGCCGGCGTCGTACTGCCGGAGCTCCGGATCGTTGCCGAGGTTGCCCAGTAGAAAGACCTTGTTCATTCCAGTTGTCATGTCGTCGTTCTCCTCGTTGTGCGTCTGAACCGAAGGCGTCGCCGGGCGAGCGGAGAGCGATCCCGACGCGGCGGCGACGACCTCGATTCGCCGCGGGGGTGGTGCAGCCGACGTGCCACGGCGAACGCGCGCAAATCCCGGCTCTTGCGCGGGCGACGCGTGGCGACCGACGGATCTTCGCCGGCGCGTCGCCAGCGCGTCGTAGCCGGTGCGCCAACCCGATGGGGGCGGGGCACCGGCTACAAAGCGTCCGGGAAATGGCGGAGCCGCCCCCAGCGAGCCCCGCGGCCCGCGGTCGGCGTCAGGTGCCCGTTTTCCGCGGCGCTTCCGCCGTGGCATCCACGGCGAGCGGTGACTGCGTGGCGGTGTCCTCGGCCGCCTCCATCTTCTCGAGCGGGTTCGGGAAGGGGGCGAGCCAGGCGGCGATGATGCTGGGGATCGAGGCGATCATCACGAAGATGAAGAAGGCGTCGTAGCCGAGCCACTCGGCGAGCGGGCCGCTGGCCATCTGCGTCGGGATGAGCACCAGGTTCATGAGCGCCGTGCAGAAGGCGTAGTGGGTCATGTGGTACTTGCCCGGCGAGATCTGCTGCATCATGTACAGCATGTTCGCGACGAAGCCGAAGCTATAGCCAAACTTCTCGACCGACACGAGCAGGGTGACCGTGGTGAGCGAGATGGGGTGCTCCGGCGAGACCATCTGGCTCAAGGCCACGAAGCACACGTGCGGGATGTTCATGCACAGGGCCATGAAGAACAGGCTCTTTCTGAGCGTGAACTTGGCGATGAACATGCCGCCCAGGATGCCGCCGAAGATGCTGACGACGGTGCTGACGGTGCCGTCGATCAGGCCCTTCTCCTTGAGGGTGAGGCCCACGCCGCCTTCCTCGATCGGCGCCTGCAAAAACAGCGGGGCCTCGACCAGCAGAAAACCTTCGCCGCTGCGGTACAGGAAGACGAACAGCAGCATCCCCCAGATCATCGGCTTCTTGAAGAAGTCCTTCACGGTGTCGGCGAAGGTCGTGACGATCTCCCGGGAGCTCTCCGGGCGCCGGGCGATCGACCCGGTCGGCAACATGAAGAAGTGATAGACCCCGAGCGCCCCCATCACGGCCGCGCTGATGAGCAGCGCGTAGGTCCAGGCGGTCTTGGCGTCGAGGCCGCTGGACTCCTTGAACTCGCCCGCGAACCACACGACCGCCGCGGTCGCGAAGATGCGCCCGACGTTCCAGGCCATCCCCTGGATGCCGATCCACGCGGCTTGGCGCTTCTTGTCGAGCGAGGTGATGTAGATGCCGTCGACGCAGATGTCTTGCGTGGCCGAGGCAAACGCGAGCACCCAGAGGCCTGCCAGCGTGATCTGGAAGTAGTTTGGCAGCGGGAGGGCGAGCGCGATGGCCGCGAGGATGCCGGCCATCGCAAACTCCATCGACAGGACGAAGAACTTCTTCGTCCGAAACATGTCGAGGAAGGCGGCCCAGAAGGGCTTCAGGGACCACGCGAGGCCGATGCTGGCGGTCGCCAGCGTGATCTCGCTGTCGCTATGCCCGAGATCCTTGAACATGGTGCCGGCGACCCAGATGACCATCGCGAAGGGGATGCCTTCGGCGAAGTAGGCGGTGGGCACCCAGGCTCCGGGGTGGGCGATGCGCTTGGTCTCGGCCATGGCATTCCCTACTCGATCCCCCGTGGCGGACCATAATGAATCCTGCGGCCCCCGTGCGTTTCGGGGCCGCGGCTGGACCGGCGTGGGGGCGGGTCGGGCCGAGCAGCGGCGCTCCCCGGCCTTCGACGTCGACCGGGAGGGGGCCGCGCTCGGGCGAGCCAAGCCGGCATCACGGGCCTGCACCGAAACCGCTGGACGTCCGAGCAGGGCAGGGGGGCGGCGCTGGCCTCGGGCCGATTTGCCGGCAGCGAGCCCCTTGCGTTGTGGTGCGCCCTTTGCTAGTTAGGCGCTCCCCTTTTTCGGGGCAGCTCCAAGGCTAATTCTACCGCGGAGCCCCGCCCCGACAGCCGCCTCACCTTGGCGGCGTGCGGCGCGGCCACGTGGCCGCCGAATCGACCCCGCCGCCGTCCGGAGCTCCGCTGGCGGTTCTCGGGTGCACGCCACCTGGGGGGGCGACAAGTCTGAAAAGGAAACTGTCGACATGGTAAGCCAGGCCAAAGCTCGATTTCAGAGGATCAGTCCGCGCAAAGCCCGCGTCATCATCAACTTGGTGCGGGGCCGCAACGCGGCCGAGGCGCTACAGATCCTCGACTTTACCCCGAAGGCGGGGGCGCCCGTGGTCAAGAAGCTGATCGCCAGCGCCGTGGCCAACGCCAAGCAGGCGCGGCCGGACATCGACGCCGACTCGCTCTTCGTGAGCCGGGCGAGCGTCGACAAAGGCCCGGATTCTCACATGCGTCGCTGGCGCCCCCGGGCAATGGGACGCGCGACCCGTATCGTCAAGGGCATCAGCCACATCCACATCGAGCTCGACCAGCGCTGAGCCGGTCGAACCAGAACGCCAAGAAGAGACACGCGAATGGGACAGAAGACGCATCCGTACGGCTTTCGGCTCGGCGTCATCAAGACGTGGACGAGCAAGTGGTACGAGGACGGGCAGTACACCAAGTGGCTGCACGAAGACCTCCGCATCAAGCGCGCCGTCAAGGACTACCTGTACAACGCCAACGTCGCGAGCGTGGAGGTCGAGCGCGCGGCCAACAAGGCGAAGGTCATCGTCTACACCGCCCGGCCCGGCATGGTGATCGGCAAGGGTGGCAAGGGCATCGAGATCCTCAAGAGCGGCAACCTGAAGACCGCCGCCAAAGGGGAGCAGAAGTTCCCGGGCGTGCAGACCTTCACGGACAACGAGGTGTTCATCGACGTTCAGGAGGTGCGCAAGGCCGAGACCAACGCGCAGCTCGTGGCGGAGAACATCGCGACCCAGCTCGAGCGTCGCATCGCCTTCCGTCGCGCCATGAAGAAGGCGCTGACGACCGCGATGAAGTTCGGCGCCAAAGGCGTCCGCATTCGCTGCGCGGGCCGGCTCGGCGGCGCCGAGATGGGCCGCGTCGAAACCTATCGTGAAGGCCGCGTGCCGCTGCACACGTTGCGCGCCGACGTCGACTTCGGTCTGGCCGAGGCCCGCACCACCTACGGCACGATCGGCGTCAAGGTCTGGATCTTCAAGGGCGAGGTCTTGCACCGCAAGTCCCGCCGTATCCTCGAGTAGTCGTCATGCTCAGTCCCAAGCGCACCAAGTTCCGCAAGCAACAGAAGGGCCGAAATCGTGGGATCGCCTGGCGTGGCAGCGACGTCTCCTTCGGAGACTTCGCGCTGCAGGCCGTCGGCCGCAGCTGGGTGACCGCGCGTCAGATCGAGGCGAGCCGCATGGCCATCCAGCGGCACGTCAAGCGCGCCGGCAACCTGTTCATCCGCATCTTCCCGGACAAGCCCGTCACCAAGAAGCCGCTCGAAGTCCGCATGGGCAGCGGCAAGGGCAGCGTCGAAGGCTGGGTCGCGGTGGTCAAGCCGGGCCGCGTGCTGTTCGAGATCCAGGGAGTCCCGGAGAAGCTCGCCCGCGAGGCGTTCAAGCTGGCGGCCTCGAAGCTCCCCATGGAGACGCGGTTTCTCGCTCGAGGTGATACGTGATGAAGGCGAAGGACCTGAGGGAGCGCACGACCGAAGACTTGGTCGCGCTCAAGACGAGCCTGAAAAAGGACTTGTTCTCCCACCGCATGAAGAACTTCACGGGGCAGCTCGAGGACACGAGCCTGCTCCGGAAAACCCGTAAGGACATCGCTCGCATCGAGCAGGTTCTGCACGAGCGCACCGGCGCAGAGGCAGGACAGGAAGGTAGCGCGTCGTGACTGCTGCAGCTCCCGAGAGCAAAGGCCAGGTCCGCCCGCAGGGCAAGGCCGCGCGCCGTCGCCTGATCGGTCGCGTTTACAGCGACAAGATGGACAAGACGGTCGGCGTCGAGGTGGTCCGCTTCAAGATGGACCCGATGTACAAGAAGTACGTTCGAGTTCGGAAGCGCTACAAGGCGCACGACGAAAAGAACGAATACCGGGTCGGTGATCGCGTGGAGATCATCGAGCACCGCCCGATGTCCAAAAACAAGCGCTGGATGGTGACCCGCTTGATCGAGCGGCCGGCGTCGGAGCTGAGTTGAGCCATGATCCAGATGCAATCCGTGCTCCAGATCGCCGACAACTCTGGAGCCAAGGTCGTTCAATGTATCAAGGTGCTCGGCGGCTCTCGCCGCCGCTATGCGAGCCTCGGTGACGTGATCGTGGTCAGCATCAAAGAGGCGCTGCCCAACAGCAAGGTCAAGAAGGGCGACGTCGCCAAGGCCGTGGTGGTCCGCACCCGGCGTGAGCAGCGCCGCCCCGACGGCAGCTACATCAAGTTCGACGACAACAGCGCGGTCCTGATCAACGCACAGCTGGAGCCGGTCGGCACCCGCATCTTTGGGCCCGTGGCGCGCGAGCTGCGCGGCCGCCGCTTCATGAAGATCATTTCGCTCGCTCCGGAGGTGCTCTGATGCAACGCCTTCAAGTCGGCGATCAGGTCCTCATCACCCGCGGTGAGAACAAGGGCAAGCGCGGCAAGGTGAGCCGCGTTCTGCGCGAGCGCAACGCCGTGGTGGTCGAGGGCGTCAACATCGTCAAGCGGCACATGCGCCCGACGCCGCAACGTCCGGGAGGGATCCTGGAGGTGGAAGCGCCGATCGACGCCAGCAAGGTGATGCTGATCGATCCGGAGACGGGCAGAGGCACCCGCGTTCGACACCGCGTCGACGAGGGCAAGAAGGTGCGGGTCGCCAAGAGCGGCGCCGCCATCACTCCGCAGAG
This sequence comes from Pseudomonadota bacterium, assembly GCA_023418705.1. GTDB lineage: Bacteria > Myxococcota_A > Polyangia > Polyangiales > Polyangiaceae > JAEZYZ01. The sequence continues at coordinate 22,856 of JAEZYZ010000388.1, read as the reverse complement.
GTAGGCCATGGCGGAACAAGAAACGGTCGAACCGCGCCTGCGCACCAAGTACCAAAAAGACATCGTGCCGGCCCTGATGAAGCAGTTCGGGTACAAAAACCCGATGCAGGTGCCGAAGCTCGAGAAGATCGTGATCAACATGGGCCTCGGCGAGGCCGTGGCCAACCCGAAGCTCATCGACGCTGCGGTCGAAGAGGTGACCGCCATCACCGGTCAGCGGCCGGTGGTCACCCGGGCCAAGAAGGCGATCGCGACCTTCAAGCTGCGGGCGGGCATGCCCATCGGCGTGAAGGTCACCCTGCGTCGCGAGCGCATGTGGGAGTTTCTCGATCGCCTCGTCAACCTCGCGCTGCCCCGTGTTCGCGACTTCCGCGGCACGAGCCCCCGGGCGTTCGACGGAGCAGGCAACTACACCCTCGGTCTCAAAGAGCAGATCGTCTTCCCGGAGATCAACTTCGACAAGGTCGACAAGATCAAGGGCATGAACATCACTTTCGTTACCACCGCCGAAACCAACGACGAAGCCAAGCAGCTTCTCGGCCAACTCGGCATGCCTTTCAGGAGCTGAACGATCGATGGCACGCGCTTCTCAGTGGGCCAAGTTGAACCGGCCGCCAAAGTTTTCGACCCGCGCGGTCAATCGCTGTCACGTGTGCGGTCGCCCGCGCGCATTCTACCGGGACTTCAAGTTGTGCCGGGTGTGCCTGCGCCTCCTCGCGCTGCGCGGGGAGCTGCCGGGCGTGACGAAGGCAAGTTGGTGATCCCATGATGACCGATCCCGTTTCCGACATGCTCGCGCGCATCCGCAACGCGGCGTTGGCTCGTCATGAGGCGACCCACGTGCCCGCCAGCAAGATGAAGAAAGCCATCGCGGAGCTGCTCAAGACCGAGGGCTACGTGGCCGACGTCCGACAAGAGGAGTGGGGGCCGCAGAAGCGCCAGACCCTGCTCATCACGCTCAAGTATGGGCGCGACCGGCGGGCGGCATTCCTGGGCCTGCGGCGGGTGAGCAAGCCCGGCCGGCGGGTCTACGTGCGCCACGACGAGATCCCGCGCGTTCTGAGCGGGCTCGGTATTTCGATCCTCAGCACGTCTCAGGGCATCATGACCGACAAGGAAGCCCGCCAGCGACGCGTCGGGGGCGAGCTACTGTGTGAGGTTTGGTGATGGCAGCACAAGCTCAAACCGAGAGCGCAGCGGGCGCCGTCCGCCAAAGCCGTGTCGGCAAGCGGCCGCTCGCCGTGCCGAAGGGCGTCACCGTCAACGTCAGCGGGCGCAAGCTCGAGGTGCAAGGGCCCAAGGGCAAGCTCAGCAAGGAGCTGCCGAACGAGGTGGAGATCAAGCGCGAAGGCGACAATCTCCGGGTCGAGAGCAGCGCCGGCGGTCGGGACGCGCCGCGGTTGCAAGGTCTGGTGCGCGCCCTGCTGGTCAGCATGGTGAAGGGCACCGCCGAAGGCTACGAGCGCGCGCTCGAGCTGGTCGGTACCGGCTACCGCGCCGAGGTCAAGGGCAAGGTCGTGAACTTGTCGCTCGGGTACTCGCACCCGACGTCGTACGACCTGCCTGCCGACGTCACCGCCGTCGTGCCTCCGGACTCCAAGGGCACGCTGCTCATCTTGAGCTCCCCGAACAAAGAGATCCTCGGGCAGGTCGCGGCCAAAATTCGAGATCTGCGTCCGCCGGAGCCGTACGGGGGCAAGGGCATCCGCTACCGCGGTGAAGCCATTCGCCGCAAGGCGGGCAAGGCCGGCAAGGGCCGCAAGTGATTCGAGGAAGGCCATGTCGCTACAACTAGTTGGAAGAGAACGCCGCAAACTGCGGATTCGCCGCAAGATCTCGGGCAACGAGGGCCGCCCGCGCCTGAGCGTCTTCCGGAGCAGCCGGCACATCTATGCGCAGGTCGTCGACGACGTCACCGGTCGCACGCTCGCCGCGGCCTCGACGTTGTCCCCCGACCTCAAGGGGACGCTGGATGGAGACGACAAGACGGCGGCCGCCAAGAAAGTCGGCGCGCTGATCGCGAAGATCTGTCTGGAGAAGAAGGTCGAGCGGGTGGTGTTCGACCGCAATGGGTACCTTTATCACGGCCGCATCAAGGCCTTGGCGGACGCGGCTCGGGAAGCCGGTCTGGAGTTTTGACAGATGGCATTCGACCAAATGGACGACGAGAAGCTGAAGGAGCGGGTGATCCACATCAACCGCGTCGCGAAGGTCGTGAAGGGCGGCCGGCGTTTCAGCTTTTCCGCGCTGGTGGTGGTCGGTGACGAAGCGGGCCACGTCGGCGTGGGCCTCGGCAAGGCCAACGAGGTGCCGGAGGCCATCCGCAAGGGCAACGACCAGGCGCGCAAGAACCTGTTCAAGGTGCCGATGATTGGCGCCACCGTGCCGCACGAGGTGGTGGGCGAGTTCGGGGCCGGGCGGGTGCTGCTGCGTCCGGCTGCTCCGGGGACGGGCGTCATCGCCGGCGGTCCGGTGCGGGCCGTCGTCGAGTCGGCGGGGATCCAGGACATCCTGAGCAAGTGCCTGGGGTCGTCGAACAAGCACAACGTCGTCAACGCGACGATCGCTGCGTTGAAGGCGCTGCGCGCGCCGGAGAACGTGGCGGACGCCCGCAGCAAGCAGGTCGGCGACGTGACCCACGACTACCCGGTCGCCGCCGTCTCGGCGAAGGCCGCCGTTGCATCCTCGATCGTGGCGTCGACCGAGCCGGCTCCCGGAGAGGTGGCGTCATGACCAGCAAGCTCGAGGTGCGTCAGGTCCACAGTGAGATCGGGCGTCCCCACCCGCAGCGCGCGGTGCTGAAGGGCCTCGGCCTGCGGGGCCGCGGTTCCCGGGTGGTGGTGGAGAACACGCCCTCGTTCCGAGGCATGATCAAGAAGGTCCTGCATCTGGTCGAAGTCGAGGAGAAGAAGTCATGACGGAGATCCTGTCCAGGTTGGCGCCGCCCGCGGGCGCCCACCACTCCGAGAAGCGTTTGGGGCGTGGCACCGGATCCGGCCTCGGCAAGACCTGTGGCCGTGGCCAGAAGGGCCAGAAGGCCCGCAACGGCGGCAACATTGGCAAGCTGCACTTCCAGGGCGGCCAGACCCCGCTGCAACGGCGACTTCCCAAACGGGGCTTCCGGGTTCCGTTCCCGGTCCAGGTGGTGGCGGTCAACGTCGGCGATCTCGAGCGCTTCGACAACGGGGCCACGCTCGACGAGCAGGCGCTGCGAGCGGCGCGGCTCGTTCAGGGACGGGGCGTCCGCATCAAGATCTTGGGGGGAGGCGAGCTCACCAAGAAGCTCACGGTCAGCGCCCACTCCTTCAGCAAGTCGGCTCAGGCCAAGATCGAGAAGGCCGGAGGCCAGGTCAACGTGCTGGCTCCCGTCGAGCCGGCTCAAGCCTGAGGTATAGGCCGCCACATGGCCGTCTTTCGCGGGTTCGCCAACATCACGAAGGTGCCGGAGCTGCGCCGGCGTATTCTATTTACGCTTTCGCTGCTCGCCGTTTATCGCGTGGGGGTGTTCATCACCACGCCCGGCGTGGACCGCAACGTGATGCGCAGCATCGTGAGCGGCCAGGGCGGCCTGCTCGGCCTGTTCAACCTCTTCTCCGGCGGCGCGCTCGAGAACCTGTCGATCTTTGCGCTGGGCATCATGCCCTACATCTCGGCCAGCATCATCATGCAGCTGCTGGGCATGGTGAGCAAACAGGTCGAGGAGCTGCGCAAGGAGGGCGAGGCCGGGCGGCGCAAGCTCGAGCAGTACACCCGCTACGGCACGATCGCGCTCAGCACGTTCCAGTCGTTCGGTGTCGCGATGTACCTAGAAGGGCTGAACGACGCCGACATGGGCGGCGGTCGCTTCGGCGACGTCGTGACGGAGCCCGGCTGGGGCTTCCGGCTGATGACGATGATCACGCTGACCACCGGGACGGCGCTCATCATGTGGCTCGGCGAGCAGATCACCGAGCGCGGCATCGGCAACGGCATCTCGCTCATTATCTTCGCCAGCATCGTCAGCGGCGTCCCCACCGGGGTCACCCAGTACTGGGCGCAGCAGGCGGGGGAGATCCAGCCGCTCACGATCACCGTGTTGCTCGGCGTGCTGCTCGTCAGCATCGCCACCGTGGTGTTCTTCGAACGCGCGCAGCGCCGGATCCCGATCCAGTACGCGCGTCGTCAGGTCGGCCGCCGGATCTACGGCGGGCAGACGGCGCACCTGCCGTTGAAGGTGAACATGGCGAGCATGATCCCGCCGATCTTCGCCTCCAGCCTCTTGATGTTCCCAACGACGTTGGCGAGCTTCAACATCCCGGGCATGGACACCTTCGCCGCCATCCTGAACCGCGGCGACTGGGTCTTTTACACGCTGTTCGGCGTGCTCATCATCTTCTTCTGCTTCTTCTACACGGCGGTGACCTTCCAGCCGGTGGACGTGGCGGACAACCTGAAGAAGCAGCAGGCGAACATCCCCGGCATTCGGCCCGGCAAGCAAACGGCAGAATACATCGACCGCGTGCTCACCCGGATTACGGTGGGCGGCGCCCTCTACGTCGCGACCATCTGCGTCGCGCCCGCGGTCATCGCCTCCTCCATGCGCGTGCCGTTCCAGTTTGGCGGCACGAGCCTCATGATCGTGGTGGGGGTGGCGCTCGAGACCGTCAACCAGATCGAGGCGCACCTCATCACTCGCAGCTACGAGGGCCTGACCGGTCCTCGCACTCAACGACTCAGCGGGAGGCGCGGCGCATGAGCGTGCGGATCATTCTCCTCGGCCCGCCGGCCAGCGGGAAGGGCACCCAGGCCAACGTGCTCGCGGAACGCTACGGCGTGCCGAAGATCTCGACGGGCGACATGCTCCGCGACGCCAAGGCGGCCGGCACCCCCCTCGGCAAGGAGGCCGAGAAGTACATGCTGGCGGGCAAGCTCGTCCCGGACGAGGTCGTGATTGGGCTCGTGAGCGAGCGGCTCGATCAGGACGACGCGAAGAAAGGCTTCATCCTGGACGGCTTCCCGCGCACCGTCCCCCAGGCCGAGGCGCTGCACCGGGAGCTCGAAGGCCGCCGGCTGCCCCTCACCGGGGTGCTGCAAATCGACGTCCCGCGGGAGCATTTGGTCGAACGGGCCACGCTGCGGCGCATCGATAAACGGACTGGACAGATATACCACCTCAAGTATAGTCCACCGCCCCCGGACGCCGAGCTCGTCCACCGAGCCGACGACCAGGCGGAGACCGTCATCCGCCGTCTCGACGAGTACGACGCGATGACGGCGGCGCTCCTGCCGCACTACGAGCAGCTCGGACTGCTCAAACGGATCGATGGAATGGGAGATCCTGCGGCGGTCACCGCGCGGATCGTCGAACAGATCTCCAAGGCCAGCTGAAACATCAAGGAGGAACGGCTACGAAGCAGACTACGGTCACTGGCATTATCGAAGAAGTGCTGCCGCGCGCGATGTATCGCGTCCGGCTCGAAGACGGTCGCACCGTCCGAGCCGGGGTCACCGCCGCCGCCCGGCACTCGTTGGTTCGACTCATCGCCGGTCACCGCGTCGCCGTTCGCATCAGTTCTCACGACCCCACCCGAGGTCAAATCACCCACAAGCTCTGAGTTTGGTCATGAAGGTTCGTCCCAGCGTCAAGAAGATTTGCGACAAGTGCAAGGTGATCCGCCGCTCCGGTGTGGTGCGGATCATCTGCGTGAACCCTCGCCACAAGCAGCGGCAGGGCTGAGGAGAGCAAGAAGATGGCACGGATTGCTGGAGTCGATCTGCCGCGCCGTAAAGCGATCGCTTACGCGCTGCCCTACATCTACGGAATCGGAAGCGCGACGGCCCGCGAGATTTGCAAGAAGGCCGGCATTCCGGAGGAACGCAAGGTCGACGAGCTCAGCGAAGCGGACGTCAAGGCGATCCGCGACGCCATCGAGGCTGGCTACAAGGTGGAGGGTGATCTGCGGCGCGAGGTGCAGCAGAACATCAAGCGTCTGATGGACTTGGGAACGTACCGGGGCCTCAGGCATCGCAAGGGGTTGCCCGTCCACGGCCAGCGAACGCACACCAATGCTCGGACGCGCAAGGGTCCGCGCAAGGGCATCATGGCCCGTAAGAAGTAACGGAAGAACGACTCATGGCGACTCCCACGACCAAGAAGCGCGGCACCAAGAAGGCGGCGAAGAAGAACATCTCCGCCGGCATCGCCCACGTTCAGTCCACGTTCAACAACACCGTCGTGACCATCACCGACGTGAACGGCAACGCCATTTCCTGGGCGAGCGCCGGGTCCCGGGGCTTCAAGGGCTCGCGCAAGAGCACGCCGTTCGCCGCTCAGTTGGCGGCGGAGGAAGCGGCGCGCCGCGCTTCGGAGCACGGCATGCGGTCGATCGCCGTGTTCGTGAAGGGGCCGGGAGCCGGGCGTGAGAGCGCGCTGCGCGCGTTCCAGCAGGCCGGCTTCAAGGTCACGCTCATCCGCGACGTGACCCCCATTCCCCACAATGGCTGCCGTCCGCCCAAGCGGCGCCGCGTCTGAGTCTTTAGCGAGGATTACCCGAAGTCATGGCACGCTATCTCGGCCCCGTCTGCAAACTCTGCCGCCGCGAAGGCATGAAGCTCTACCTGAAGGGAGAGCGCTGCTTCACCGACAAGTGCGCCGTCGTGCGCCGCCCTTACCCCCCGGGCCAGCACGGCCAGGGTCGGATCAAGCTCAGCGAGTATGGCCTGCGCCTGCGCGAGAAGCAGAAGATGCGGCGCATCTACGGTCTGCTCGAGGCGCAGTTCGCCGGCTACTACGGGCAGGCATCCGGTCTGCGAGGGCGCACCGGTGAGGAGATGCTCGGGTTGATCGAGCGCCGGCTCGACAACGTCGTGCACCGGATGGGGTTCGCCATCAGCCGGGCGCAGGGACGGCAGCTCGTTCGCCATAACCACGTGCTGGTCAACGGCAAGCGCGTCAACATCCCGAGCTATCGGGTCAAGCCGAACGACGTGATCGCCATTCGCGAGAAGAGCCGCAAGATCGGCTACATCCAGGCGGCGCTGGCGGCCTCGGAGAACCGGCAGCGGCCGAGCTGGGTCGAGGTCGACAAGGACGGCTTCTCGGCCGTGTTCCGCTCGATGCCGGTGCGCGACGAGATCAACGAGCCGCCGATCCGCGAGCAGTACGTCGTCGAGTATTACTCCAGGTAAGGTCCGGCCGGGAGATCTTCGCGGGAAGACGGCAAGCTCGGAAGCTTGGTTTCTTCCCGCCCTTCCGTCGTCGCTGTGCTGTTGAAGAGGTTGCTCGGAAATTTAGGCTTTGGAGATAGCTTCATCCCCGCGGGCAGATCGCGGAGCCACCAGGCGGAGCGGGTTCCCCTGATGGCTCGGGACGGTCGCGCGAGACCCCGATTCGAAAGGAGACACGATCATGGTGACACAAATGGTGAGTCGCAACTGGCGCGACCTGATCCGGCCCAAGGCGATCCACCTGGATCCCGAAAACAGCTCGGAGTTTTACGGCAAGTTCACCTGCGAGCCGCTCGAGCGGGGTTTCGGCATCACGATCGGCAACTCGCTGCGGCGCGTGCTCTTGGCGTCGCTGCAGGGTGCGGCCATCACGGCCGTCCGCATCGACGGCGCGCTGCACGAGTTCACGACGATCCCTGACGTCATCGAGGACGTCACCGACATCATCCTCAACCTCAAAGAGGTGGTGTTCAAGGCCGAGGCGTCGAAGACCTACACCGTGCGGCTCGAGAAGGAAGGCCCCGGTCCCGTCAAGGCGTCCGACATTCAGCTGGTCGACGGTCTGCGGGTCCTGAACCCCGACCACCACATCGCGACGCTGGACAAGAAGGGGCCGCTCTCCATGGAGCTGACCGTGAACGTCGGGCGCGGCTACGTCCCGGCCGAGCGGAACAAGAGCCCGACGATGCCGATCGGCACCATCCCGATCGACGCCCTGTTCTCGCCGATCCGGAAGGTGAACTACACCGTGCAGAACGCGCGCGTCGGCCAGGTCACCGACTACGACAAGCTCGTGCTCGAGGTCTGGACGAACGGCGCGGTCAAGCCGCCGGACGCGGTGGCCTTCGCCGCCAAGATCATGAAGGAGCAGCTCTCCATCTGGATCAACTTCGAGGAGACCGAGGAGAGCGCCTACCAGCCCGCTGGCCAGGAAGAGCAGCCGCTGAACGACAACCTGTTCCGCTCCGTCGATGAGCTCGAGCTCTCGGTGCGCTCGGCCAACTGCCTGCAGAACGCCAACATCACGCTGATCGGCGAGCTGGTGCAAAAGACCGAGCAGGACATGCTGAAGACCAAGAACTTCGGGCGCAAGTCGCTGAAGGAGATCAAGGAGATCTTGGCGACGATGGGCCTCAGCTTGGGGATGAAGTTCGACAGTTGGCCCCAGATGCTGGAGCGCTGGAAGCAGCAGCAGGCGCAGGCCTGAGCCGCTGGCCGCCGCTCCAGGCGTGACCCGGCTCGAGGAGAACGACGATGCGACACAGGAAAGCAGGGCGGCAGTTTGGCCGCAACACCAGCCACCGCCGGGCGATGCTGCGGGCGCTGACCGCGAATTTGGTGGCTCACGAGCGGATCGAGACCACGGACGCCAAGGCGAAGGAGCTTCGCCGCGTCGCCGAGCGGCTCATCACCCGGGCCATTCGCCTCGGCCCGATCGCCTACACCCCGCATGAGAAGCTCAGCGTGGCGGATCGGGCGCGGCGTCAGGCCGCGCAGCGGCAGCTCGGGACGTTCTTGCGGCGGTTCGCGACCGTGACGAACGGCGATGGGGAGTCGACGCGCGTCGACCTGGTGGAGAAGGTGTTCTCCGACCTGGCCAAGCGGTACGCCAGCCGTCCCGGCGGCTACACTCGGATCATCAAGATCGGCAGGCGCCGCGGCGACAACGCGCCGATGAGCTTGATCGAGCTGGTCGAGAGCGGCAGCGGCAGCGGCGGCACGACGAAGCAGGCCAAGCCGGCGAAGGCGGCCGCCGAAGAGGCGGAGAGCGCACCCGCGGCAGAGGCCAAGCCGCAGGGCGCGTCCGAAGCCGAAGCGCCAGCGGGCGAGTGACGGGCGGGGCCGCGCGGGCGGCCCCGGTGACCCTCAGCTGGCGTCTTCGCGAGCGTCGGGCGCCGGCAGCGGCGCCTTCTCCCGCTTTGGGCGGCGCAGCAGGATGACGCCGATGGCGAGCAGCGCCGCGGCGGCGATGGAGCCGGCGGCGCCGTAGCGCACCTGCTCGGTGCGCTGTTCGATTTCGCCGCGCTCGAGGCGGGCGAGCAGCTCCGCGGCGGCGCGATTTTGGGGATCGAGCTCGAGCGCGCGGTCCAGGAGCGTGCGATCGGCCACGCCGGTCTCGAGCAGCTCCTGGGCCTGTAGGAGCAGCGCGAGGCTGCCGGCGAGCTTGCGCTGAGCGTCGTCGGCGAGCAGGCGCTCGGCGCGCCGAGCGGCGTCGAGCGCCACGTCCGGGGTCTCCGACGCGTAGCGTTGCGCGAACTCCAAATAACCAGCCCCGACCTCCGCCGCCTGCTCCAGCAGGGGGCTGTGCGCCAGGGCCTTGTCGTAGGCGGCCTTCATCGCCACCAGATCGCTGGACTTTCGCGCCCGTCTGCCGGCGTCGAACAGCTCGAAGACCTTGGACAGGCGCATGCGATCGAACTCGGCGAACAGCTGGCGCGCCGTGCGCTCCCAGGTCCAGTCGCGGGGTGGTTTCTTGCCGACCACGTTCTCGTAGCTGTCGCGCAGCTGCCAGCCGCCGACCTCGCCGAGCAGCGCGACCGCCTGCCGCGCCGCGGTGCGAACCTGCGCGCGCTCGCTGTTGGCGAACGAGATCACGATGCGGGCGGCGTCCGGATCGCGCACGCGACCATACGCCCGCAGCACGTCGGCCAGCACCTGATGATCCTCGGTCTGGACGACCTCGCTCGGGATGGCCTTGCCGAGCGTGTCGAGCTGCCGGGCTGCCCAGCGCCCGATCTTCTCAGCTGGGTGCCGCCGGGCTTCGACCAGGGCGGCGACGGCGCGATCTCCGAGCTGTTCGAGCTGCAGCTGGGTGTCCACCCGCAGAAACTCGCCGAAGCGGACGTAGATCTCGACCAGCTGCCGCACGGCCTCGACCGTGCCCACGTTCCGCAGCATCCGGCTGATGCCGAGCACGGTCACGAGCTGCTGCCAGCTTTTGTCGCCCGGGCGCGCGGCGGCCGTTACCATCGAGAGGTATTCGGGCGTCTCGACGTCGCCGCTCTCTCCCCGGGCCCGCATCTGCTTGCGCACGGCGTCGCGGGCTTTGGTGCGGATCGCCTGCAGGGTCTCCTTCATCGCTCCCTTGTCGGCCTCGTCGGCCACGATGCGCAGGCGATGAGCCAGGGCGGGGACCAGCTTCTGCGATACCTCGAGGGTCTCGCGGACGGCGGTGTCGCGCACGCCGGGGTCGGGGGACCTGAGGCGCGCGAGCAGCTCGTCGACCCGCTCCAGATCCTCCGGCTTTGGATCGGGCAGGCCCAGAGGCGGCGCCTTCGGCAGCTCCGGCAGCGTCTCGACGCCCGCCGACGGAGCTCCGGCATCTGGTGAGGAGCGGGCCAGCTCGGGCGCGGTGCCGATCGCCAGCAACACTGCCGCCATCGCCCAGGTGTGCCGAGCCCGTGCCATCGAGGCGCGGCTTAGCACAGCCGGGTGCCCGAGAGGCGGCGGCGAGGCCTCAGTCCAGGATTCGGAAATCGGGGTGCTCGCCCGTGTAGCTCCGCCAGCGCGTCTCCACGCGGTCGACGCGCGCGGCGCTGGGCCCCTTCTGAGCCCAGCCGTAAAGCTCCCGGATCGACACCTCCTCGCCTTCGGCGAGGATTTCGACGGTCCCGTCGCTGCGGTTGCGCACCCAGCCGACCAGGCCGAGCCGGCGCGCCTCGCGCTGCGCAGAGGCGCGGAAAAAAACGCCCTGGACGCGACCGCGGACCAGGAGATGTAGCTGCTTTAGTGCCATCTTCGTCGCAAAAAGAGCGCTGTCTGGCGCGGCCCGAGGCCACCGCGAGCATTCCGTGGCGGCAGCAAGCCTGGTGGCCAGAGCGAAAGACTCTCCTCCGAGGGTAGTACTACGGCCGAGTCGCACCAAAGGCTTTTCGGCGTGGGGCATGGGTTGATGGGGTGGCCATCTGGCCGGTCTGAACAGGCGGCCAGGTCGCTATGGATCCCACGCCCCGTCCGTGGTTCGATCGCGGCGCGTGCCGTTGGAAGTGGATGCGAAGGCTCCGAGGTCGCGCAGCGCTCGCGAGCTCGAAGGGATGCTCGCTCGCGAGCAACGCATCTCGCGCGCCCTTCGAGAGGTCGGCCACGCCCTCGGGACCACGCTCGATTTGGACGATTTGCTCGAGCTGATCCTCGAAAAGACGACCGACCTGCTCGAGGCCGACCGAGCGACGCTGTACCTGCTCGACGAGGCGCGGGGGGAGCTCGTCAGCCGGATCGTCTCTGGCCAGAAGATCCGGTCGGTGCGCATCAAGGTCGGGCACGGGGTGGCCGGCATCGTCGCCCAGACGGGCAAGCCGCTCCGGATCCGCGATGCCTACAGCGACGGTCGCTTCGAAGCGCAATGGGACGCGCTCAGCGGCTACCGCACCACCAGCATGCTCGCCGCCCCGCTCAAGAACCACCTGGGACGCACCATCGGGGTGATCCAGGTGCTCAACAAGCGGCGTGGGGAGGAGTTCACGCCGGAGGACGAGGACCTGCTGACGACGCTGAGCACCCAGGCCGCCGTGGCCATCGACAACTCGCGTCTCTTTTTGTCCCTGATCCAAAAGAACAAACAGCTGCTCGACACCAAGGAGCAGCTCGAACGCCGGCTGCGCGATTTGGAGCTCTTGTTCGACCTGGAGCGTGCGACGGCGCGCGCCGACTCCGTCGAGGCGTTGGCGATGGCGGCGCTCAGCCGGCTGACCCACGCCTGCGAGGCCCAGGGCGCGGCGCTGATCGTGGCCTCGGAGGAGACCGGCGATTTGGTCGAGTACGTGCTCAACGTCGACGCGCCCGAGGAGCTGCGGCGTTTCGGGGTCAAGACCGGTGAGGGCCTGCTGGGTGCGGTGATGCGCGACGGGCAGCTGCTGGAGCTCTCGTCTGCCGAGGGGGATGTTCGGCCGAGCGATCGCATCGAAGGGGAGTTCGACTTCGAGGTGACCAGCGCGATCGCCCTGCCCCTGGAGGGTGACAAGGGCCCGCTCGGGGCCATGGGGGTGTTCAGCAAGCTCGGGACGCGGGCCTTCACCCCCGAGGACGTCTCGATGCTGCGGCTGGTCGGCGCCAACGTGTCGACGGCGGTGCGCCTGTTCGTGGCCAGCCGAACGCGCGAGCGCAGCGAACGGCTGACGACGATCGGGCGGCTCTTGTCGCAGGTGATCCATGACTTCAAGACGCCGATGACGGTCATCAGCGGCTACGTCCAGCTGATGCAAGACGTCGCCGACAAGAGCGTGCGCCAGGAGTACGCCGACGAAATCCTGAAGCAGTTCGATCAGCTCACGGCGATGCAGCGTGAGGTTTTGGAGTTCGCGCGCGGCGAGCGCAACATCTTCATCCGCAAGGTCTATCTCAAGAAGTTCTTCTCCGACATCACGCGCCAGCTCAGCCGCGAGATCGACGGGCGCGCGATCGAGCTGAACATGAACATCGACAACAAGGCCGTCGCTCGCTTCGACGAGTCACGGATGGCACGCGCGATTCACAACCTGGCACGCAACGCCGTCGAAGCGATGGCAGAGGACGGGGGTGTCTTGACGATTTCCGCGGGGGTGAGCGCCGGTGAGCTCTGGATCATCGTGGAGGATACCGGCCCCGGCATCCCCAAGGACATCGAGGGCCGGCTGTTTCAATCGTTCGTCACGGCGGGCAAAGAAGGGGGAACGGGGCTCGGGTTGGCGATTGTCAAAAAGATCGTCGACGAGCACGACGGCCGGATCGAGGTGCAGTCTTCTCCCGACGGCGCGCGGTTCGAGATCCACATCCCGCAGCCGAAGACCACGGCGGCCCCCGCGGGGCGGCCCGGCGGCAGCTCGGGCAGGAGCGGCGGCTCGAGACAGGCCGGATGACGTCGCGGCACCTCCCGATGTTGAAGCAGCGCGTCGGTGCGCTGGAGACCTGCGGGTACTGCCCCAAGCTGTGCCGCGGTGCGTGCCCCGTCGCCCTCGCAGAGCCGCGCGAAGCGTTGACGCCGTGGGGGAAAATGACGATGAGCTGGCTCTTGCAGCGCGGCGAGCTGCCGCTCGACCGCGCGAACGCGCGGCTCGCCTGGGCCTGCAGCGACTGCCACGCGTACCGGGAGCGTTGCGACCACGACAACCCCACCGACGAGACACTCGTCGCTGCCCGCTCGGATTTCGTCGCGGCTGGGGTCGCGCCGGAGGCCGCCCTGGCCGTGATCCGGTCGGGGGAGCAGCGCCGGCGAAGCGTCACCGAGGGGCTCGCGAAGCTGGGACTGCCGACGGAGACCGATCCGCGCCCCGCGGCGGCGCTGTTGATCGGCTGTGACTACGTGCGGCATTTGCCGGAAGTGGCTGCGGCCGCCGTGCGGGTCGTGCGCCAGCTCGTCCGCTCAGTCCGGGTGATCGACGGTTGCTGTGGAGCGCCAGAGCTGTACGCCGGCGATCGAGCGGGCTTCGAGGCGAAGCTCGCGGAAGTGAAAGCCGCCTGCGAGGGGGCAGAGCGGGTGATCGTGGCCGACGCGGGGTGCGGGCGCCTGCTCTCCGAGGTCTCGGCCGTCAGCGTGGTGGAGCTCGCGGCGGCCCAGCTGGACCGCCTGGGCCGGGGGCGCTGCCGTGCCGCCGGGCCTGTTCGTTGGCACGACCCCTGTCAGCTCGGACGCGGGCGGGGTGTCTTCGAGCCGCCGCGGCGGGTGCTCGAACGGGTGCTGGACGCCGCGCCCGGCGAGTTCGAGCAGTGTCAGCGCATCGCCGCGTGCTCGGGTGGCGGTGGGCTGATGCCCGTGACCTATCCCGAGCTATCCAGCCAAATGGCCGATCGGCGCTTGCAGGAGCACGAGCGGCTCGGTGGGGGCACCGTCGTCACCGCCTGCGGCGCGAGCCTGCGCCGCTTCCGCTCCCGCGGAGCTCGAGCGGTCGACATCGTCTCACTCATCGATCAGAGTCTTTAGCGAAGATGGCTGATGCGCGTCCGCGGGGGCACCGGCGTACCGTCGCTGGGCGGGTTTTGTGGTCGTACGCCCTGGTGACGTTGGCCTTCGCGCTCGTGGCGGGTTGGGGCGTGACGGCGCTGCGTCAGGCCGCCGAGGAGGCGGGCCTGATGCGGGCCGGCTACCTGCCGCTCGCCCGGACGCTCGGCGATTTGGTGGCGCGCCAGGACACCTGGAATACCCAGCTGAACCACATCACCACGGCGCGCAATCCCGCCGACGTGCGGATGTGGTTCGAGACCATGTTGCGCATCGGGCGTCCCAAGAAATTCGGCGAGGTGCGCGCCGCGATCTCGCGGGCCTTCCTCAACTCGACCGATCCCAACGTGCGCGCCGTGGGACGGGACCTGTTGGGGGAGACCAGCGCCATCGAGTCGTTCATGGCCGACGACGGGGCCCTGCTCACCCGGATCTTCGAGGCGCTGGACCGCGGCGACGCGCCGGGCTCGGAGCGCCTGCGCGACGAGCTGGTCACCCGTGGCTACCAAGGCGCTCGGCGGCTCAGCCTGCTCGAGCAGCGCGTGCAGCGCAACGTCGAAGGCTTGCTGGACGCGGCGCGCTCGCGCGAGCGTCTGGCCATTCGCCTGCTGATCGCGCTCGCGGGCATGACCCTGCTCGTCGGCGGGGCGATGGCGCTGTACGCTCGCCGTGTGCTCAAGCCGCTGTCGGCGGTCACCGAGCGCGCCAAGGCCGTCGCCGAGGGCGATCTCACGCCGCGCCCGGTCATGGCTTCGAACGACGAGATCGGTGAGCTCGCCACCACGTTCGAGGGCATGGTGAGCGCCATCGCGGCCGCCAACGAGCAGGTGCTCGCCGCCGAGCGGCTGGCCACCATCGGCAAAATGGCAGCCCACGTGACCCACGAGATCAGAAACCCCCTGTCGTCCATCGCCCTGAACATCGAGCTCTTGGAGGACGAGCTGACGCCAGGCCGCACCGAGGCCGGTTCGCTGCTCCGCGCGATCAAGGCCGAGGTCGAGCGGCTCACCGCGCTCAGCGAGCAATACCTGTCGGTGGCTCGGCGCCAGCAGATCCAGCTGGAGGACGAGGACATCGGCGAGATCGTGGTGCAAGCCGTCGATTTCATGCGCCGCGACCTGGAGCGGCACGGCATCGAGCTTTCGCTGCTCATCGAGCCCGACCTGCCCGAGCTGCGCGCGGACGAGGGTCAGCTGAAGCAAGCCGTCTTCAACCTCGTCCGCAATGCTCGCGAGGCGATGCCAGGAGGTGGCGCGGTGCGGGTGGGGGTGCGACGCGCGGGCGGCGGCGTGGACGTGGTGGTCGAAGACGAGGGCCAAGGCATCGACGACGAGGCGCGCGCGCGCCTGTTCGAGCCATTTTACACGACCAAGGGACACGGGACGGGCCTCGGCCTGGCCATCACGCGGCAGATCGTCGAGGCGCACGGGGGCTCCATCCGCTGCGACGCCGCCGACGGAGGTGGGTGCCGGTTCGTGATCCACCTGCCGCCCTCCGGGGATCGCCGGTCCAGCGCGCCGGCGGCCCCCCTGCCGGCCGCGCACGAAGGCGCTTGAGCCCGAGCGGGCGCGCTCGCGCCGATGGGATCTGGTAAAAGGTAGGATCATGCGCCCGCTCACCGTGGTCCTGGCGACGTCGAACGAGGGCAAGGTTGCCGAGCTGCGCGCTCTGCTCGGGGACCTGCCCGTCGAGCTCTTGAGCGCGGCTCAGGTGCTCGGAAAGCCGCTGTCCGTCGCCGAGGACGCGCTCACCTTCGAGGAAAACGCGGTCGCGAAGGCTCGGGCCGTCTGCGAGGCGACGGGGATGCTCGCGCTGGCCGACGACAGCGGTCTGGAGGTGGAGGCGCTCGGGGGGCGCCCCGGCGTGCGCTCGGCGCGCTTCGCCCACGAGCGGGCCACGGACGCGGAGAACAACGCCGCGCTCTTGAGCGCGCTCGAGGACGTGGTCGAGCGCGCGGCGCGCTTCCGTTGCGTGCTCGCGCTGGTCAGCCCGTGGGATCGGGATCGGGTGCGGGTCGCCGAGGGACGCTGCGACGGGCAGATCGCCCGCGCCCCGCGCGGCAGCGGCGGGTTCGGGTACGATCCCCTGTTCGTCGTGGACGGCAGCGACGGTCGCGCCATGGCCGAGCTCACGGAGTCGGAGAAGAACGCGGTCAGCCACCGCGCGCGAGCTGCGGCGGCGCTGCGTCCGCTGTTGGCCGAGCTGCTCGATGAGCAACTCGACCTCGCCGAGCGCATCTGCGGCTGAGGCTCGGCTTCAGCAGAGCTTGCGCACGGCGCGCAGGACCGACTCGTCCGATTGGATGCGCGCCACGTCTTGCAAGCGTACCCAGCGAGCGCCGAGCACGTCGCTCCCCGCCCGGTGCGCGAGCGAGCGCGCTTTGAAGAGGAAGCGCAGGTCGAAGTGCTCGTGGGCGGGTTCGGCGCCGTACGCCGGGATCTGGTGAATATCGATGTCGAACAGGCCGTCGACCAGCAGATCCAGGTCGTCGAGCCCGACCTCCTCGGCGACTTCTCGCCGAGCGGCGGACGGCGCGTCCGGGTCCGCGGGTTCCAGGTGGCCGCCGGGCTGAAGCCAGAGCCCGAGCTTCTTGTGATGAATGAGCAGCAGCGATCGAGCATCCGGTGAGAGCACGAAGGCGCTGGCCGTGAAATGCCCCGGCTCGAACTGGTGGCGCGACAGGGGCGCGGCGCTGCCGGTGACGAGCGCGCGCATGCGGACGGCGAACGCCTGCTCGTTGGGCAGCGCTGGCCGGTGCTCGATGAGCAAACGTCGCAGGGGCTCGATTCGATCCATGGTCCTTTGAGGGTCGGCGCCGTCAGCGCGGCCGGTGCTCGGTCCCGAGGCCCGCGGTGATGAACAACGCCGTCGCTTCCCCTTCGACATCGGCCGTGTGCCACACCCCCGCGGGGTTGATCGCCGCGTCCCCCGCCTCCAGCGTCAGCTCGCGGAGGCTGCCGTCGAGCTCTTGGATCAAGGTCATCCGACCCGCCACACACAGCACCAGCTCCTCGCCCTGTGGGTGCATCTCCCAGCTGCCCCACGACGACGAAAAGGTGTGCATGGTGACGAGCCGTCCGTCGCGCCCGTCGGCTCGGGTCCGTCCCTCGTAGCTTTCGTACCAGGCCAGATCGCCCGTGTACTCGGGTTGAACCACCAACGTGCCGCCGAGGCCGACGTGCACGGGGTACCGGGGCAGGGAGAACACGCCGTCGCTGCTCATGAGCGCTCTTCTGCCGTGGGAGCGGGGAGCCGTCAACGCTCGTGGGCGCGGCGACCACCTTGCGCGACCCGTGACCACCGCTCCGACTGCGGCGCCGCAGGCGCTGGAGATGGAGGATCAGCGAGAGCGCGGCCGGCGCCCGGTTCGTCGAAGCCCGGCAAGGATCTTCTGATCGCCCGGCGGCCAAAGGATGTGCTCAGATCGAGCGAGTGGCTCTAACCGGAGCGACCGCCTCGGCCGTATCAGGACGTTATCCGTGGCTCGCCGCAAGACCGTCGCCTTCTTCACCAACGATACCGGTCAGGGAGCGGACTATCAAGGAACGCTGAAGCTGGGTCTCGAGCAGGCGTGCGCCGAGGGCGGCTTCGACTTGTTCGTGTATGCCGGTCGTAGCAGCTGGACCCGCACGTCGGCGCAACGCCAGATCTACGAGCTCATCGACCCACGCCGCATCGACGGCATCGTCTTGGCGTCGGGTTGCATCGCGTCATACGCGCCGCTCGCCGAGGTGATCGAGAGGATCCGGCGGTTGTGCCCGGTGCCGACCTGTTCGGTCGGGCAATCGAGCGGGACGATCCCGAGCATCTTGGTCGATAACCTGAGCGGGGTGACCAAAATCGTCGATCACCTCGTGAGGGACCACGGACGGCGCCAGATTGCCTACATCGCCGGCCCCGAAGAGCACGAGGAGTCGGAGCAACGCCTGCGCGGCACGCGCGCCGCGTTGGCACGCTTCGGGATCGAGCTTCGATCCGACGCCATCATTGCGGGTGATTTTTCTACCTCCTCCGGACGCGAGGCGGTGCGCTTGCTGCTCGAGCGCAAGATCCCCTTCGACGCGATCATCGCCGCCAGTGATGACATGGCGCTCGGCGCGCTCGAGGTCTTGCGCAACGGGGCGGACACGACGGGCGCGATCGCGGTCGCCGGCTTCGACGACGCTCCCGGGGCATGGATGAGCGAGCCGCCCCTGACGACGGTGCGCCAGCCGATGGCGGAAATCGGCGCGCTCGCGATCGCGCACCTGGTGGCGATGTGGGAAGGCCACGAGGTGCCGCGAGAGCTCACGATCGGCACGGAGCTCGTGGTCCGCGAGTCGTGCGGCTGCCGTCCGACCGAGACGCTCTGCGGCGATGGCCGTCTCGGCGGCTCGAGCGCCGCGGACCGCCGGGGCCCCGACCTGGCCAACCTGTTGAGCCCGCTGGTCGGCAGCGGAGAGCAGTGCGCCCACTGGAGGGGTGAGCTGATCCGTGCCGTGGAGGCGCAGCAAGCCGGCGAGGACGGCGCCTTGCTCGCCGCGCTCGACGCGTTCGTCCGGCGCACCTCCGGCACCCACGTGCCGATCCACGAGCTGCAGCGGGTCATCACCAGTCTGCGCGCCTCGACCATGCTGGGCGGCTCGCCGAGCCGCATGGAGGGGGCCTTCCATGCCGCGCGTGCCCAGGTGGGGAGCCACGCCTACCGTCGCGTCGCCCAGGAGCTGCTCCGCACCAACGCCGTGCTGATGGAGATGAGATCCGGCTGGGAGCAGCTCGCCACCAGTCTGACGCTGCCGGGGCTGCAGCGCGCCTTGGCCTCGGAGCTGCCGCGGCTCGGCGTTCAACACGGCCTGGTGGCGCTGTATCCGGAAGCGGGCGGCAAGCAGCTCGTCCCGCTGCTGTATCTCGAAGACGGGGTCGCGATGACCCTGCCCGACCACCCCTACCCGTCGGGGCTGCTCTTCCCCGACGGGGCCTTTCTGTCCTCCGGGCGGCGAACCCTGACGGTCTTGCCGCTCACGTTCGAAAACCAGCAGCTCGGCGTCGCGGTGCTGGAGCTCCCGCACCGCTTGCGCATCTACGAGCTGCTTCGCGAGCAGATCGGCAGCGCCATCAAGACGGTGCAGCTGCATCAACAGTTCATCGCCGAGGAACGTCGCCACGCGCAGGCCCAGGAGGAGAAGCGGGCGACCGTCGAGCGGCTCCGTTCCGTGAGCTTGATCGCCGGGGGGGTGGCTCACGACTTGAACAACGTGCTAGGTCCGCTGGTCGCCCTGCCCGAAGCGATTCAGCGCGAGCTCCGACGCGCGGGCACCGGCTCGGTCGCCGCCTTGGTCGAGGAAGATCTCGAGATGATCCGGCAGGCCGCCCAGCGCGCCGCGCACACGATCGGTGATCTGCTCGCGCTCGGCAGAGGCAACGAGGTGCCAACGACGACGCTCGACCTGAGCCAGCTGGTCGAGAACGAGCGTCGCAACTTCACCGCCATCTGCGAGAGCAAGGCCAACGTCTCGCTGGTGCTCCGGGTGCCCAGCAAGCCGCTGGTCGTGCAAGCCTCCAAGCCCCACATGATCCGCGCCGTCACCAACCTCGTCATCAACGCGGTCGACGCGATCCAAAAAGGTCAGGGCTCGGTCGAAGTCCGTGTCTTCGAGGCGGCCGCCGATGCCCATCTGAGCGACCTGCCCTTCGGCGCCGACCGCTACGCCGTCATCGAGGTGGAGGACGACGGGGTGGGGATCGCCGAAGAGAACCTGCCGCGCATCCTCGAGCCGTTCTTCTCGTCCAAGCGGCACACCGGCCGGGTCGGCAACGGGCTCGGCTTGGCGATCGTCAATCGCATCGTGCAGGATTCGCTCGGGACGATGCGGGTGAAAACCCAGGCCGGCCACGGGAGCACGTTCTCGATCTATCTGCCGTTGCTCGAGCAGAGCGCCTGCACGACCAGCCTGCCGCCAGCGGTGGTGGGGGGCCACGAGCGCATCCTGGTGGTCGACGACGAGCTCGTGCAGCTCCGGACTGCCCGGCGCAGCCTCGAGCACCTCGGCTATCGCGTCGAGGCCGCTCAGACACCAGAGGAAGCGCTGGCGATCTTCTCTCGCGATCCCGCCTTCGATCTGGTCATCGCGGACATGATCATGCCCGGGGGCACCAACGGCATCGAAATGGTGGCGATGCTCCGTGCGCTCCGGCCCGAACAGAAGGCGCTGATCGCCAGCGGGTTCGCCCCCGCGAAGCTCGACGCTCAGGCGGCCGAGCAAGGGTTGATCTGGTTGCCCAAACCCTATTCGCTGGCCAGCCTGGACAGCGCCGTGCGCGCCGCGCTGGCAGGCTGCGTCGAGTGGTCGACGTGAGGCCGCTCGCGGCCTGGGCCGGCTCCTATCGGCGTCAACGATAGAACGCCGCGTACGGCACCTCGACGTGCGCTTCGTCGCCCATGATGTCGCCGTCCGCGTCGCCTTGCCGAAAATACCAGGTCGCGGCGCCGCGCCCGTCGGCGTCCAACGCCACTCTGGGCACGAACGCTTGCAGGTGATCGTGGCGGCCGAGGACGGTCACCGGCGCCCAGCTCCCGCTGGCGGCGGAGAGCGTGCGTGAGACGACGCCGCTCGTGAGCTCGTCGCTGAAGCTCGCCCACACGACCACCGCGTCGCCGTCCGCGCCGATCGCGATGTCCGGGTAGAGCTGGTCGCCGATGCGGTCGGGCGAAGCGTTGCTCTGCTCGAGCGGCGCCCGATCCGTCCAGCCAGTGGCCGATTGGAAGCGCAACGACACGAGTCCGTAGTGACCGTTCTCTCGATAGGAGTAGACGAGCAGCGCGTTGCCCGATGCATCGACCGCGATCGCCGGTTCGTGCATGTGCTCGCCGTCCCGCGCCACCTGCTCGGCTCCCACCCAGCCGGTGTTCGGGACGAAGCGGTTGGCCCAGATCTCGTCCGAGGACGTCCCAGGCTGATTCCACACCGCGATCACCTGGCCCGCGGCGTTCATGTCGACGGCGGGGGCCTCACACTCGTCGTCGTGAACGTCGAGCGGCGTGGCGGCGCCCGCCAGGTCTGGACCGCTGTAGCTTTTCGCCCAGACGCTGTCGACGGACTCGCCCTCGGCGGGTTGGACCCAAACCAGCGCGCCGTTGCCCTGGCCGTCGCTGACGAGGCGAGGGCGCCGGGGCTCGGGCGTCAGCTCCCCCGTCGCAGGCGCGGCGGCCAACACCGCCGTGGACCATGCCGCGCCGTCGAAATGCGCCGTCCACAAAGACGTCTGGTTGGAGGCGTACTCCTCCCAGACCGCGCGGGCCGTTCCGTCGGCGGCGACGGCCAGCTCGACCGCGCAGCAAGCCTGCCCGGCGTGCAGCAACACCGGCGCCGACCAGTGGATGCCATCGAGGGAGCGGCTCGCCCACGCCCCCTCGATCTGCGGGTCCTCTCGGTGGTGCGCGTACACGGCGATGAAGCGCCCCGCGGCGTCGACACCGACCCGAGCATTGAGTGTCCGGGCGCGATCGTCGATGGTCGCCGGCTCCGACCAGGTCTCGCGGTCCAGATCGTAGCGGCGAGCTTTGACGCCGCCGGAGTCGTTCCACACGAACACCGCCGTGCCGTCGGCGAACGCGACGTCTGGCAGGAGCGCGACCAGCGACTCGGTCTGCACACGCTCGGCGTCGCTCCAGGTGCGCGATGCGCCGCCCGCGCCAGCAGCGCCGCCCGCGCCAGCAGCGCCGCTCGCGCCAGCAGCGCCGCCTGCGCCGCTCGCCCCCATACCGGTTCCCGCCGTTCCCGCGTCGCCGGCGCTACCGCCCGCGCCCCCTGCGCCGGGCGTTCCACCGTCTCCCGTCCCGCCGGTCGCTGAGGGGCTGCCGGCTGACCCGCCGCTGCTCGCGTTGCCGGCCCCGCCGCTGCTGCTCGTGCTCGCACCCGTCCCCCCGGACGACGGCGCGCTGCCCCCCGAGCCACCGGTGCCCTCTTCACCGATGCTGCTCGTGCTGCACCCCAGGCAAACCGAGACCACCCACCCGCCAATGACCTTGCCGAAGCCCCGCGACATGGCGGAACCCTAGCCGGCTTTGGGGTTTGGGTTCGTCACTCTTTGCTGGGCAGCAAGTCGAAATGTCCCCCGACCTGCAGCGTGAGCCAGCCATGCGAGGTCGAGACCGAATCGGCATCGGTCGCTTCGCGCCGGATGCCGCCCTGCACCACCTCCGCGTCGCCGAAGCTGCCGACCCCGATGGTCGCGAGCGGCGTGAGCGAGAAGTTCCGGCTCAGCCGGATGTCGGCACCCAGGCCAAGCCGCGCCTCGAACAAACCATCGGTGAGCTGCAGCTCGGTGTCATCTTCGAACACCGCGATGAAGCGCCGGTAGCCCACGGCCACCTCGGTCAAAAATCCGATGTCGTCCGGATCGGACGAGACGCGCAAGCCCAGGCCGTAGAAATCCGTGCTGTTCGATGACAGCCCCTCCTGCTCCGCCTCCGTGCCCACGTAGAACAGCCGCTCGGCGGCGCTGGCGTTGCCGGCGCCCAGCTGCGCGCGCTCCCAGGTGATGAACACGTTGTAGTTGCGGCTGATGCGCGCGCCGATGTCGAGCTCGAACATGGGACCCGACGAGGCGAACTCTCCGAATCCCACGCCGTCGATCGCGAAGCAGGAGGCGTCCAGGCAGCGCCCCCAGAGGTTGCCGAAGGGGACGAACCAGCCGACGCGGGCGCCGGCCCACAAAGCATACTTGGGGGCCAGGTGACGGGGGCGGGGAGGGGGCG